>CAZHMZ010000135.1:1855-7681 GCA_964532655.1 uncultured Anaerolineaceae bacterium
CCGTCCAGGGGTGTTTCTGCCATCTCTCCTGCGCCGCCATCCACCACATAGCGGGCATTGCTGGTTTCCTGGCCGGCGATCGCATCGGTGAGCAGAATGGGCAGTCCGCAGGCCAGTGATTCGGTCACGATCAAACCGCCCGCCTTGCAAATCACGCAGTCCGCGGCGTGCATCATCTCCGACATATCTTCCACAAAATTATACAGATGGACTGGCAGATGCCATTCGACCTCTTTCAACTGGTTGTACAGCGCTTCGTCCCCACCTGTCACCACCGCCAGTTGCACCGGCAGCGCCGAGTGATTGATCGCCTGCAGAATCCCCGGCATATTCCTCACCCTTTTGCTGCCCACGGCCAGCAAAGTGATTTTGTGGGGGTCCCAACCTAATTTCTGTCTGACAGCAGGTCGCTCTGCTTGATTTTTGACCAGCTTTGGACGCACTGGAATGCCAGTCACGGCCACATTTTCCGGTGGCAATCCTGCTTCAATTGCCTGATCACGAACGGCCGGCATAGATACCAGGCACAGGTCAGCCGCCCTGTTGAACCATAAACGATGCACAGGCGCCAGATCAGTCACCACGGTCAACAGGGGGATATCCCGTTGAGTGAGCGCAAATACCGCTGCTAATGGCGCCTGATACAGCGGGTAAGGCGTCACGATGGCATTCGGCTGGTATTTCTTCACCAGATCGTTCATCACCTCAAACAAAATCACCGACAGTGCGCTGTTCACCATTGCGCTGGTGGCAGTTGAATCGGCCATGTCATATTCGAGTTTATATAAACTCGGCATCACCCTCACAAGCCGGTCATAATCTTCGCCGCTTTTTCGCAGGAGTAGCGGCACGCGTTTATCCTGCAGCGGGTTCACCATTTCAACCTGGCACTCCTGCGGATGCATTTCCTGCAACGCTTCTGATATGGCTCTGGCGGCGCTGCGGTGCCCAAAGCCTGCATCAGCGGTCAAAATGAGAATCCGTTTACCCTCTTTTACCGGCAACTTTTCCTGCGTCATGCCTGCCTCGAACTGATGGAGATGAAAATGAAATCCCGATGATTAACGTACATGGTGCCTGTCATCATTTTATTATAAGGGTTGAATGCAGCGGGTAGAAGGGGATAAAAAACCGGGCAGAATATCACTATTCTGCCCGGCATTCGGTTTCAGTGTCGCTTTAGGATGCGACGGCGTTTTCGGCTGCGATTCGGCCGAGTGTCCAGGCGCGGCTGTGGCTCAATCCGGGGACGATCACCGGATAGTCATTGGCAAAGAAGTTACCGGCAGCATTTCCGGCGGCATACAAACCCGGAATGACTTTGTGCTCGGTATCCAGCACCTGCAGGCTCTTATTGACGTCCAACCCGCCCAGGACCACAAGCAGTGCCAGCGAGTTGTAAGCGGCGTAGAACGGTGCGGTGTCAACCGCGGTCACCATGGCAGGATCCTTACCGAAGTCGTCGTCGCTGCCTTTTGCGGCCAGTTCATTGTAGCGGTCCACGGTAGCTTTCAATGCATCCGCGGGTACACCCATCAGGCCGGCCAGTTCCTCAATCGTATCAGCCTTCAGCAGAGATCCATTTTCTACGGCGGTGTCAATACCGGTTTGAGTGCGATCACTCATGGCAGTTGTGCGTGAGAAACCGGGTGTCATGAGGGGCAGATCATCTGCAAAGGTTGAATCATAGACAGTCCAAGTTTTGTGCTGGGGCTGAAGCTGCGCAGAATTGGCCATCAACGGGATCGGTACATCTTCGTTCTCATACCGGCGGCCTTCCAGGTTGACACGCAGGAAGGGGTTGCCCGAGAAGGGAGCTGCGCCCAGGTTGTGAACCATGGGGGTATGGGGTGTTTCCTGTTGCATGGCTGCACCGATCCACAGGCCCATTTTGTGGCCATCGCCGGTATTGACGGGCGGGGCGTAAACATTCATATCCACAATGGCTGCTTTCGGGCAGTAAGCCTCAATCATTTCGGGGCTGTTGCCGTAATCGCCTGTGCACAAAATAACCGCTTTGGCAGCATTGAACTGAACGTAAGCGCCTTCAGTGTTTTTCGCAATCACACCGGTCACACGTCCTGAGGCATCCTTGACCAGTTGCTCTGCCGGGGTACTGTAGTTGAATTCGGCGCCTGATTCCTTTGCGGCTTTTTCCAGCATGCCTGCCAGAATGGTCTCATCCATCCCGCCGAACATATGCACGGTTTTGTATTCCGGGAAATAGGCATCCGGCATGTCATTGCCATAACGGGTTACTTCGATTCCCTGCACTGCAGCCAAATCGATCAGTTCGTCGATGATAGCGCTGTGCCGGTCGGCCCACTGCATCACCTGCTCGGCTTCCACTTTATTGTTGCTCCAGCGGATCAGATCGCGGGCGACGCGTTTGGGATCATAGTCCAATCCCTCTTCCAGTTCAATCTTGCTGCGCAGCGCAGCGTTGTGACCACCACGAGCGTTGAATTTTTCTGTTTTTTCAACCAGAATTGTTTTTACGCCCGCTTTGGCGGCTGTGTAAGCAGCCATCAAACCGCACACACCGGCGCCGACCACCACGATATCGCCGTCAACAGTTTGCTTGATGTCCGCTGCTGCGATAGGGGCAGGCGGGGTTAAAAATGATGCGGTAGTGCTGACGGTTTCAGCCTGAGGGGCTTCGGTTGCCACAACTTTCGGCGCGCATGACGCAATCACGGCGGTACCGGCGACTGCGGTGGCGCTGACAGCAGCTCCCTTCAAAAATTGCCGACGACTGATTGCTTTGTTTCTCTTCTGTTCCTTCATCTTGTTTTCTCCAAAAACAGGTTTGATTGGGACCCGCGTTGTACTGGAAGTTTAATTGATGGTCCCGCGTGGTTCTCTCGGTTCTCCGACCAACCGCTGCCCACCGTTATCGTGACAGGACGAGCAGTAATCGATCTGGTCGCCATGTGATACATGGCAGGTCTTGCAGGGTAACTGACCGTTATGGCTGTTATGTGGATTTCTTCTCAGGAAATCAGTGGATTGGGCAACGTAGTCATAACTGATATGGCACTGCAGGCACATATCATTGTCATAAGTAACCGGCATCAGTTTTCCTTCATTATCCACTTCATAATTCCCTACCAGGAACGCGATACCGCTGGTGATCTCGGCATCCAATGGATAATCATGGCATTCTTTACATTCAACTCCGGCCTGGTTATGCAGATTATCCAGATCATTGCTGGTTAAGTATGAGTCCACATTGGGATCCATGATGTGACAGATCCCGCAAAATTCCGGGCTGGTATTTGACAGGTGGATCATATAACCACCTGCTGCACCGCCGACCACGACCAGTGCCGCAACGATGATACCAATAATGGTCCAGGTTCGTTTTTTCTGCGTTTTATTCTCTTTTTTTGTCTGCTTACTGGATTGGACAGATTCCTGTAAAGGTTCTTGTGACATGTTTCCCTTTCAATTATTTGCCCCATGAACTTTTCGGTTCAAGGGGCATTACTCTAGTGATCGTTTCACTGGTGCAGCAGATGCCCGCACCAGATGTTACCTATAATTCGAGCGGTTGACCGGTGAGAATACGAGCCACACGCCGGGCAAACACACAGGTGCGGCCGTTTGCATAACCGGTGAACAGGTTGGGATAAGTATGGGCAAAGTAGCTGCCGGAAGAATCGCCGATCACATGCAGGCCCTCAAACGGCTCACAATCCTTGTCGCATGGCCGCATCTGGGTGTCGATCCGGATGCCATCTATGGTGGAGAGGAGCATGCCGGTCAAACGGATGCCATAATACGGTGGCGCCTTCAGAGCCAGCAAACGGTAGGAATCCTTGAAGAAATCTGTATCCTCTCCGGCATCAGCAAGTTCGTTATAACGGGTAACGGTTGCCGCCAGTGTCTCCGAAGGGATATTCAATTTGGTAGCCAGTTCTTCGACCGTATCAGCCTGCTGCAAATGGCCGCTTTCAATCAAACCGGCCCATATCGTGGGGGCGTTTGCCTTGACTGCCTCCAGATCACCGGGGGGAGCAAAAAACGGGGTGTCATTGGGGCTGCCGTTATTATATGGCATGATACGTGAACAACCAACCGATTGGTATGCTACAGTCTGATCAAACCAGGTGGAATCCATGATGGCGGCGTAGCAGGCACCCGGTTCACGCGCGGCAGCATGCAGGATAAAATCGTACGGCTGTGACTCGTTGCAGAACCGTTCGCCTTTCAGGTTCACCTTCAGCCATGGTTGTGATCCGAGCCAGAACAGGGTGGGTTGGGTCATGGTGGCCGGAACTTCATTCGGCAGCAAACCCATGCGGTCAAACAGCATACTGGAGTGGCATTCATCCATGGCAGCGCCCATCCACAGACAGGCTTTGATCCCGTCACCGCTGTTGGGGCCGGGAGCCGGTTTGGCCATTACCATTACATCGGCAGGTTGCAGGGCATTCAGCATGGCAGGGTTGCCCTGATAGCCGCCCGAGCACAGGACAATTCCCTTTTTGCCAATGAAGCGGATGTATTTACCTTCTTTGTTTTGTGCGATGGCTGCAGTGACTTTCTTGCCTTCATGTTCAAATTTGACAAAAGGTGTTTCAAAACGGAATTCGCCGCCCAATTCTTCAATATAGGCCTGCATCATTTTGGCAGTCGTCATGTCACGGCTGGGCCAGAACGCACTGTGTCCGGTGGGGAATTTGGGGTAAGAGGCAGAGTGTTCCAGATCGGCTTCGTAACCGCCTTCCCAATCGAACATCCCACCCTTACTGATAATGAGATTCCCGATCCAGTCAATGGCAGCAGCGCTCTCATCCGCCCAGATGCGCGGCAACCGCTGGTCAATCCGGTTTGCGCAATACAGGGCGTGGTAGTGCAGGATGGTGGCTTTATCCAACACGGCTCCGCCTTCTTTTTGCCACTGAGAACCGATGGCGCCCCAGTCATTACGGACTGTGCTGACGGCGGTATTCTTTTCAAGAACAATCACTTTCAGTCCCTGTTCGGCCACCGACGAGGCGACGTAAGCTCCCCCGGTACCACCCCCAATCACGATGACATCGCTCTCAACGGTTTCCGCCACATCACCAATGACTGGTTCAGTCCCCAGCCAGTCTTCAGCAGAAGCGGCAGGAACTGCAGCTTCAGGGGCAGCCGTAGCAACACGCGGGGCGCAGGCTCCGATGACGCTTGCTCCAGCCATAGCCGTCGCACCCACCGCGGCACCTTTGAGAAAATCTCTACGACTCAGTTGTTTTTTGGTCTCTTTCTCGCGGCTCATCTTCGTTTCTCCTTCATAAATCAAATCGCATTTAAATGGAAAACCCGTTAAGCACAGTAATACAGGCCAAACAGCAGTATCTCCAACCTTACAGCAAAGGCTGGTTCTGTCGTAGATTAAAGTATAATTAAATCGGAGCGGCGGTCTATCACCCATACCGGATGATTGATGGATGAGCGAAAGGATGATTCTGATCTGGTATATTTTACGAGTAATCATCCTTTTTTCCTGCCGTTGGGATTAAAAGGGCACAGGCATCATGGATTCTGAACATTTGTTGTTTGAAACGCTGGTTCATACCAAGCTGGAAATTCCATCCTTAACCAACCGTATCCTGCGGCGCACCAGACTGACCGCATTGCTGGAAAAACCGGTCGAACGAAAAGTCACTCTTTTATCTGCACCGGCGGGTTACGGAAAAACGACCTTAATTGGTGAATGGCTTTCCCTGTCTTCCTCTACCGAACATCGCACAGCCTGGGTGACTCTGGACAAATATGATGACATCCCTTTTCGGTTCTGGGCATATATATTTACTGCTATAAAAAAAGCTTACCCCT
>CAZHMZ010000135.1:7781-10914 GCA_964532655.1 uncultured Anaerolineaceae bacterium
CAGAGGATCAATCCACATTCCCGGATTATTTTTCAGAGGAAATCCTGAAGTACCAGCCTGTCAATATGAAAGATTTTTTGTTAAATACCTCGCTGCTCTCTGAATTTTCATCTGAATTATGCGACGATTTGCTGGAGATCGACACCAGCCGCCAGACCATCCTTGAATTGTTCTCTCAGAATTTGTTCCTCGAGCGGCTGGATTCTCAAGGGATCTGGTACCGATATCATCCATTGTTTGCCAGGTCACTCAATATGCTGGTTCATAAAACCAACCCCGCCCTGCCATACCAGATATGGCAAAAAGCAATGGAATGGTTTTTACAGCATAAACTGCCTGAAAAGGCCGTCATTTACGCCATGCAATCAGGTCATGAAGACCAGGCTGCAGAAATCATCGATACGATCGCGTGGGAAGCCATTATCGATTTCGATCTGGCAAAATTGATCCGATGGATCAATGCTATGCCGGTCGCGTTGATAGAGCATCATCCGCGGTTGGGGATCTATCACGCCATCGCCCACTTCCTGCTTGGAAAAAACGAAGACGCCTTTGAGGTTCTGAATAAAACAGAAACATATCTTCCCCCATACAAGACCTCCAGTCTGAGTGGAGACGAAATCGCACGGATGCGCTGGCAGATAGAGGCAATTCGAGCGAGTGTAGATTCGATTTACGGGGATCACGCCAGAGGGTTTTCAGACGGATTGCGTTTGCTGGAAAACCGCTCAATGGAAAGCGATTATGTATACGCCATGCTGACCTATGCCATGGCCATGTCGCAGGAACGCCTGGGTCTGTTACAAAACGCGGTGCAATATTTTACTCAATCACGCCGGCTGGGTTTGCAGTACCAGCATCAGTACGGCTTTTTCCATTCGACGGTTGCGTTGGCGGATGTCCATATTCGGCAGGCCTGCCTGAGAGAAGCTCAGACAGAATTCAGGCAGGCGCTTGATCATGCACGGGAGCATCACCTTGAAAACGCAACAATTTCACTGGCTCAAACCGGGCTTCTGAACATCGCGCTTGAAAAAAACGATCTGATCGAGGCCGATGAGCTGGCTCGTGAGACGCTGCAAGATTTTGACAAAACAATCGTGAGCGAATCGGTGTGGATTAAGCACATCGAACGCTGCGTGACTCTGGCAGATTATTTTATTGCACGGCATGATATTGAAAACGCGCGTGATTATTACGAACGAGCTTTAGGCAGCCAGTATGAACTATCGAATGGGCCAGTTGAAATGCCCGCCAGCATGCTCGAATGTTACGGTCGCATCCTGCTGACAGAAGCCCGCATGGATCCATCCAGGGCCTGGCGACAGGAAGCCGAACGGTTCTTGGATGCATCGGTCAGAGCCTCACTGGCAGGCAAAATGCTACTGGCGCGCATCTACCTGTTTGAGGGAAAATCCGAGGCTGCCAGAGATCTGATGGTGATTTTGGTCAAGCAGATTCGCCAAACGGAGAATCAGGATCAGATTATCCGGGCGCTGGTACTGTTTGCTTTATCCCTGTATCAAACCAATGAAAATAACGCCGCCATGATGGTAATTGAGGATGCACTGCAAATGGGTTCGCTGGCGGGTTATGCACGCGTATTTACCGAAGAAGGGGAGGCAATGCTGGCTCTGCTGAAGGGGTATACCCAAACCACTGGCTATATCGCCTTTGAAAAGGCGAATCCTGATTACATTTCCGATCTCCTGACCTGGCTGGAGAAAGCAAGTTTAGCAGAGAATGATGCGGATTTATCCAAAATACCTGCCATTACATCGCTTCATTTACTCCAGGAGCCATTAAGCGAACGGGAAATGCAGGTGCTCAACCTGCTGAACAGCACGCGATCCACCAAAGAGATCGCCGATGCGCTGATGATCTCCTTTAATACGGCCAAGACCCATATCATGAACATCTATCGTAAGTTTGGCGTTCATTCTCGTAAAATGCTGATTGACCGAATTAACGAACTCGGCTGAGCAGTATTTTTATCCACGTCTGCCTGTGACCGGCAACTTCCCGTAAGTGCGTTATAAAAAACAAAACACTATCATAAGTCCTTTATCCACACCTGATACCGTAAAAATATGGACAAATATGCCACGATTGAAAGGGAAGCAGACAATATTTCCCTCTCAATGGATACAAAATAACCGGTACAGGAACCGTGTTTTGTGATATATTAACGACCCTAGTGGCACAAATATGCCGCGATATACTGGAAACAAGGAAACAAGAGTGAAAAGGAAAAATTTGTTTACTGTGGAAGAACAGGAGCAAGAAGAAGAAAAGCCCCCCAGTAACTCGCCGCGACCGATGCGTCCCTGGCGGGTTGCAGTCATTGCGAATGTAAAAGGGGAGACTGTACTGCCGATCGATGCTCCCACGGATGCCGGCGCGGAAGCCGCATGTGAGCAACCGACGCGCTCGCCGCAGCATTGACAACCATGTTTGTTCCCGAAATCTACCAATTCCTCGACTTTGGTGAAGGCCGACGCCTGGAACGGTTCGGACCGCTGTGTCTGGACCGTCCCTGCCCGGGCACCGAGCAAATCGCCCGGGCCCTGCCGCAGCGATGGCAGGAGGCTGTTGCGCGTTTCGATCGCTCGAATGGGCATGAAGGCCGCTGGATTGCCAAGGGGACCTTGCCGGAGCGGTGGACGATTGCGCATGGCTCGGTCCGTTTGGAGCTCAAACGCACCGAGTTCGGTCACCTGGGAGTGTTCCCCGAGCAGGCCGCCTGTTGGGATTGGATCGCCGATCAAGTCGCGGCCTGGGGACGGCAGCAGGGCGACTCGCCGCTGAGCGTGCTGAACTTGTTCGCCTACACCGGCGGCAGCACGCTGGCGGCGGCGGCAGCCGGGGCGGCGGTGACGCATGTCGATTCCGCCCGCAACGTGGTTGGCTGGGCCCATCGCAACGCGGAACTTTCCGGCCTGGTCGAAGCGCCCATCCGTTGGATCGCGGAGGATGCCGTCAAGTACGTCCGCCGCGAGTTGAAGCGCGGCCGCCGCTACGATGCCGTGATCCTCGATCCGCCGAGCTACGGGCATGGGCCCAAAGGAGAAGCCTGGCGGTTGGAGCAGGACCTGCCGGGGCTGCTGGAGATGTGCGGCCAGTTGATGGGCTC
>CAZHMZ010000136.1:0-6456 GCA_964532655.1 uncultured Anaerolineaceae bacterium
CGCGATAGACCACCCCGTACAGATCGGCCGATTCGCAGTTGACCACATCGAATTTCGCTTCCAGGTACACGTTGGTGGGCGAGCTGGAGGTGAGCCGCCAGCCGCGATACCCGTATGTACTGCTGCTGGAGAGCACCATGGCGCCGTCTTTCATATAGATGCGTGTGTTGTCATCCTGGTAACCGGTTTCATCCAGACCAAATGCGGAACCATCATCCAGCCGGTTGATCCAGTCCGGATCGCCCAACGTCTGCCGGAAACCGTTTGGCACCACCGTGATGGTGGGCGTTTCGGTCAGCACCACAGCCGGTTCGGTGTTCGTGGGGGTGGATGTTTCAGTGGCGGCGGGTTGTGTATTGGTGGCGCTTGCCGCTGTTTGGGTGCTGAGGTCGGCTTGCGTGGCCGCCTGAGCAGTCAGCGATCCGGATACGATGGCCTGCACATCGGTGGGATTGGCCGTCCCGGTTTGTTGGGCGGCTGGCAGGTTACAACCGGATAATACAAGCATCACCAGCATGGGGATGAGAAGTTTTTTCAACATAATTCCTCGGAATGACCGTTATTTTTCTTCCATGATATACCCATTTATTTTATCTCATTATGGGCACATGTGCTCTGACATCAGTCATACAGGTATAATCTATTCATCCATGAAGACACAGATATTCCGGCTTGACCAGTATGACGATATCCTGTCCGCGCAGGACCAGATCGGCTGGAGCAGGACTGCCCGTATCTGTATTGTTTTGCCGCCCAAAAAGCATCTTCATTTTTCCATGGTTGATTTTGTGCTGCTGGCGCGTGAAGCCAACCGGATCGGGGTACAGGCGGCGTTTATCGTGCCTGACGCCGGTTTGCGGCGCGGCATGCAGGAGCTTGGGCTGTTATGCTTCAGCACGATCCGGCAGGCGAACCGCTCCAACTGGCGCACCTCTCAGCGCACGAAAATCCCGGATGCCGATACATTGCGACCTGACCATCACGCACCAGACTGGCCGGTGAAACCTTATCCCCGGTCAACCGGTACTGTTATTTCACGTAAGATACAAATCGGCTTTTTTTCAGTGGCGCTGCTGGCTCTGCTGATGCTGGGGGCGCTGTTTATACCGCAGTCCCGGGTTTCGATTGACCGCACGCCGGTGGAGCAGACCTACCGGTTCACGTTGCAGGGGGATGCCATGCATGCCACAGCCCCGCTCAGCGGGGTGATCCACGCCGACCGGCTGGTGTTTTCGTTTAACAATGAGATCACCGTGCAGGCCAGCGGTGAGGGCAGTTTTGGCGCAGAGTATGCCACCGGCGAGGTACTGATCACAAACCTGACCGGCCAGGAGCTTACCCTCCCACAGGGGTTGACTTTGCAGACCGAAGCGGATGAGCCAGTTCAATTTCAGACCGTTGAGGCGGTGACCTTGCCCGCACAGCCCTCCGAGCCGCAGAGCGTATCTGTGCAGGCTGTTCTGCCCGGCACGGCGGGGAATGTGCCGGCCAATAGCATCCGGGTTGTGTCGGGTGAAATCGGGCTGTCATTGCGCGTAGAAAACCCGCTGCCCACCGGCGGTGGTACGGATACACGAGTGAGCACGCTTTCGGCCCGGGATGTGGAACAGGCCCGTGAGGTACTGCTGGAGGAGATGGGTGGACTGGCGATTGAGCAGGCCGGTACGGAAACCCGGAATGGGCAGCTTGTGATCGCGAGATCCATTCAAAGAGATGAAATTCTTTCCGAGGAGCTATCCACGCAGATTGACATGCCCTGCCAGCAGGCTTTGCTCACGTTGGGGGTTTCTTACACGGCCTGGACGGTACTGGAAGAGGACTTATTGCAGATATCCACCAGGATGCTGGATACCCTACTGCCTGAAAACACCCTGGCGGATGAACAAACGCTGCAGTTTCAGTTTGATGATCCGTATATACAGCAGCCGAACGGCTTTTCCCAACCAGTTGAGATCTCAAGGCAGCTTTTACGCTCATTCGCCTCGGATGACATTCTGGACGCGCTTGCCGGGCAGAGGACGGAACAAATTTCCGGTATACTTGAACAACATCTTGAACAATATTCTGAAGGGGAACCGCTTATCCATGTATCCATCACTCCGGCCTGGTGGCCTGTGATGCCGTTTTTCAGGTTTCAGTACAAAATGATCCAACCATGAATCAGCGCAGAATGGCTGTTGATCCCGGTGAAAGCCGGATTGGGATTGCGATGAGTGATCTGACCGCTACCATCGCGGCCCCGCACAGCACCTTACAGCACGTTTCGCGTGCTGTCGACGCGGCGCTGATCGCTCAGATCGCGGCCGATAACGAGGTAGTAGAAATCATCCTGGGACTGGCGCTGGATTCATCCGGTGAGATGGGTCCCCAGGCGCGTAAAGCCAACCGCCTGGCGGAAGCCATCCGCGCGCAAACCTCCATCCCGGTGGTGCTGTGGGATGAGAGTCACAGCACCCAGGCCGCTGCTGAAACCCAGCATCTGCTCAACCTCGGCCGGCGAAAACGGCGCGAGCACATCGATTCGATGGCAGCCGCCGTGATTCTGCAGACCTATCTGGATCAGCTTTTGGACAGAAAGGAATGACCAACATGACAGTCGCCCGACGGAGCCGTTCACAATGGCTTCTTTCACTGGTGCTGGGGGTGGTGTTCTGCATCCTGCTGGCCGCGGTGATCGCGGCTGTGCTGCTGCTGCCCAAAAACGCCGCGGCCCGTTTTGGCGAGCCCGACGCTTCCCTATCCTGGTGGAATCGATTGATCTACGCGGCGCAGCTTCTGTATTATGAAGATGAATTGACGCAGCCTGTTCCGCAAACAGCCGGGGAGACCCGTTTTGCGGTGGATTACGGTGAAACGGCTTCCGACGTGGCAGCCGATTTGTACAGGCAGAAGATCATCCCATCGGCCGATTCATTCGAGCTGTATCTCACCTGGTCGGGGCTGGACCGCTCGATTCAGGCCGGCGATTACCGGATTGAGCCAGGGCTGAGCGCCATCCAGATTGCCCACCGGCTTCAGGATGCCACCCCGGCGGAAGTACCGTTTTCCATCCTGGCCGGCTGGCGGCTGGAGGAGATTGCCGGGTCGCTGCCGACTTCGGGGCTGACGATCATCCCGGAGGAATTCATCCAGGCAGCCAGTCATCCGGGGGATAACGATCTGCCGCTGCCATCCGGTTGGAAGAAGGGCGGCTCGCTGGAAGGGCTGCTCCTGCCGGGCATGTATACCATCCCGCGCGATACGGATGTGAACCTGTTTCTGGCCGATCTGGTGAGCGCGTTTTCTGAGCAGACCGGCAGCGATTTGGAAGAAAAATTTGCCAATCAGGGTCTTTCTCTGCAGGAGGGGGTCGTACTGGCGTCGATGGTGGAAAAGGAAGCGGTGGTGACGGAAGAACAGCCGCTGATCGCATCCGTCTTCCTGAACCGGCTGCGAGCCGGCATGCGATTGGAAAGCGACCCCACCGTGCAGTACGCCATCGGGTATGATGAAGAGAAGGATACGTGGTGGAAGAACCCTCTCTCGCTGGATGATCTGGCGGTCGATTCGCCATATAACACCTATCTGTACAGCGGTCTGCCGCCGGCGCCTATCTGCAGCCCCAGTCTATCCGCCATCCAAGCAGTCATCGCGCCGGCTCAAACCGATTATCTGTATTTTCGGGCGGCCTGCGATGGCTCAGGGAAACATAACTTTTCGTATACCTACGAGGAGCACCTTCAAAATGAATGCAAGTGACCCGGCTGACGGCCCAAACGCTGAACCTTTGCTGGTCATGGGGATCGATATCGGCGGATCGGCCATCAAGGGGGCGGTGGTGAATTTGCAGGAGGGCGTCTTTGCCGGCCAGCGCTTACGCTATGAAACCGGCCCTGACTGCACCCCGGAGGAACATGCCCGTCTGGCAACAATCATCATTGACCGGCTGCGGTACCGCGGCCCGGTGGGGATTGGTTTTCCCGGACCGATACAGGCCGGTACGCCGCGTATGGCCGTTAATTTACACCCGGAGTGGGTGGATTTGAACGCAGCCGCGATGTTCACCGAAGCCACCGGGCAGCCGTGTTATCTGATCAACGACGCCGACGCAGCAGGTTTGGCGGAGATCCACTATGGGGCCGGCCGGGATTGGGCAAACAAAGTGATTTTTATGTGCACGCTGGGCACGGGTATTGGATCGGCCATTTTTGTGAACGGCAGCCTGCTGCCCAATAGCGAGCTGGGGCACATCACCGTGCACAACCAGGACGCCGAGCAGCGCGCCTCCGACGCGGCCAGACGGCTGAAGGATATGTCATGGAAGAAATGGGCCAAACGCCTGCAGGAATACTTTGAGGAGATTGAAAAGCTCATCTCGCCGGATTTGATCATCATCGGCGGCGGGGTGAGCAAGGACTCAGCCAAGTTTCTGCCGCTGCTGCGGCTGAGGGCGCGCGTGGTTCCCGCCGAACTGTTGAATGACGCCGGGATCATCGGGGCAGCTCTGTTTGCGCACGAACAAAGGCAACCATCACAACCGAAAACCATATAACAGATCCGGTTAGCCGGCCGGTAAATCAAACCAAAAAATATCAATAATTTGACTTGTTTAAAAGTGCGCGCTATAATATTTTTGCTGTTCCATTTTGCGAATCGTTGATGTTCTAAAAGGGCGACCAATTTTACCTTCATACTTTCTATCACGGAAATTTACTGCTGTACATTTTCATATTTAGCCAGAACTTTTTATTTTTCTTTTTCCCGTGATGAAACCAAGTGAAGCAAAAAGGCATCCTTTGTGGAACATCTCCACACGTCTCGATTAAAAGGATGTCAGCTATGATTTCCAAGGAAAAGGAAAATCCCGATCCATTTTCTCCCTACCAGTTGCATGAACCTTCGGAGTGCTATTTTGACCATAAGCAGGAAATTCAGGAAAAAATCCGTGTTTTTCTGATCGACCCTCTGGCGCTTGAGCGCGCGGGTCTGCAAATGCTGATCGCCGGCGACACGGATTTGCTTCTGACCGGCGGCGCGGGCGATATAGAAACCGCTCAGGACCTGGCTGATTCACTGCAGCCTGATATTGTGGTAATGACGCTCAGTGAGACCACAGGGGAAAGCCTGAATCATATTCATAAAATTTCGCAAGCTTTCACAGAAGCCCGAATAATCTTACTGATGAGATCGGCGGATACCGAAATGTATGTGAGTGCGGTGAAAAACGGCGCCATGGGTGTGGTGTTGAAGACGCAGCCGCCCGAAACGCTGTTGAAAGCTATCCGCAAGGTGCATGAGGGCGAGGCCTGGTTGGACCATACCACGGTGGCCGCGGTGCTGTCCAGCTTCTCGCGCAACCCGCCCACCGCCTGCCAGGAGGAATGGTCGCTGGTCAATCAACTGACCCAACGGGAACGCGAGATTGTGAAAATGATTGGGCAGGGTTTGAACACGCACAAGATCGCCAAACGCCTGTTCATGAGCGAATCAACCATCCGGCATCACCTAACCTCCATCTATGAGAAGGTGGGGGTAACCAGCCGGCTCGAGCTGTTGATCTTCGCGTATCGCACCGGTCTGGAGCACTCTTCCACGTAATCTTTTCAACAGACTGCCTTTTTCGAAAGAGCCCCTTTCGGCATTAATGTGCCCCTTTTCCGGCACACGTGTGCAGAAATGGGGCAATTTTTATGCCTGTTTCTGCCCCCGCTTTCGGCATGTTACTACGTTGTATCGGGCGGCAATCCCCCGTATAGTATGGAAGGTCAACGGAAACGCACCCCCACATCATCGCGTAACGAACCCACTGTGAACATGATCCCGAATAAGAAAACATTCAACGAGCGAAGAGGCAAAACACGCATTTCATGCAGTTGTAAAGCCGTCGTCAGGGGGCATGATGAACAGGGAGAGCAATTTGAGGAAACCGGCCGGGTGGTGAACCTGAGCGCAAGCGGCGCATTTTTGTTCATCACGCGCAGCCTGGCGGCAGGCGAGAGACTGAACATCGAAATCCCGCTGCCGATCGGTTCATCGGAGAGCCGGTCTTCCAGTCAGCTTCTCACCGAGGGCATGGTGGTTCGAAAAGAACCTCACACGGGCGGGGAATGCGGGATCGCGGTGCATTTTCGAAGACACCGGTTTGTACAGCAGGAACAACCGGGCGCGGGTCTGATGTAAACCTGTAAGAGAGCAAAAAAAATGCCCCGAGCGGTTGCAGCCGCGCAGGGCCAGTGCAATGAGAGCGGGTCAAAACACTCTGAATGCAATTCTCATTATACCATTCCGACCCCAATTCTCAACTCATTGCGTACCGATGCAAAGGAGGTGCCAGTATTTATCCATTTTGTTTCATTTTCGAATATGACAACGGAAACATATTTATCTTCTCCATAAAAGTCAATTTCATATCCTGTTTTTGTAGTAAATGTACCAAATGTCGTATAGAGTAAATCATACGTATCATCCGGGTCATAT
>CAZHMZ010000136.1:6466-10829 GCA_964532655.1 uncultured Anaerolineaceae bacterium
GCTTAAGAAAAGCGGGTCAAAACGTTTTGATGTAAGCCTTCGAGCAGGAAAGAGTTGTTTTTCAAACAGTTTTTCAATACTTTTCGAAGGAGAATTACCATGTTTTCAAAGAAATTTTTCGTAACACTTGCTGTACTCGGCCTGATTGGCGTCATGGCCTACGGCATGATCGGATCCGGCGCCTGGTTCACCGATGGTGCGACCAGCAATCCGAGTACCTTGTATTCAGGGACTTTGAGCATCAACGATACCGCATTGTCAACCGCCACAGTGACAGTGCCTAACATGGCCCCCGGTGACAAAACGCAAGACGTGGTCATTTTGATCACCAATAACGGATCAATTCCATTGATTTGGTTTGGCAATCTGCAGGTCAACGGTAGCGATTTGTTAAAAGAAGCCATCTATATCGATTATGCACTGATGCAGTTTGAAGGCGGTAACTGGGCAGAGGCAGACGATAATTTCATCAAAGATGGAGTAGGCGATGGATTGTATCCGGGTGCTTATGACAATATGGCGGCTGACGGTTTGTTCGAAAAAATATCGTTGGCAGTGTTTGATGGAACCAATGCGATGGGCACTACTCCGTACGAATTCGTTGGCGCTCTGAAACCGGGCTATGCTTACAGACTTACACTGCGCTTCGGTTTTGCTGAAAAAGCTGGCAATGAATATCAGGCAAAGGGTCCCTTGACCATCACTTTCAAGGCTGATGCCACACAGGTTACTGAAGGTGCAATCAACGCATTGCATCCGACCCTTGAGGCTGGTCCTTTATACTGGGTAAATTGGGCTAACGGCCAGATTGCCAATCAGAATTAATCAACTTATCCAACTTCTATAGCATTTAGGGTAGTCTCAAAAAACTTATGAGACTACCCTATCAATAGCAAATAACATGAAACAATTGAAAAGAATATTAAATTTCTTTGTTGGTTTAGTTTTAATCATCTTGCTTTTCCTCGCCTACGGCTCTGTCAATAATCGTTTTTATCGTGTGGTTACGATCGAAGGCGAATCGATGGCTCCCACTCTTCGTTATGGGGACATGATTGTTGTGACACCTCCCGGTGAAACAGATTTGTTGGGAAAAATCGTTGTTATGAATATCGACGGGCACCTGGTCACCCACCGACTGATCGGGTATGACGAGACCGAGCGGCCGATCACCAAAGGTGATGCCAACGAGGCAATCGACCAATTTGGGAATCCAAACCTGTCCATCGCCGGTATCTGCCGTCTGCGACTGCCTTATTTGGGTTATCCGCTGCTGTTCCTCTCCAATCTCCTGGCGAAAATTTGATGAAAATTTCTTCAAAATCCCTTCTGCTGATCATTTACATCACCATCATCACGGTGATGCTATACGGCTTTACAGGCACGGGTGCATGGTTTTCAGATCTCGCCGAAAACGAGCCGGATTTCGTTTATTCCGGCACGCTGGATCTGAACATCCATGAAGCTCCCATGGACGAGGTCAATCTGGTTCCCGGTGAGGATTACAAAGTTTTCAGTTCTTTTTGCCTGCGTAATGAAGGCACAATTGGCCTCAAGTTCCAGGGTTTATTCAAAGCTGAGGAAGATCTTCGGCAGGAAATCATCCCTTATCTGACGGTGAAACAGGAAACGAAATCACCGGATGGCTGGGTGATATTACGGGAGATTTTCGGCACACCCGAGCCCGATCAGGAATCTGACGCGCTGGCGCACTATTTCAACCTCCCAGGTCAGGATGAGGAATTTGATCGTAAAAATATCCTCGACGGTTTTCTGGTGCCTGATGAAGAAATCTGTTACCGGCTTTCCATCAAATTGGATCCGGAAACTCCCAATGATTTGCAGGGAACCGTGCTCGATTTCTACCTGCCCGTCTTTGCCACTCAAACGAACAATCCAGGCTGGGATTAATGCAATCCCTGCGCCTGATAACGAAGGAAACATTCCGCATGAATGCAGCAAACACCCTTAAAATCCCAACCTGGATCAACCGGTGCTCGGGTATGCTTTTTCGCGCCGCCGGCGTGATGATGACCGGATTTTTGCTGCTGTCTGTTTTTGTGATGTATGGAACGATACCCAACCGCTGGTACCAGGTGCTGGCTGTCACCGGCGGAAGCATGCAGCCGGAACTTATCCCCGGCGATTTGATCGTTATCACACCCATGCAGGAGACCGTTCGCCCCGGGATGATCCTGACCCTGTCCGTGGATAACGAGCTGGTCACCCACCGGTTGACCGGGTTCACCGATACCGGTGAGTTTATCACCCAGGGCGACGCGAACCGGACTCCGGATCAGTGGTCACCGGAAGCCAATGTGCGGGTAATGGGCCTGTATCGCCTGCGAATTCCCCTGCTGGGTTATCTGGCAGCCCTTCCCGGAAAAATATTGGATTTGAGCAAAACAGGAAGCTGGTTTACAGATCAGGAAGAAGTCCGTTTTCATCTAACCAGCAATGACTGGGGTGATCCCAATCCCCCTCACGGCCAATCCGGCACCTCTATCTCGGCCGATGTCACGGCGTCCGGCTACAAGGACCCCAACGGTCTGGCCTGGGTGACCGGGCTGGTATGCGTGACCAACGGCGGCGATGTGCCCACCCGCGGTTTACAGGTGGTGGGGCAGGTTCAGTACAAGCAAAAGGGCAAGGGCGGGTTCCTGCCGCTGGGCGATGGATTTATCATCGAGCCCGAGGTACAGCTTCAACCGGGTGAAACCGTCTGTTATGACTACCGCAGCGAGTTTTCAGCGGTGCAGACCAACCAGTACCGTCTGGCAGCCTCGGTGACCATCACCAATCATTCCGGCTGGATGCCGGGCGGAAATCACTGCCCCGGGCCGGATGTCTGCCGATTTGGACCTGAGGTTAAAACCTCCTTTGGCCTGGTGGAAGCGGCGCCGGATGAGCCATTGTTGATCTCTACCGAAGTGCCGGTGAATGAGGAAACGCCCGTCCCCACCGAAGAGATCACCGTACCGGCTCCGCCGACGGAGGAACCCCTCCCCACGGATGGGACGGGGACCGAACCGCCGGCCGAAACCGAGGTCACCCCTGAGCCGACGGAATCCGCCACTGAGCCGGCGGCAGTACCCACAGAGCCGCCCGTTGAGATCACTGACCTTCCGGAATAGCATTTTCTTACCCTTCTGACATTTTTCGCGCCAACCTCGCAGCAATTCGCATCAGACCGCGGGGTTGGCGTATCCACGCGCCAGGCGGCCGTTCAGACGCGGCCTATTTGCTTGACATAAACCGTTACACTCCGGTATACTGACTTCATCAGATAAACTTTACCTAACATCTCATAATTAACAGGAGGGAATTGATATGCTGCATAAGATGTTATCCAAACTGGATTCAACCGTTTCATTTGACGAAGTACAGGCGCATTGCGATATTCCGTGTGGGATTTATGATCCGATTACCGCCCAGATCGCCGCGCTCACCGTGGTGCGCATGGTCGATCTCATTGAAGAACAGGAAAAGATGCACCCGGAAAAGAACCTGGAGTATTACAACACGGTGGTGCGGGCCATCACGGTCAAAGAAGAACACGCCGAAAAGGTGAAGCATGAGATCCGCGTCATCTGGGGTGATTTTATCAAAGCCGCTCAGATCGAAAAATACCCTGAAATCCACGGCCTGGTGCATGAAATCATGCTGCTTGGTTCCAGGAGCAGGCAGACCATCGATCGGGAAGCTGCACTGAAACTGGTGGAAAAGGTCAACCGGTTTGCGGAGATCTTCTGGGAAGTCAAGGGCAAGCAGACCAAACGCGCCGAAGCGCCCTACAAACCGTCTCTGGAGCTGGTTTACCCGGTTCTGTAAACGGCCGGAGCACCTGCCGCAGGCCTATCTGCTGGTCTGACTGCACTGCAGACAGAGCTTATTCAATTCATGTTTAAAATCGTCAGGATCAAAGGTCACAGCATGCATCCCCGTTTTCAGGACGGGGATTTTATCATTCTGCGCACCCTGATCGGCAAGTCAACCCGGTTTCGGGCCGGGCAGATTGTGGTCCTTGACCATGATGTCTACGGCACACTGGTGAAAAGAATACAGCAGGTGGATCCGGAGCGGGGGCGTTTGTATGTGCTCTCGGAACACGAAGACGGTCTGGATAGCCGCCAGTTGGGCTGGATCGACGCCGACCGGGTGACCGGCCGGGTGCTGTTTCACATTGGCCGGGGCCGCTGAGCTATCAGCGGTCCTGTTTTCTCCCGTACAGATAATTGAGCTCGGTGATCTCCTGGATCAACCCCTGGCTGATCTGGTTATTCTGGAAGCGCCATCCCCAGTTGCCACTGGCGCGGCCCGGATAGTTCATGCGCGCTTCGGCGCCCAGACGCAAAAAATCCTG
>CAZHMZ010000137.1:0-10769 GCA_964532655.1 uncultured Anaerolineaceae bacterium
GCTTTCGACGCCTTTGCAGGTACTTGTCTCTGCGGCGGTGATCGCCAATGACGGAAAGTATATGAAGCCAACGCTGCTGCGTGAGATTCAGGACGCAGAGGGCAATGTGATTCAGCCTTTTACACCCACCTTGGTGCGTGATATCACCAAAGACCCGGTCATTGCGGAATATGATGAGCAGATGTTTACCACCGGTGATTTTAAGACCGTTGAGCCATGGGTGATCGAAATGGTGCAGGAAGGAATGCGGATGACCGTGGAAGAAGGCGGTACGGCAGACGTCCAGTTTGCCGGGATGACTGTTCAGTCCGCCGGAAAAACTGGTACTGCTGAATACTGCGATGCCCGTGCGGATAAGGAAGGTTTGTGTAAACCGGGCCAGTGGCCCGCTCATGCCTGGTATGTGGGGTACGCACCCTATGATGACCCTGAAATCGCCGTGGTGGTGTTCGTTTATAATGGCACCGAGGGAGCCACGGTAGCTGCCCCGGTTGCACGGAAAGTGATGGAAACCTATTTTGAACTTAAAGCGCTGGATTCAGGCCAGCAGTAATTGCCTGCAGATATGAGAAAAGAAATCTGGCGAAATTTCGATTATTTATTGTTTGGGACCGTGGTGATCCTGAGCGTATTTGGCATTGTCATGATGCAATCCGCCATCGCGGGCAGTATCTCACTGCTGGGCCACCCTGTGCGGCAGATCTATTTTCTGGTGTTGGGTCTGGTCACGATGATCATCGTATCGATCATCGATTATCAATATTGGGCGTCGCTGACCAAGGTGATGTACCTGGTGGCTGTGATCCTGCTGATCCTCGTATTCCTGCTGGGTAAGGTCACCATGGGTGCCGCGCGCTGGTTGAACGCGGGTCTGGTCAACATTCAACCGGCCGAATTATCCAAAGTGGTGCTCATTCTGGTGCTGGCAGATTACTTCTCGAAAACCCGCAGCGCCGTACATGATTTCTGGTGGATTGGAAAGAGCCTGATCCTTGTGGCCGGCATGGTGGTCTGGATTGTACTGCAGCCCAACCTGAGCATGACCATTGTAATGATGGTGCTGTGGTTCGCGTTGATCTGGATGAGCGGTTTGAAGACCAAATACCTTTGGTGGTTTGGCCTGATTGGAATTGTTGGGGGGATAATTTTTTTCATGTTTTTTATGGAAGATTACCAGAAACTGCGCATTATCCAGTTCCTTTATCCGGATGAAAATGCCAGTTATGGGAATGAATATAACGTCCAGCAGGCATTAATCACCATTGGATCCGGGGGCTGGTTTGGCCAGGGGTACGGTCAGAGCACCCAGGTGCATCTCAAATTCCTGAAGGTGAGGCATACCGACTTCATCTTTTCTGCCATGGCGGCTGAAATTGGGTTTGTGGGCACCATGATCGTGATGGTGCTGCTGGCCTTTGTGATTTTGAGGTGTTTCAGAGCTGCCAGGCTGGCAAATGACTGGTTTGGGGCTCTGGTGGCGTATGGATTTGGTATACTCATATTCTTTCAAACAGCCGTGAACGTTGGGGTGAACCTTAACGTGATTCCGGTGACAGGGCTTACGTTGCCATTCATAAGTTATGGAGGCAGTTCGCTGCTTTCATTGCTGTTGGGAATTGGGCTGGTGGAGAGTATCGTCGCGCATCGGGTCACTTAGCGGACTAAGTGACTTAGAAGACTGAGTGTCTTAGCGGATAAAGTGTCTTAGCGGACTAAGTGACCTAGAAGACTGAGTGTCTAGCGGACTGAGTGACTTTGCAGAATATGTGACGCATAGTGGATTGGAGAAGAAGAATGGATCATCGACCGGTACGTGTTCGTGTTGCCCCATCGCCGACGGGGAAATATCATCTTGGAAATGCCCGCACCGCCCTCATCGACTATCTGATGGCACGCCAGAGCGGCGGCCAGTTTATTTTGCGCATTGAAGATACGGATACCAAACGATTTGTGGAAGGCGCGGAAGAGAAGCTGATCGATGCCATGCACTGGCTGGGATTAAGCTGGGATGAAGGCCCCGATGTGGGCGGCCCACACGCACCGTATACCCAATCAAAGCGGAAAGAGACCTATCAGAAATACGCCGAGCAACTGGTGGACCAGGGTGATGCTTACTATTGTTTCTGCTCACCTGAGCGGTTGTCTGCGCTGCGCCAGGAGCAGGAAAAGAAGAAGGAACCCCACCATTATGATGGCTTGTGCCGATCGATACCGATTGAAGAGGCCCGACAGCGGATTCAAAACGGCGAGAAGGCAGTGGTAAGGTTCAAATCGCCAAAAGAGGGACAGATCACGGTTCATGATCACCTGCGCGGCGATATCACCCTGGATAACCGCAACATCGACGATTTTATTCTGGTGAAATCCAATGGCCTGGCGGTCTATCACCTGGCGGCTATGGTGGATGATCATCTGATGGGCATCACCCATGTGGTGCGGGGAGCCGAGTGGCTGGCAACTTTCCCGCTACATGCGATGATCTACAGGGCTTTTGGATGGACCGAGCCGGTCTGGCTGCATCTTTCGCTTTTCCTGAAGCCTTCGGGGAAAGGCAAGATGAGCAAACGAGATGCCGCCGAAATGGCAAAAGACGGGTATTCCATTTATATTGAAGATTTACGCGAACTGGGATATTTGCCTGAAGCGGTGGTGAACTGGATGATTTTGATGGGGTGGAGCCTGGATGATCATACCGAGTTTTTCACCTTGCAGGATCTGATCGACAATTTCTCAATAGACCGCTGCAACCCCTCACCGGCAGCCATTAATTTCACCAAACTGGATCATTTCAACGGACTGCATATCCGCAATACACCGATTGATAAACTGGCAGCATTGATCAAGCCGTTTTTTGAGAAAGAAGGCTATAAGGTGGATGACGACGTTCTGCTGGCTCTGACACCGCTGGTTCAGGAACGTATGGTCACTTTGGATGATTCGGTCAAGTTTGCCGGTTTCTTCTTTGAGAAAGAGGTCATCCCTGACGTGGCGGATCTTCCTGGCAAAAACATGAGCAAGGCTGAAACCATTCAGGTGTTGAAGGATGTGATTGCGAGGCTGGAACCACTTCCCGATATTGCCCATGATACCGCCGAACCGATCTTACGAAACTATATTGAGGAGAGTGGATATTCAGCAGGCCAGGTTTTTGGTATTATGCGTGTAGCAGTTACCGGGCAGATGGTGAGCCCTCCGCTTTTTGAAAGTATGGTCATCATCGGCAGGGAGACGGTACTTTCCCGCCTGAATAAGGCTGTGGAGCTACTGCAAAACACCTAAAAAACGTTATCACGGTGCCTTTTCTACCCCGTCCATCCGGTCAAAAACAGAAAATTGCCTCAAAAATCGACCCTTAAAAATCTGGACTGGATCAAAAAATACTGGTAGAATAGGCACCGATCAGTTAGATTGCGGCGTCGTCTAATGGCAGGACAGCAGGCTCTGAACTTGTATGTGATGGTTCGACTCCATCCGCCGCATCTTTCTTTTTTTTTTAAACCCCCAAATTGATCATCGCTACTTGATTTGATTTTCAGGATCCTCATGGTTGGAGATTTCCTGATCGAGTTGTGATTCTTGCAGGGCGATTTCAATATTTTCTTTCAGACGTTTGCGGTCTTTCTTGCTCCCGCGAAGCGATTTCAACAAAACCTGGCTTACCTTGCCTGCCATTTCCTTCATGGCCTGGGTGCTGACGCGCTCCCCTTTGGCAAACCAGTTTACCGCTGCATAACCCATCGCGACCGTCATCGAGGAGGCAATGACCGATGAAAGGATCCAGCCTGGGATGCCGCCCAGTTTGCTGAGTTGATAGAACAGGGTGCGGCCTAAAAAGGCCAATCCAAACGTCATTACCAACTCACGAGCCCGGCTCTTATTGATCTCATAATTGTAGATACGGGCGATTCCCATCACCATGGAGGTCTGATTGAGCAGAAGGGGGATGAAATCGATCATCGGGAGCGGCGTGAGGGCAATCACACCGGAAAGGGACGCTGCACTGACGATGCTTTTCCAGGCCAGCTTCCAGCGGTATTGCGGCAAAGCACGGCCCAGCGCTGCCATGATCTGCGGTTCTTCCGCGGCAATGGCATACAGTACTTTGGCGAGGTTTTGCGAATCCTTTGCGGAGATCGGGATGATCTTTTCAGATGAAATGCCCAAGGTATGAGCTGCATTTTGAACCACATGGGTGATCTCTCGGCCCACCAGATCCATCTTGTTCATCACCACGATGTAGGGTTTGTTGAGGTCTGCCAGGGCAGTAAACAATTCCTGTTCCGATTTTTTGATTCCCTGGGAGGCGTCAAAAAGGATGACCAGAAAATCTGCCTGCGAAGCTGCGTCGAAAGCTTTCTTGCGGTGTTCTTCACCGGCGGCTCCGGCAGCATCTGCGCCGGGGGTATCGATTACGCTGAACAATGGCGCGCTGCCTTCCATATTTTCGCGAGTGGTGCCGGGGATGGGGCTTACCTCGGCAACAAACTGATCCTTGCCCTGTACAAACTGGTTGTATAGGGTCGACTTTCCGACATTGGCGGGGCCAACCACCGCAATTTTGGATTTGTTGCCCATGCTGAAGCGGGCTTGGTTGGCTGCCAGCCTGGCTAATATCCTCCACATATTGCTGCGGGAGGGGATGCGATCTGTAAATTGTTTCAGGCTCATCCGATCGGCATCCGGTAGTGCTTCCCAGAGGTTTTGAAGGACGTTGCGTGAATCCTCAGGCATCCAGTCGGGGGTCTTGATGTGATCTTCTTTTGGGTTTTGGGGTTCTTTTGTGACCATACCCTTCATTATAAAAAATCCCCGCGATTTATTCAATCGCGGGGTACCGATAATTTATGCTCACTTATGATCGATTGCTGAACACGGAATGCTGTTTAATACCCCTCTTCGCTTTCGTCTGACCAAAGTTCTTCGTCATCGTCTTCTTCGGCTTCATCCCAATCTTCCAATTCATCGTTTTCTTCGTCCCAATCATCTTCGGCGATGACATCAGAAGAGGGGGTGAATGTCATACAGCCTTCGTTTGGATCAATTTCAACAGCGGCTGCGCTGCAATATCCCTCATCAAGAAAGCTGCAATCGATATAGTGACAACGAATTCGTGGCATGTTCATTCCTCCAGCAAGAATAGTGACCTATGTGACGATATTTCCCTGTAAAATTTCGGGGAGATTTTACCGCAATGATTACGTTTCGTAAAGGAAATCTGATGAATCAACTCCGTAAATGCCTGTTTAACCAGGTTTCACGCGGTGCGTTTCGAGCACATTAGGCAGATTTTCAATTCTCGTCAGCAGACGGCTGAGTTGTTCGATATCCATCACTTCGATCACCAGATTGATGGCTGCCAGATTGTGGTTGATCTTTAAATTCATATTGATGACGTTGATGCTCTCATTGTTCAGTACGTTCGAGATATCCCCCATTAAGCCTTGCCGGTCATACGCCTTGATTTCGATAGAGACAGGGTACGTTAATGCTGCCTGACCCCAGGATACGCGAATCAAGCGCTCGTGCTCATCGTTACGCAGCACATTGGGGCAGTCTTCACGGTGGATGGTCACCCCGCGACCGCGGGTGATGTAGCCAATGATCGGGTCGCCCGGAGCTGGCTCACAGCAGTGCGCGATACTGGTTTGCATCCCGCGTAAACCCATCACCGTCACCGAATTGGAGCCTGCCTGAACCTTGCTGGGGGCGTGGGTGAGCAGTTGATCATCAATTCTCTGTGTTTCAGATATGCGTGTGATGATTTTGCCGGTGGAAAGATCACCGGTACCTACCGCAGCATACAGATCATCGACGGTTTTGTACTCCAGCACACCCAGCAGTGATTCCAGGTCGGTATCCTGCATACCCAGACGGCGCAGTTCCCGTTCAACAATGATCTTTCCCTGAGCAATGTTTTGCTCGTAATTTTGCCACTTGAACCACTGCTTGATCTTTGAACGTGCGCGTTGTGTGTTGACCAGCCCAAGGTTTTTGTTGAGCCAGTCACGGCTAGGCCCACCCTGTTTGGAGGTGAGCACCTGTACCTGATCGCCGGTTTTGAGAATGTAATCCAGATTAACCAGTTTCCCGTTGATTTTGGCGCCCCGGCAGCGGTGACCGATTTCTGTGTGAACGTGGTAGGCAAAGTCAATGGGAGTGGAACCGGCAGGCAGGTCGATGATATCGCCTTTGGGTGTAAATACGTATACACGATCGTTGAAGACATCCGGTTTGATGCCTTCAGCAAACTCCTGCGAGTCTTCCACCTCCTGGCGCCATTCCATGATCCTGCGTACCCAGTTAATGCGCTGCTGGTAGGATTCGGCCATTTCGCCTTTTTCCTTGTAGCACCAGTGAGCCGCGATACCGTACTCGGCATTGTAATCCATCTCGCTGGTGCGGATCTGCACCTCGAGCGGTTTACCGTCTTCATAGATAATGGCGGTGTGCAGGGACTGGTAGAAGTTATTCTTGGGTGCCGCGATATAGTCGTCAAACTCCTGCGGGATCGGACGCCAGTGCATGTGGATGACGCCTAAAGCCGCATAACAGGTTTGAACATCTTTCACAATCAGGCGCACCCCACGCAGATCGCGCACCATTTCAAAAGGTTCGCCTTTTTCGATCATTTTTGCATAAATGGAATAGATATGCTTGGGTCGGCCGCTGATCTCACAATCGATGCCGGACTGCTTCATGATGGATGAGAGATTGCAGATGATATCAGCAATCTGCTTTTCGCGGGTTGTGCGGTTATCTGCCAGATTGTCGGCAATTTCTTTGTATTTGTCAGGGTTTACATAGCGAAATGAGAGGTCTTCCAGCTCCCATTTGAGCTTCCACAACCCCAGGCGGTTCGCCAGAGGGGCGAAGATATCCAATGTTTCCTGGGCGATGGGTTGCTGTTTCTCTTCGGGGAGGAAGGACATCATACGCATATTGTGAAGCCGGTCGGCCAGTTTGATCAGCACCACACGCACATCCTCGCTCATGGCGATGAATGTCTTGCGAAGGATCTCATTCTTCAGATCTTTCGACCTGCTTCTGCGGATCTCTTCCTCTTTTTGCTGCTGCGATTTATCGGCTGCGACTTCGGTACCATTTTCTCGCACATATTCGCTATCAACACGCGAAACACGCGGGAGGTTGATCAATCTGGTGACGCCGTCTACCAGTTTACCCACCTCAGGCCCAAATGTATCGATGATATCTTTGATGGTGAGATCGGTGTTCTCTACCGTGTCGTGCAGGATTCCGGCGATGATCACGGGAGGGGGAACGCTCATATCGATTAAAATCGATGCGACAGCGATGCAGTGAGAAATGTAAGGTTCCCCAGAGAAGCGTTTCTGCCCGGCATGAGCCTTTTCAGCCATCTTGTACGCCTTCATGATTTCTTCACGTTCAATGGGTGAATAAATTTCAGGCAGACTGGACATCAACGTTTCAATTTTCATTCAAATATTGGCCTCTATT
Organism: uncultured Anaerolineaceae bacterium; assembly: GCA_964532655.1. Lineage (GTDB taxonomy): Bacteria > Chloroflexota > Anaerolineae > Anaerolineales > Anaerolineaceae > JAJFTV01. Next base: position 7,477 of record CAZHMZ010000137.1, read on the forward strand.
AATCACTTTCAATCGGATACTCATTATAATCATTTCGAATCAGAAAGTCCAAAGCTGTAAGGCTTTCTTAACGATTACCATGATCAGAAATTTCCATAATCAGGTCTGTCAATGAGCAGTCGGCAAGGGACTCAAGAACCTTATCGGCGGCGCTGAAATCGAGACCCTGGGTGATCACATTGGGCACTGCCACACAGAACAAACCGGCCTGTTTAGCCGCCACCAGACCATTGTAGGAGTCTTCAAAAGCAAGCGCCTGGTGAGGATTGACGCCCAAACGCTTGACTGCCAGTGTGTACAATGCCGGATCCGGCTTTACTTTCTGAACATCTTCCCTGACGCAGATCGCGTCGAACAAATGCTTGATTTCGTATTGCTCCAGAAAAGGGATGACCCAACTCGCGCCCGAACTGGATGCAACGGCCAGTTTCAAACCGAGACTCTTAGCCTGTTGCAAATATTCTGCCACGCCGGGCTGCAAAGGCATTTCGGCCATATACTGATCAAACAGGCGACGGCGCTCCGTCTGTATCTTCTGTAAATCCAGGGGCTCTGAAACACGCGCCTGAAGATTTTCAACCGGATCGAAAACCTCCAATGACGCTCCCACGCAAGCCAGCCACTCGGTCAACTCAAGCCGGGCGCCATTTTGCTGATAAATTTTCTGCCAGGATATGAATTCAGGTTCTTCCGTATTTAAAATCAATCCGTCAAAGTCAAAAACCAGTGCATGAATGAGACTACCGTTATTGTTGATGATGGTTCCTCCGAAAGCGTAGCAGCATTCCAGGCAGAGGGTCTGAAAAATCAGTCAGCCTGGAATGCAGCGTCAAAATGAATTTCTACAAAGTAAAGGGATAATCCAACCCCAGCTCTTTTTGAATGAAGATGACATCCTTTTGGATGGATGGCACCACCGCAATTCCCTGTTTGGGAACGATGTGTTCCAGTTCGTATTCTTTTTCTCCGGCTGTGTAGATGCGGTCTTCACCCGGTTCTTTGGTCGAGTTCCGCAGGGTGCGTAAAATTCCGCCGGTGGTCTTTTTGAACGAATCGAGCCCCATGAAGCTCTCGATGTTGATGGCCATGAAGAAATGTCCCACCATGAAGGGGGTCTTGTTGCCGTTTTTATCAAAACCCAGCATATCGGTGAGGTAACCGCCGTCCTGCAGGGAGGCGCATAAAATTTCAACCATGGTGGCCAGACCGTAGCCTTTGTATCCGCTCAGTTCTTCGCCGGGGCCGCCCAAAGGCAGGAGAGCGGCTTTATCCTTAGGTAAGGAAGACAGAATTTCAGCAGCGTCCGTCATGGGCTGTCCATCGGGGCCGGTCACCCATCCCGGAGGGATCGGTTTGTTCTTACGGTTGTACACTTCCACCTTTCCGCGCTGGATAATGGAGGTGGCAGCGTCAAACAGGAAAGGACAATCTTCATCGGTGGGTACGCCAAACGCGATGGGGTTGGTTCCCAGGAGGGGCTGCACGCCAAAGGTAGGTGAGATGGAGGGGCGGGCATTGGTGAAGCTCATGCCGATGCATCCCTGCTTGAGTGCCATATTGGCATAATAGCCATCGATGCCAAAATGGGTGGAGTTGCGAACAGCCACTGAACCCATCCCGTATTGCTTGGCTTTGTCGATCGCCATTTGCATGGATCGCGTACCGATAACCATGCCCATTCCGTAATGGCCATCTACCACCGCTGTGGTGGGGCCTTCGCGTAGGATTTCGTAATTAGTGATTGCCATTTGCTGGCCGGATTTGATACGGTCATAATACATTTTCAGACGCTGTACGCCGTGAGACTCGATCCCGCGTAAATCAGCTGCCATCAGTACATCGGCACAGATTTTGGCTTCATCAGCGGGAACACCACTTCTGGTGAACACCTCTACCATGAATTTACGCATTGTTTCAACGGGCACTAAGACAGTATCCTGGTCCATGATTTTTCCTCCTGCCAACTGGATATGGGGTTCATTACGAAATTACTATATCATAATTCTCATGAGAGGAGATATGAGAATATGCTAGAATTCCATTAATATAATGTAATTCGCATCGAAGCAAGGGAGTGAATCATGAAACGAATTGGGGTATTAACCAGTGGGGGAGATGCGCCCGGTATGAACGCCGCGGTAAGAGCTGTGGTCCGTACGGGTATTCATTATGGCTTGAATGTGTTTGGCATTCAACAGGGATACGAGGGATTGCTAAATGGCAAGCTGCTCCCGTTGGGAACGCGGGATGTGGGTGGAATTCTGCAACGCGGAGGGACTATTTTAGGCAGCGCCCGCTGCGAAGAATTCAAGACCGAGCAGGGCCGTCAGAAAGCCATGCGGATATTGAACCAGTTCGAGATTGACGGGCTGGTGATCATCGGTGGGAATGGATCGCAAAAGGGTTCGTATGCCCTGAGCCAGATGGGCCTTCCCGTAGCCGGAGTAGCCTCTACCATCGATAACGATCTGTATGGGGCGGATATCACCATTGGGGTCGACACGGCACTCAATATCGCGCTGGAGGCCATTGACCGACTGAAAACAACTGCCTCATCGCACCAGCGAGCATTTCTGGTAGAAGTGATGGGACGCGAGCATGGACACTTGGCTCTCATGGCCGGTATTTCCGGCGGGGCTGAGGCGGTGGTGCTGCCTGAAGTGGAAACCGACCCTGAAGAAATTGGCGATGTGATCAAGAGCGCCTACGAGCGAGGGAAGGGGCACGCGTTAGTCGTGGTGGCAGAAGGTGCAACCTACAACGCTACCCGGTTGATGGAATACTTCCATGAGCATGAAGAGCGGTTGGGATTCAACCTGCGCAGCACCATATTGGGGCATGTTCAGCGGGGCGGCAACCCGGGCGCTTATGACCGGATTCTGGCTACTCGACTTGGCGCGGCAGCCGTTGAGAACCTGGTCAACCACAATTACGGCATGCTGTCGGCCATGCGAAAAGGCGAAATCTCCACCTGTCCACTGGAAGAGGTGGTTTCCAACAAGCAGACAATCGATCTGGATTTGTTCAGACTGGCAAAGATTCTGGATTAGATTACCAGACTGCACCAGGTAAGCCTTTCAGGGCTGGGACGGATATCCTGCGCCACAAAAAGTGAGAGCCAATTCACACAGTGCTTTCACACCGTTGGGCAGGATTTTTGGATTGAAAACGCAGTTGGGCGCGTGGATGGGCACTACCGGTTTACCGGGCAGGTCATTTCCGATGTACAGAAACAAACCCGGTACATGCTGCAGGAACAAAGAGAATTCTTCACAGCCCAGGCCGGCGTCATA
>CAZHMZ010000138.1:0-10641 GCA_964532655.1 uncultured Anaerolineaceae bacterium
TTCCCGTCCACAACCTGCGAATCGATGTCGGTCCCAAGGTCAAGGTGGAGCTGGGTGAACGGGCTGTATTCACCACCGAACTGTGGACCAATGAGATCAGCATTTTTGGAAAGGCGTTGGATGACCGGCTGGGAGTTGCTACATTGGTTGAACTGCTGAAAAATCCGCCCGCAAATATTGACCTGTACTGCGTTTTCACCACACAGGAAGAGGTTGGGTTGCGCGGCGCCAGAATCGCAGCATTCAATATCATTCCGGATATCGCCATCGCGGTAGATTCTACCCCGGCTAATGATTACCCATCCAACACGGGAGAGAATGTGCGTTACAACACCAGCCTGGGGGAGGGACCGGCTATCTATACCATGGACCGCGCCACGCTTTCTGATCCCCGTCTGATCAGCCATTTTGTCCGAACAGCGGAAAAGTATGACATCCCATACCAACTGCGCCAGGCAGGCAGCGGCGGCACCGATGCCGGCGCCATGCATGTTCAACAGGGTGGAATTCCAGCGCTGTCCATTTCTGTACCGGGCCGAAATGCCCATACAGCCATCGGGATCGCCAGGATCGCGGACTGGGAGCACACCCTGCAACTTCTGCATGCCGGATTGCGAGATTTCAGTATGGATGTGTTCAAGGCAGAACGCTAAAGATTTAACTGTTTATAAAACACGGCAGACGTTGATCGTCTGCCGTGTTTCTTTATCAGCAATGATGTTTAGAAAGCTTCGTGCTCAGTTCGGGAGATAATTTCTTCCTGAAGTGCAGAACCCAAATCACAGAAGTAATCGCTGTAACCGGCCACCCGAACAATCAAATCACGATGCTGCTCGGGGTGTTCCTGTGCATCCCGCAACGTGGCTGCGTCTACCACATTGAACTGGATATGATGACCATCCAGCTTGAAATAGGCGCGTACCAGATGAGCAACCTGGTCGATCCCGTTCTGATCGGCTAACAACTGGGGCGTAAACTTCATGTTCAACAGAGTCCCACCGGTGCGCCCGTGATCCATCTTCCCCATGCTGTGGATCACAGCGGTTGGTCCATTCCGATCAGCGCCCTGCACGGGGGAAATCCCTTCTGACAGTGGTTGCCCGGCCAGGCGTCCATCCGGCATGGCTCCCATCACCGAACCAAAGTACACATGCACCGTGGTGGGAAGCATATCGATTTGATAGCTGCCTCCCTTCATGTTTTTCCTGCCCTGAACGGCCTGATAATAGGCGTCAAAGACCTGCTGCATGATCTGATCCGGCTGCTTTAGATTATTTCCGTACTTTGGTGTTTTATTCAACAGCAACTGGCGTAGTCTTTCCTGCCCGTTGAAATTGCTACGGAGGGCCTGTAAAAGGTCCTGCATGGTGAGAGTTCTCTGGTCAAAAACGTGGTACTGGATGGCGGAGAGCGAATCGGTGATGGAACCGATACCCACACCCTGGATGTAGCTGGTGTTATAACGTGCTCCGCCTGAGTGATAATCCAATCCTTTTTCAATACAATCGTCAATCAATAGGGAGAGGAATGGAACCGGCAGATATTCGGCGTACAACTTTTCGATCACGTTGTTGCCCTGAATTTTAACATCGATGAAATAGCGGAGTTGGCGCTGGTAGGCGTCCCATAATTGATCATAGGTGGTGAATTGCACCGGCTCACCGGTGGTCATTCCGATTGTGTGGCCGGTTGTGGGATCAACGCCATTGTTGAGGGTGATCTCCAGTACCTTCGGCAGGTTGAAGTAACCGGTGAGATTGTAGTTTTCTTTCCCAAAGCAGCCGGTTTCCACGCAGCCGCTGGTGCCACCCGTACGCGCATCTGCTAATGTCTTTCCCTGGCGTAGCATCTCCTGGATGACCATATCCGCATTGAAAATGGACGGCTGCCCAAAACCGGTGCGGATGATCTCCAGAGCGCGTTTGAGGAAACGATCCGGATTTTTCCTGCTCAACTGCAGATTGGAACTGGGCTGCAGCAGGCGCATCTCTTCAATCACGTCCAGCAGCAGGTAAGTGACCTCGTTGACGCCGTCTGAGCCGTCCGGTTTCAGCCCGCCGGTGTTGATATTGGCAAAGTCGGTGTAGGTACCGCTTTCCTGGGCTGTCACGCCCACTTTAGCCGGGGCAGGCTGGTTATTAAACTTGACCCAAAAGCACTGCAGCAGTTCTTCCGCTTTCTCACGTGTCAGAGTTCCATTGGCGAGGCCTGAACGATAAAAAGGGAACAGATGCTGGTCAAGCCGTCCGGGGTTGAAGGCGTCCCAGGTGTTCGATTCGATGATCACACCCAGGTGAACAAACCAGTAATACTGCAGGGCTTCCCAGAAATCACGCGGTTTGTTGGCAGGTACGTACCGGCATATCTGTGCGATCCGTTGTAACTCAGACTGACGCGCCGGATCCACCTCGCAGGCAGCAAGCTGCTCCGCATTTTGAGCGTGTCGTTCAGCATATTCGATCAACGCCTGGGCGCAAATGTCCATCGCCGTGAGTTGCTGCTTTTTGTCATAGGCAGCCGGGTCAGTGAGGAAATCCAGTTTTTGAAGCGCATCCTGGATACGGGCGCGAAAATCGCTCATCCCCAGGCGGTAAATCTTATCATCCAGCGCGGTATGACCGGGGGTGCGTTGTTCCATGAACTCGGTGAAGATGCCAGCCTGATAAGCTGACAGCCATTCAGGGGTCATATTTTCCAGCAACAGTGTACGCATACAACGGTTCTGCCAGTACGGGATGATCTGCTGCTCGTAGACACTTTTCACAGGATCTGCCACACCGTAAGGCGTTTTTTCGCGGGTATCCAGATTATTCAGGTCTTCCAGTGAATGGCAGCATACCTCCGGGTAAGTGGGGGGTGCCTTGGGTGCGGGTCCGCGTTCACCAACAATCAATTCACCGGGGTTAATGCAGATGGATTTGTTCTGAAGCAGGTAACGGAACGCGTTTGCCCGTCTGACCACCGGTGAAAGGAGGCGGGTTTCCTGTTGATCGTATTCGGTCAGGAGGATGGCTCGCTCCGCAGAGAGGATCGGAGTAGCCGCAAGACTTTGACTGCGTAAACGCTCAACTCGTTCATGGATCATGGTTTATCCTCCTGTGATTGACTCAAAACCCAATCTTAACAGCGATTGGCGCAGCGGTTCAATATCGGCAGGGGTGAGATTGGGAAGGAGGGAAAGGGAATAAGGCGTATCCAGACGCCGGTATTTTTCATCTGCCAGACGGTGATAGGGTAATAAATCGATGCGCCGGACAGAGGTATTCTCTTTTATAAATTGCCCGATTGATCGGATATCTCTCAATTGATCGTTGACGCCCGGGATTACTGGCACCCGGACGATCACCTGCACCGGCAAGGCGGACAGGTCCTTCAGGTTGACCAGTATGCGATGATTGGGGTGACCGGTGTAATCGAGATGCTTTTGCAAGTTCATCGTCTTGATATCGAACAGAACCAAATCGATCAATGAGGCTGCCCTGAACAGAGCTTCTTTGGGAATGGAGCCGGAGGTATCCACAGCAGTATGAATGCCTTCCGCTTTGCAGAGATGGAGGCATTCTTCCAGGAAATCAATTTGCCGTAAAGGTTCGCCGCCTGAGAAGGTGACCCCGCCGCCCGATTCCTCATAGAAAAGACGATCCTGTTTCACAATATCCAAAAGTGCTTGCGCGGTGACCTGTTTACCGGTCATTTCCCAGGCCTGCGAGGCACACACACTCTCACATACGCCACACAGGTCACAGGCTGATGAGCGATGCAAGGTATGGTTTTGAAGAGATAAGGCTTTCTGCGGACATTGATCCACACAGGCACCACAGCGAATGCAGCGGCTCGAAAAGTGGATCAGTGCGGGGCGGGTGGAGATCCCTTCCGGGTTGTGACACCATCTGCAGTGAAGCGAGCAGCCCTTCAGGAATACGGTCGTGCGGATACCCGGCCCGTCATGCAGGGCATAATGTTTAATATCAAATATCAGACCAGTTTTTTGTGTGGGTATCATTTGTTGTGTGGATCCTGCCAAATCGTATCATAATCAGGCAAAATATTGGAGTGATCAGTCTCACTTTCTCTTCAAACCGAAGGTAATCTGCGAATCCTTGACAGACAATTTTTGCCTGTCAATGATTTACTTGATTGTTTCCGATATATGATGTATGATTAAGTTGTGGAACACTGTTCCATACAGCGGAACAAATCAATCAAAAACTAATTATGGAACAAAATCAAATCAGGGTCCTTGAAAGGGCAGTGGATATTCTGGATGTCCTCCGCAGGAACGGGGGTAAAGCCCGCATCCATCAGATCCAAAAAGAAACGGATCTTGCAAAAAGCACCATCTTCCGCATCCTGAACGCGTTAATGACGAAAGGGTATATCAAAAAGCTGCCCGATCAGGAAACCTACGCGCTGGGATACCGGCTGATCGAACTTTCTTTTTCAGCGGTCTCCGAATGGGATGTAGTTCAGCTTGCTGCACCGTTTTTGGAACAAATTCGTGATGACTTCAATGAAACCGGCGCGCTGGCAATCAAGAGCGGGATCCGGTATTCTTTTGTTTCCCAGGCGGCCTGTCAGCGGGAGTACCGGGTCAACGTGACGTTGGGTGAGCACTATTATCTGCACTGGGCAGGCACCGGAAAGACCATGCTGGCGTATTCCAGCCCCGAAGAGATTGAGCAGATATGTGCTTTACTGCCGGAAACGGCCGTCACCTCTAATACGATTCGCGATGTTAACCGCCTGAAGGAAGAGTTGAGCCTGATCAAAAATACGCGATATGCGTATAGTTATTCAGAACGTGTGGAAGGCGGTGCATCCATATCAGTGCCCATGTTCAACCGGGCAGGGGAAGTACAGGCCGCACTCAGTTTGATCGCCCCGGAAATCCGGTTAAGGAAGATCAATATCGAAGCCGCAGGACAGAAAATGATCGAGATTGCTTCGCAGCTTGAGCATTTGTTTCAATCTGCCGGAGTAGTTCTTGAGTATTGCCCATAAACCGCAGCATTTCAGGAGATGTGAATGGCAAAACTGCATGAATATCAGGGGAAACAGATACTTCAAATGTTCAAAATCCCGGTACCCCGAGGAAAGCTGATCACCGGGCCGGGAGAGATCACCCAAATGCAGGAGTGGTTCGAGAGTGATGTGGTGATCAAAGGGCAGGCCTGGGTAACGGGGCGCGCCGGAAAAGGATTAATCAAATTCGCTACGAACCGGGAAGAAGCCGCTGCTGCCGCCGCAGACATGCTTGGCAGAGAAGTTGGCTCGCATGCCATAGAACATGTATTGGTGGAAGAAAAACTTCCCGTCGAACGAGAGTTTTATGCCGGGTTGATCATTGATGATGTCTCGCAATCCCCTGTACTGATTTTCTCATCCATCGGTGGATCGGGTATCGAACAAATCAGTCAGGAGCACCCGGAAGCCATCGCGAAGAGGGTCATTCAGGTTCAAACCGGTTTGAAAGAATATCAGGCCCGCGATCTGGTTCGTCAAACCGGTATTCGGGGGAAGCTTCAGGGGCATCTGGCCGATATCCTCGTAAAGCTTTACCAGGCGGCCCGAAAATATCATGCCCGGGCAGCCGAGATCAACCCCATCGTCCTGTTGACCGATGGGCGGTTAATGGCTGCAGATTGCCGGATTACGGTGGATGACAATGCGGTGTATTTATTCCCCGAACTTGGTATAGAAGTGGCGCGTGAATTTGATCGACCGCCGACGCGGTTGGAAAAAATTGCCTGGAATGTGGAAAAGAATGATTACCGGGGAACTTTCTTCTTTATCCAGATGGAAAAGGTCTATGAGAAGAACACCGGTTTTATCGGCTTCCACGGTGCCGGCGGCGGAGGTTCGATGATGAGCATGGATGCCGTCATGAACCAGGGCTTTCATATCGCCAATTTTGTCGATACGAGCGGTAATCCGCCGGCGTCTAAAGTATACCGGGCCGCCCGGATCATCCTTTCACAACCCAACATCGATGGCTATTTTTCTTCCGGTTCCGGCGTGGCCTCACAGGAGCAGTTCCACAGCGCGCGCGGCCTGGTGAAAGCATTCATGGAACACCCGCTGACGGTACCCGCCGTCATCCGGTTGGGCGGCAATGCGGAAGAAACCGCTATCCGGATCATCGAACGCGCCCAGCTGGTATTGCAGGCTCCGGTGGAAGCATATGGCAAGAAAGATACGCCTGATTTCTGCGCAAGCCGGTTGAAGGCATTGATCGCCGAACCGGCGCAATCCGAACCGAAGCAGGCCTCTGAAAAACGGATCGAACACCACTCGTCCTATTGCTTTTCGACGGTGACCGGCGGAACCGTGTCATACGACTACGAACGCTGCCGTCAGTGTGAAAGCAAAGTATGCATCAATACCTGTGTGTCCAAAATCCTGAAACTGGAGGATGGCGTTCCGGTACTGTCCATTTCTGTGGAAGATGCGAAAAAGGGTAAATGTTCCGAATGCCTGGCCTGCGAAGTGGAGTGCTTTTTCGAAGGAAACGCGGGCGGAAAAATTACCCTGCCGATTTCCGGCCTGGAGGATAAATCATGTCGATCCTGATAGATGCAAATTCACGGGTGCTGGTGCAGGGGATCACCGGGCGGGAAGGAACTGCTCGTACACGTCTGATGCGGGAATATGGCACAAAAATTGTCGCGGGCGTGACACCCGGACGGGGTGGAGAAAGTGTGGACGATACGCCGGTATTCGACACCGTGCGTGAGGCCTGGGAGAAAACGGGTCCGATTGATGCCAGTGTTATTTTTGTGCCCGCTCCGTTGGTTCGTGAAGCCGCTCTGGAGGCCATCGACAGCGGCGTCAAATTGCTGTTGCTGGTGCCTGACCGGGTGCCGGTGTGGGATGTGATGGAAATAGCGGCTGCTGCGAAAGCGAATGACGCTCGCTTTATCGGCCCGAACACCCTGGGGATTATCTCACCGAACAAAGCAGTGCTGGGTATGATCGGTGGACGGGCTGCCACCGCAAAATCATGGTTTTTCCCGGGACCGGTGGGCGTCATGTCGCGTTCCGGCGGCATTACCTCATCCATTGGATATTATCTTGGACAGGCCGGTATTGGCGCGTCCACCATGGTGCATGTGGGCGGCGATGTGATCGTCGGGTTGACCTTCCCGAAACTGGCCCGATTATTTGAGCAGGACCAGGAAACCAGGGCGCTGGTTTTGTTTGGTGAAATCGGCGGGAGTCAGGAAGAGCAACTGGCAGATGCCATGCTGGCCGGTGAAGTAACCAAACCTGTCGTCGCTTTTATCGGCGGCAAGGCTGCCCGAAGCGGCACGCGTTTCAGCCACGCGGGGGCTATTGTGGAAGGTAACCGCGGCACCCACGCCGGAAAAGTGGAGAAACTGCGGGCAGCCGGAGCCGTGGTGGTGGATGCCTTTGGCGATCTTCCAATCGTCACCAAACAGGTACTTATGGAACATGGGATCAAAATCGGAGAATAAGCAATGGCAGAATTATGGGAAACCGCAATCACACAAATTAAGCCGAATGAAATCCGCGTGCGCGGATACCGGATCGATGAATTAATGGGGAGAATGACGTTTTCTCAGGTCATTTACCTGCTGTTCACCGGCGAACTGCCGGGGAAAGAAGTCAGCGATCTGCTGGATGCCATTTTTATCTCTTCCATCGATCACGGCGTTACCCCACCGTCGGCGCTGGCGGTGCGGAATGCCACCTCAACCGGAGCCCCCCTCAACGCGGCGGTAGCCTCCGGTATTCTATGTATTAATGATTTTCACGGCGGCGCAATTTTCAACGCCATGGGTGAAATCCAAAGCGCATTGAACCAGGCTGGTACCTCAGAACAGATCGATGCTGTAGCGAAAGAATTGGTCAGCGGCTGGCTGAAGGGGAAGAAGCGTTTTCCCGGTGTGGGCCACCGCATCCACACCGATGACCCGCGTACCCGCAAATTGTTTGAACTGGCCGAGACAGCCGGGGTTCCCGGAGACGGTGTTCGCATGATGAAGGCTATCGCCCGAGAATTTGCCGAGCAAGGTAAGCCTTTACCCATTAATGTGGATGGAGCCATCGCGGCGGTTTTGATCGATCTGCATATGCCGCAGGACATGGCTAACGCTTTCTTTATGATCGCCCGCCTGCCCGGAATGTGCGCTCACGCTTACGAAGAAAAAACCACACAACCGCGGATGCGTACCATTTCACCGGCTTTTCATGTCTATACCGGCGCAGAAAACCGTACTATCGAGGAGTGAGCAATACCATGGAGCTGATCGATTTAATCCCTGAACTGAAAGAAATACGAAACGAAGACCTGCGCGCCAGGGTGATCAAGGTATGGGAGAATGCCATTCAGCAGGGCGGTTGGACATTGGATGATTTGAAAACCCTGCCTTACACACTCCTGGTCGAGAACGTCGATATTTCCTTTCCGGAACATGTGCGTGTGGTTTGCAGGTTGTGTATCGCCATGGAAGATGTACTGATCGACATGTACGGCGACCGTTACGCCATTGATCATGATGTACTGGTAACGGGTGCGCTGCTGGCTGATGTAGGCAAGTTGATTGAGTTCCGCAATGTAAACGGAAAATATGAATTCTCTGAAACCTACCAGAACCTTCGTCATCCTTTCACAGGAGTGGCGTTAAGCTATCAGTTCGGCATCCCTGAAGAGGTGTTGCACGTCATCGCCACACATTCCTGGGAAGGTGATAAATTCAAACGAAAGCCGGAATCCATCATTTTCCACCATGCTGATTTCACCGATTTTGATCTGACCAAATCCGCTAAATGAGGTATCGATTATGGGAATGACATTTGCTGAAAAGATCCTGGCTCAAAAGGCAGGGCTGCCGGCCACTGTACCGGGGCAGATCGTGGATATCCAGCCCGATGTGGCTCTGTCACACGATAACTCTGCTGCAATTATTGATCTGTTTAAAGAGATGGGCGCGACGCGTGTTTTTGATCCAAAAATGCACGCCATTATTCTGGATCACGCCACACCGGCGCCGACCACCAAACACGCCCAGAACCATAAGCAGATCCGCGAATTTGTGAAAGAACAGGGCATCCCATACTTTCACGATATCGGCCGGGGGATTTGCCACCAGGTACTGGTCGAAGAAGGCCTGGCGCTGCCCGGTGAAGTGGTACTGGGCGCCGATTCACATACCCCTCATGCGGGGGTGATGGGTGCATTTGCCACCGGTATCGGACGCACGGAAATGGCTTCCATCTGGGCGATTGGGCGTTTGTGGCTGAGGGTACCCGAGAGCATGAAAATTGTGGTTACCGGCAAGCTGCCCAAATGGGTCACTTCCAAAGATCTGGTGCTCACCATTATCGGCAAGCTCGGGGTGGATGGCGGGCTTTACCGGTCGGTGGAATGGCACGGCGATACCATCGAGGCGATGAGCGTGAGCCAACGCTCCACACTCACCAACCTGATGGGAGAAATGGGCGTCAAAAACAGCTACATCCCGCCCGATCAGGTTACTTTTGATTATTTGAAAACCAGGGCAAAACGCGCATTTACCCCTGTGTATCCGGATGCCGACGCTGTGTATGAGATGACCGTCGAGATTGATGCATCCAAGCTGGAACCCGTAGTCGCGGCCCCGCATGCGGTTGACAATGTTCATCCCGTCAGCGAGGTACAGGGTACGCATATCGACCAGGCTTACCTGGGTACATGCACCAATTGCCGGCTGGATGATCTGGCCGTGGCAGCGGATCTGATGAAAGGACGCAAAATTGCTCGTAGTGTACGGATGATTGTGGTGCCGGCCTCATCTGAGGTGTATCTTGCGGCGTTGAAACTGGGTTATCTGGAAACCCTGGCGGAAGCCGGAGCCGTGATTGAAAGCCCCGGATGCGGCGCCTGCATGGGCAACCACATGGGTGTACCGGCAGTCGGCGAGGTATGCATTTCCTCAGCCAATCGCAATTTCAAAGGCCGTATGGGTACCAAGGAATCGGATGTTTACCTGGCCAGCCCGGCCGTGGTAGCCGCATCGGCGCTTGCAGGAACCATCGCTCACCCGGATTCGATATAGGAGGAAGCATGAGCATTATCAAAGGAAAAGTCTGGAAATATGGCAATGACGTCAATACCGATGTCATTTTTCCCGGAAAATATACCTATACCGTCAGCGATCCCAAAGAGATGCCCAAACATGCCTTGGAGGATCTGGACCCACGTTTTCGTTTCGATGTGCAGCCAGGCGATTTTGTCGTGGGCGGAAAGAACTGGGGCTGCGGTTCATCACGCGAGCAGGCCGTAGTCTGCCTGGAGCAGAGCAAAATCGGCGGCATCATCGCTAAATCGTTTGCGCGTATCTACTACCGGAACTGCATCAACAATGCTCTGCCAGCATTGACTTCACCGGAGGCGGTGGATGCGATTGAAAACGGTGAGACGATTGAGGTCGACCTGGACGCCGGAGAGATCCACTGTAAGGCCGGGGTGTTTCACTTCCCACAATTACCGGAAGCGGTGATGGGTATTTTTAAAGCCGGCGGTCTGATTGAGTACACACAACAACGTCTGCAAGCAATGGCGCAAAAAGAATAATACTATTTGAGAGAAGAGGAGATCAACGATGGCAAAATACCGTATTGCATGGATGCCCGGCGACG
>CAZHMZ010000139.1:0-10604 GCA_964532655.1 uncultured Anaerolineaceae bacterium
CCAGAATTTTAACATGGCGCTTTTCCTTTGTTTCACCCCTCTCACCATATACACGTCTGAACAGGTGCCGGCTGATGATCGAGACGGTTTCCCCCAAAGAACCAGTGTTCCTTACAAATGGTGATTATGGTGTGCTTGAAAAAAAACAATTAATTAGTGAATGGTACCGTCATTCATTTTACATCAAGACCCGGTCCTTCATCAGATTCCGTGAGTATTTTTTATGGTTTCGACCAGTTGGTGCATGTCAACACTTATTTACTGAGCCAAAACGAATGAAGAACACTGTGAAATGTGGAAAAGTAACGATTTTTCAACGGAATGGGAACGGCTGCTCTTTATCCTGATCATTGGAGTTCCTCAAGGCAGCAATCTGGTTCCAACATCACTGGACGAAAGAACGATGCTTAGGGAATAAGTTTCAAATTTATTTTTAGAAAGAGAGAGAGGAAATCATGGGTAAGAAATATACCCGGCGTCAGTATCTCACCATGACAGCCATGGCGATCGGTGGCGCCACCATTTTATGCAGCGGTTTGGGTTTGCTTGCGATCCAACCACCAACCGTGGGGTACTACCGGCAAATGGCCGCCGATCGGGATCCATCGAAACCGGCTGTGCTGGTCACCTATGGCACCAAAGCTGGCTCCACCACCGGTGTTGCCCAGGCTGTAGCCGAAGAGCTGAAATCACGAAATTTTACTGTGGACATCAGTCCGGTTAACCGGGTGACGGATCTGGAAGGCTACAGCTTTGTGGTCATAGGCAGCGCTATTCGAATGGGAGCACCGTTATCAGAAGTTGCTGAATTTGTGAAGCAACATCGTGATAAGCTGCAGACGATCCCTACCGCATTCTTCGCGGTGTATCTGATGAATTCAGAAGACAGTCAATCCGGCCAGCAGGCTCGTCTTGCCTATCTGAATTCAATCCGGGATCTTGTTACGTTGCAGAATGAAGCGTTTTTTACTGGCGTTTTCAACCCCAAAAAAGTGTCCTTTATTGAAGCAGTTTTGGGAAAGATGATGAAATCTCCAGAGGGTGATTTCAGGGATTGGGCGGCGATCTCAAAATGGGGTCAGGAGATTTTTCTGACTCGCTGATTTTTCGTCCCTAATTGAAAGTGATGAAAATGGTATCTATCATTAAGGTCAGAGAAACCTATCACAAGTCGAGAGTAGCCATGTGGATTCTATTGAGTCTTTTTGTTCTGGTGATCGGTCTTCTGACCGGATGGTTTTTGAAAAGCCCTGGTGTACCTGATCCGATTGTCGACGAAAACGGGATGCCTGTGAAGAACAGTCTATCGGAAAAGGTGTTTGTCACCATTAACGGTGTGCGCCAGGGCATGTTTATTCAGAGCCGGGATATCTCTCAGCCGGTATTGTTATTTATACACGGTGGGATGCCCGAATTTTTCCTGAACGAAAAATATCCTGCCGGATTGGAACAGCTTTTTACCGTAGTCTGGTGGGAGCAGCGCGGGTCTGGTCTTTCATTCAATCCTGACACGCCGGTTGATACATTAACTGCGGACCAGTTGATTGCCGACACACTTGGCTTGACCCGTTATCTTCAGCAGCGTTTCGGAAAAGAAAAAATTTATCTCATGGGTCATTCAGGCGGAACCTTCATTGCCCTTCAAGCAGCGGCTGAAGCACCTGAACTTTATCACGCGTATCTCGCTGTAGAGCAAATTACCAATCAACGACAGTCTGAAGTGTTGGCTTATGAACATATGCTGCAGCAATACAGAGCGAATGAGAATCATCGCATGGTAAGCCGGCTTGAGAAATTTCCGGTCACAATGAGGAGAGGCGCCCAGCCTGGTTACCTTCAATTACGTGATACAGCCATGCACCAGTTGGGCATTGGAACTACCAATGAAATGAAGTCTGTCTTCAAAGGGATCTTTCTGCCATCAATAGCCACCAGGGTTTATACCGTCCCGGAAAAAATCAATCTGTGGCGTGCAAAATCCAAGTCTGGTGTGAGTGTGGTATGGGAAGAAATGCAGATAACTGATCTTGCCACGCAGGTGACAAAGCTGGAGATCCCAGTGTATTTCTTTCACGGTGTGTATGACTATACCGTTTCCTACCCGCTGGCAAAAGCATATTTTGAAACCCTTGAGGCACCGGTAAAAGGTTTTTATACCTTTTCCTATTCTGCTCATAGCCCCATGTTTGAGGAGCCGAAAAGAATGCGGCAAATTCTATCCTCGGATGTCTTGACCGGTCAGATTCGGCTACCTGATTCACTGACAAGGGGAACGGTCACCGATGAAAACTCTCGAGTTGATTAATGATGGACTGGGCAATCCAAAACAAGAGATCGCGGTGAACCGCTTGATCTACGGAAAATTTGTAAAGGAGAAAAATGAAATGACCGATGGAATTAGGCATCTTCTCACGATCCAGATATCGTTTCCTGTCATCCTGGCGGTGATGGGAATGATACTGGCTGCCATCGCCCTGCTAAAGAAAAATAACCGCTACGGACGGAGGACCAGAACACTGATGATCGTTCTACTGGTTATCCTTTTGGCCGTGAGTGTGTATTTGTTTTGTTCGGTATTCGCTCTATGGATACCCCAACCATCGAGCATACCGATGCCGTCTCAGGGAAGATGATGTATTCAGCGAAATTCATACAGGTACCTGCAGACAACTCTTATACAGACTGAACCAGAGTTGATTACCCTGGCATACCACAGACAATACGATTCGAACAATGGTGAACAGTAGAAAAATCCAGTTGTTTGAGGAGCAAGTTTATTTGGAAGACCTTCTGCTGAACGCATTGTAGATTGTATGTAAATTATTGTAAGCCAATTATTGAGGAGAAAAAATGAACAAAAAATTGATCACAATCCGTATATTGATCTTTCTGGCACTGGTTTTCGGGGTGCCCTGGGCAGCTGCCCTGGCTGTATCTCCATCTGATTTGATGAGTGAGAACCCGGTCCGTGCAATGGCCATCGCCAACCTGTGTTTTGTCGGTTTTCCATGGTTGGCAAATCTGATCACTCGCCTGCTCACCGGAGAGGGTTTCAAGAATTTATGGCTTTGGCCCAAATTTCGGCGCGGAGGACGGTTTTACATAGGTGCATGGATGCTGCCTTTAGTGGCAGTCGCCGTCGGTGGACTGGTTTTTTACCTGCTCACCCCTGACCTGTTCGACCCTAACCTGGGTGTGCTGAAAAGCCTGGCTGCCCGGTCATCGACCACTGCATCACTGAATCCATGGGTGTTCCTGCTTACCATCATTCTGTCCCTAATTTTCATCTCCTCTCCCATTAATATGTTCGCTTCACTGGGCGAAGAGTTCGGGTGGCGGGGGTATCTACTGCAGAAGCTGACGGATCTTTTCAGCAAACCTGATCCAACCGTCAGTCTGGAAAACCCCGATGGAATACCCACTTCTCAAACAAACGTCGTTTTCTACACAGCCGCTTGGCGTAAAGCAGCCCTGCTGACCGGTTTGATCCATGGCATATGGCATATTCCGCTTATTCTGTTGACATCCAAACTGGCGCCCGGTTCAACGATGCCCACTCTGTTGGCCTACATACTTTTTACCTGCGCCTTGAGTATTCTGCTCTCCTGGGCTGCTCTGAACAGCGGGAGCGTGTGGCCTGCGGCGCTCGGGCATGGCACAGTCAACTCCATCGCCGGTTTGCCGGGGTACTTTCTTGCGGGTTCCTCTATCGCGTGGATAGGCCCCGGCCCAACCGGTCTGATCGGGGGGATCGGATTTGTTCTGCTGGCATTCTGGCTGGTCATAAGTAAGACGTCCACAAAGAGATCGGAACCGGATGGACCTGATCTGGTAACCGACCTGGAGGGAACAAGATAATTCTCTGCACCAGGAGCCATTTCATAGCACCTCCATACAGTTCCAGGCTGTTTCATTCCTGGAACTGTATGGGTCAGGCAGGACGACTTTCCGCAGCTAAGGTTAATGGGCCGACACTGTCACGAATGTGATGCAAACGAAAAAAGGTGTGTGGAATATGATTTGTTTGGGATATTTTCTACATTTAATTGGCATATTTTCAGTATAAATAAGATAAGTATCACGATTGGAACGAATGAAAATGTGCAGCGACTGACTTTGGATCACGTCGCGAGAGTCGTGTGGGTTCGATCACATTCTTTCCCAATGGTAACTATCCATGAATGTCAATCTCCTGGCTTTTACTGAATCGTAAACTGTCTGAAAAACCTGGGGCCTTTAAAAAAACGAACGCTGATTTACACCAAGCCACTTGCTAGAAAAGGGAGCAAATCTTTCTCTTCCAGCGAACTTAAGTACCAGGAGTAGGGTCTTACGTGCCTGGACATCGCGCTATGACGATACACGGTTCTTTATATAACGTGACGTAAATCGTAAAAATCGGTTGTCTGATTTTGCTTAGCAGATTCGCACAGAAAGCGCTGCCTCGCCCACCATAGTCTCAGGAATTCTGCCTGATAACAGCCTTATAATCGGGCTTGCTGGATAAAAAACACGATTTAGATTGATGTCACCATTTAGGAGAAGTCGGGAAAAATAACGATCAAGTAGCAGAGTTCTGAAAACAGGGAGCAAAATGAAAAATCAACGCACAAATGTTAATGAACAACCGGTTGGTTTAGGCCCGGTTCAGCCGGGTGAAAGAATTCTGATTTTGGATGTGCTGCGTGGTTTCGCCTTGTTGGGT
Organism: uncultured Anaerolineaceae bacterium; assembly: GCA_964532655.1. Lineage (GTDB taxonomy): Bacteria > Chloroflexota > Anaerolineae > Anaerolineales > Anaerolineaceae > JAJFTV01. The sequence goes on from CAZHMZ010000139.1 coordinate 4,706, forward strand.
GTGCTGGCCGTCAACATCACAGGGTTTGTTGCACCGAGTTTCTGGCCCGGATACACAGAACCCACTTCCTTGCCCTGGTGGGATGATCTGGCTGCCAAATTCATCCACTTTTTTGCAGAGGCAAAGTTCTATACTATTTTCGCATTTCTGTTCGGGATCGGATTCTCGGTTCAACTGGAACGGGCACAGGCTAAAAACGGGGATATTCGTTCGTTTTATCCGCGCCGATTGGGAATCCTGCTCGGTTTCGGTTTCTTACACTGCGTGTTCTTTTGGACAGGGGATATCCTGCGATTGTATGCATTGCTGGGTTTTGCACTTTTAGCGTTTCGTAAACGATCCAATCGCACGCTGCTGTTATGGGCCGGAGTTTTCTTTCTTCTCTCATTTGCCATGCTTTGGTTCTTCAATGAGCCATCCGGTGGTGACTCGGTGGGGATCCCGGGGTTGGATTTAGTGGGAATGGCCCGCCGGGTTTATTTGAGTAGTTCGTATCTGGATGTGATTTTCTTCCAACTGGTATCCTCTATTGGCGTTTTCTTTTTCCTCCTGTTTACCCAGGGCCCCAGTGTGATGGCGCTTTTCCTGCTGGGACTGCTGGCTGGTAGATTACGAATGATCAATCGCATCATCGAAGATCGCCCCCTGGCGCACCGAATTTTGCTGGTGAGTGCGCTTATTGGCCTGGCGGGTAACAGTGCAATGGTATTTGCAGATACCGGATGGCTGATCAGCATGGGTCAGACCATTGGCGCGCCGGCCTTCGCAGTCACTTATATGACAGGGCTATCCCTCCTTTCCGGCAGTAGGCTGGGTTCGCGCATCCACTTCCCCCTGAGTCAGGTGGGACGGATGGCGCTCACGAATTATGTGATGCAGTCATTGATCTGCTCGGTCATATTTTACGGTTTCGGTCTGGGACTGTTTGAACGGATTGGAGCAGCGCTGCTCCTCGTTTTCACAGCAGTGATTTATTTCCTGCAAATTCTCTTCAGCATTGCCTGGTTGAAGCGGTTCCAGTATGGGCCGCTGGAATGGGTCTGGCGTTCGCTTACCTACAGAAAACGTCAACCGTTTGTCAGACAGGCTCTGGTGGAACAAAAGATTGCAGACCAGATGACAAATGCTCAATAAATGAACTCCCGCGCGTCCCCTGAGGGGAATCTCTCAGGGGACGCTGCGGATGTTACCTGGTCGGCCTGCCGGCACCGGTACTTGCCGGAGACTCGCTTGCCAGGTGTTTCATTAATCTGATGCAATTCTAATTATCGACATGTAGAATATGGGTCGTATGGTATAATTTTAGGCCGAAAGCGGCCAAAAAGGTTGCAGATTTGGCACGCTTTTTACGTGTGGAAGGCATGGGAACGGCTTTTTTCAGAGACAGGTTGCGTGAAACCACAAGTCGTGAGGGTTCGAGTCCCTTCTTCCCCATCGTGAAAATTGAGTATTGAGGAATAAGACATTGAAAATCGAAAAACAGTATCTTGATAACCACCAGGTAAAAGTCGTTGCCGAATTTGACGCTGACATGCTCGAAAACTTCAAACGACAGGCCGCTCGCCGTATCGCCCGCGAACAGAAGATTCCTGGCTTCCGCCCGGGTAAGGCGCCCTATGAAATCATCCGGCGCAATTTCGGTGATGAAGTCATCGAACAGCAGGCAATCGAATTGATGCTGGACGATGTATATCCAAAAGTCCTGGATGAAGCCGAGATCAAACCCTCCGGCCCTGGTGCGCTGGACAAGGTATCGAGCAAGAACCCGCTCATTTTCGAGTTCACTGTTCCTTTGATGCCCGAGATCAAACTGGGCGACTATAAATCCATCCGCGTCGACTACAACCTCGAGCCGATACAGGATAAGGATGTGGATGAAGTGCTCAAGAACATCCGCAGTGGATATGCCACCGCGGTACCGGTGGAACGCCCTGCCAAAGAAAGCGATCTGGTTGCCATCAAGATTAAAGGTACACTGGTCAACCCTACCGAGGGTGAAGACGCCGAGATTGTCAAAGAGATGAGCCGCCAGGTTACCCTGGAAGAGACCCCCGAGGAACGCGGCTGGCCATATGCCGAGTTCTGGAAGGAACTGGTCGGTATGTCGAAGGACGAGACCAAAACCATCACCCACCAGTATGGTGAGGATGCAGTCCTCTCACGCTTTGCCAACAAAGAAATCGAATTCCACGTCATCGTGGAAAATGTAAAAGAAATGAATTACCCTGAGATGGACGATGCCTTCGCCGCTTCTGTGGGTGATTACAAAACCATGCAGGAACTTCGCGACGCCATCTTTGAAAACCTGGAACATGCCCGCAAGGACGAGTACACCCAGGATTACGTCACCAAAGTGGTGGATCAGTTAGTTGAGATGTCTGAGATCAAATACGCTGCCAACACCCTGGAAGAAGAAGTGGAACGTGTTCTCTCCACCCTCGAGCAGGACCTTGGCAACCAGAATCTGGATATGCAGACCTATCTGAAGTACCGCGGTCTGGAACGCGAGAAATTCATCGAAGACGAGATCAAACCGGTAGCCGTGAAACGTCTGGAGCGATCGTTGGTTTTGGATGAAGCTGCCCGTACCGAAGGGATTGAGATTCAGGAAAAAGAACTTGAGGAAGGCGTCACCAACACCATGGCGCAGCTCTTCAATACGCCTGGTTTCAAGAAACCCACCTCCAATCAGGATATGCGCAAGCTGACCAGCATGGTTTCCTATGACACCGCTTCCCGCATCCTGAATCAGAAAATCCAGGACCGTTTGGCTCTGATTGCCAAAGGCGAGTACACCGAAGCTCCCGCAGAACAGGCTGAACCCGAATCTGCCGCTGAAGCACCTGCCCCCAAGGTAAAGAAGGCCAGAAAAACGACCAAAAAAGAGACTGTTAAGAGCGAAGAACCGGCCGAACCTGAAACTCAGGAACCTACCGATCCGAATGCTTAACCCGTGTTCACAGATAATGTTCAATGAAAGGGGAAATTGACATGACTTTATCGAACATTCAATCCGTCATCCCGATGGTCATTGAGACCTCGGGGCGCGGAGAACGTGCTTATGATATTTATTCTCTCCTGCTGAAAGAGAGGATTATCTTCCTGGGTACGCCCATTGACAGCCAGGTCGCCAATTTAATCGTGGCTCAATTGCTGTTCCTCAACCGCGAAGATCCGGAAAAAGAGATCCAGATGTACATCAACTCTCCGGGTGGAGCTGTATATGCGGGCCTGGCGATCTATGACACCATGCAGATGATCCCCAACCCCATCAGCACCTATGCCGTCGGGGCAGCCGCTTCATTTGGCACCGTGTTGTTGACGGCCGGCACAAAAGGGCGCCGCTACGCGCTCCCGCACGCCACCATTCACATGCACCAGCCGCTTGGCGGTGCGGAAGGCCAGGCCTCCGATATCGAGATCCAGGCGCGTGAAATCCTTCGCCTGAAGGCCAGACTGAACGAAATTCTGGCTTTCCATACCGGCAAAACAGCCGCGGAGATCGAAAAAGATACCGAGCGTGACCACTATCTGGATGCTCAGGCCGCGGCTGATTACGGCCTGATCGACCAGGTGCTTGAACAAAACAAGATCCTGGTGCCCTGATCACCCAACGAAAGGAAAGAAAGCCGGATGGCATCGCTATCCGGCTTTTTCATCAGAAAATATGGCAGACCTGAACAGACCGATTGATACACTCATTCTTGATATGGATGGCGTGATTTGGAGAAGCTTTTCTCCCATTGGCGATATCGCCTGGGTATTCAAACGTTTTCGTGAGCTCAATCTCAAATACGCGCTGGCCACCAACAATTCCACAAAAACCGCGGGACAGTATGTTCAAAAACTGGCCGAAATTGGAGCCGAAGTGCCAGAAAGCTGTATCTTCACCTCTTCGGTGGCGATGGCACACCTGCTCAAATCCCGCTTCCCACACGGCGGCCCCCTCTTCATCCTGGGTGAGGAAGGCCTGCAAAAACCTCTGCGTGAAATGGGTTTCTACCACCAGGAAGAGGATGTTCAGGCAGTGGTGTGTGGTCTGGATCGCGAGTTCAATTTTGAGAAATTGGGCAAAGTCACCTATCTGATCCGCTCCGGTTTCGATTTTTACATGACCAATCCCGACCGTACCTTTCCCACACCCAAAGGTCTGGGACCCGGCGCGGGCACCATCCAGGCTGCCATTGAAACCGCCACCGATGTAAAGGCCATTCTGGCGGGTAAACCATCACCGGCCATGATGTACACCGTCATGCAGCAAATCGGCGCAGAACCGGCGTCCACGCTGGTGGTGGGCGACCGTCTGGAGACCGATATCCTCTCCGGGCAATCAGCCGGCTGTCAGACAGCGCTGGTTCTTTCGGGTGTCACCACCCGCGAAGAAGCCGAACGCTGGCAACCTAAAATTGATTACATCAGCGATGACCTCGAACACCTGGTCAGAGAACTGTTTGGATAAGAAAGCAGCGCAGGCACGTGAACGCTCAGGAAAAATTGCGCATTTTCGATCTGACACTGGATCAACTGAAAGCCTCCCTGAAAGAGATGGGAGAAGGCTCGTTCCGGGCTGTACAGATCTGGGAAGGTCTTTACCGTCACGGATATTCCCGTTTTGAGCAGTTCAGCAGCCTGTCCAAGGCGCTACGGCAGAAACTGGATGACCGTTTTCAGATTGATACACTAGAGCCGGTCGATGAACAGCAGTCTACAGACGGGCAAACACGCAAAACGCTGTACCGGCTCAGCGACGGCAAACACATCGAAACCATCCTGATGGGCTACCGTGAAAGGCAGAGTATCTGTATCTCCTCACAAGTTGGCTGTGCGATGGACTGTCTATTCTGTGCTACCGGACAGTTGGGATTTCAGCGCAATCTCACCAGCGGTGAAATCGTCCAGCAGGCGGTACAGCACGTCAGATTGTTGGATGAGGCTGGGAAGGCGTTAACCAATGTTGTCATGATGGGCATGGGAGAACCCTTCCTGAATTATGAAAACGTACTGGCGGCCATTGACCGGCTGAATGATCCGGCCGGGATGGGTCTGGGAGAACGCCGCTTTACCATCTCTACCGCCGGAATCGTCCCGGGTATCCGCCGTTTCACCGAAGAAAAACGCCAGATCAACCTGGCGGTGAGCCTGCATGCTGCCAATGACGAACTACGGTCCGCTATGATGCCCATCAATCGTAAATATCCGCTCCTGCATTTGATGGATGCCTGCCGTTATTACACCGAAACCACCAAACGGCGTATCACCATCGAATGGGCGTTGATCGATGGGAAAAACGATACCACAAAAGATGCCGAGGAGCTCATTAAATTGACACGCCACATGATCGCTCACGTCAATCTGATCCCGCTCAACCCCACACCGGGTTCGGCGATGAAGGGATCCTCTCCGGAACGGGTGCTGGCGTTCAAATCCATTCTGGATGAAGCTGGGTTGTCCTGTTCGGTGCGTCTGCGCCGTGGGGTCGATATCCAGGCGGGCTGTGGTCAGCTTGCCGGCAAACGGCGCAGTGAGTGACGTCAGGATTTGGCTTTTATTGACTGCCCGCATGTTATAATCCCGCCTATGTCAGACTTTTTCAGCAAATGGAAACAGGGGCTCGACCGCACCCGCAAAGCCGCTTTTGGCCGTATTGCCTCCATCTTTGGCGCCACCGAGATCGATGAAGATACCTGGGACGAACTGGAAACGATCCTCATCCAGGCCGACGTGGGGATGAAGACCACTCAATCGATCATGGAGTCCCTGCAGAAAATTGTCCGCGATGAAGGGCTCACCCGATCCGCCGAACTGCAGGAATACATTCATACCGAACTGATCAATCGTTTGGATCAGGCTCCCACGTTGGACCTGTTTGCCAACAAACCCGCTGTACTGATGCTGGTGG
>CAZHMZ010000140.1:0-3294 GCA_964532655.1 uncultured Anaerolineaceae bacterium
CCTTGAATCAGTCAAAAAAGTATTTGCCAAAGCCGTCGAACTGAATATGCCGGTGCTGCTGCATTTTATGAGCCGTAATCCTGAATTCGGCCCGGAGGATGCATACACTTTAATTGACGAAGTCATTGCGAAGCATCCCACACTCAGGATCCAGATGGCGCATCTGGGCTATGGTGGCCTGGGCGATACCATGATGAAGATGTTTGACGCTTTTATCCAGCGCTATGAGACTAACCCTCTGCTCAACAGAGACAACTGTAAAATGGATCTGGCCGCGGTGATCTCAGACGGGAGCAAACCGCTCACAGCCCCCCTCACCTCCGAGCAGTGCGATTACATCACCGAACAAATCCGCCGCTGGGGCGTGGAGCACGTTCTCTTTGCCACAGACTGGCCCATCTTTGAACCGAATGAGTTTGCAAACAACATCCGAACCATGTTGAAACTCACCGAAGAAGAGGTTAACACCCTGCTAAGCAACCGCTGGCTGTTTTAGCAGTAAGCCTGGTTTGGTTCGATCAATTTGGATATAACGAACTGTTTTTTCTGATATTCTTCGTTATTCACCGCCTCTCCACCGAAAGTGGGGAGGTGTTTTTATCACGAATCTCACCCCTTGAATCCATATCCACCTGTCATCAGATGATTCAGGTGACTGAACAGCGCCAGAACAGGTTGTTTATTACTCAAATAATGGTATTCAGTGTATGAGGGTCAGAATTCTTGAGACAACGATCAAGACAACGATCAACAGGAAAGGGGTGAGATTTTTTTTGCCGGCTTTTCGCGGTTGGTTCATCCGGTCAACCTTGAGAGCGAGCAGTACTTCTTTATAAACCATTAAACCGAATAATAGGGCGATGCCGATGATCGCTAAAGTACCTGCGTGGCTGATGGTGGGGATGAATGAGGTATTTCCAATAAAACTCGTCTCGGGCATCCAAAACCTTTCCTGCAAAGAAGCGTTGGCGCGCTCTCCATGACAGGTCTTCCCCCAAAGATAAGCTGCAACTGGTAATTAGGTAATATGAAATCCGGTCAAATGATAAAGCAGGATTGTGGTAAAACCCAGAAAAGAGCCATAAAGAAGACCTTGCAAAAATGTAAGGGCAAGGATGCGCAAGAACTGGTCGTGAAAAGGTGCCTGCGCTTCATTACTTATTGCAGGCCCTTTCGAATCCGTTTTGATAATTCAGAATAGTCGCTGATGCTTTTAGAAAAAATGAGACAGGGCTTGAATGTAAATGAATAAAGCAATCCCATAACTCGATGAAAGGGCGTTAACGCTTTTGTTCTGATCACGAAAACCTTTGCGAATGGAATATGAAACATCGGTCGGATATCGACTATCTCATCCCGCCGTACTGTGAGCGGTCTCCAAAGAAACGTGATATGCAATCCCTCGGTATCAGAAATAATTTCATTGAAAAAAGTACTGACGGTCAGGAAGGCAATACTTCCAAAGATGGCTAAACCAAACGACTCCAACACATTGCTAATGGATATTTCGGGACCATAGTTATGAAAAAGAAATAAAGGCCAGATTAACAGGCTGACTGGAACCAACAGATTGAAAAGTTGTGAATAACCACGCGATATCCATCTTGGTTGGTAAACGTGCTCAATTCTATCCAATTGTTTCTTTTCGATTCCGTGGGGATTTTCTTGCAATGGTGATCACTTTGGAGCAGGAAAAATCAAAACACTGCATCACACCGGACAGATGGATTATCTCCGGTGGAGGATGTGTTACTTCGGATAACAACGATCGAAAAAACCGATAAATTGGGAATAAGCCGGAAAAATTCTTCAAAAACCTGTAGGGCGGGTGGGGGTCGAACCCACACGATGTCTCCATCGACGGATTTTAAGTCCGTTGCGTCTGCCGATTCCGCCACCGCCCCGTATTATCCCTAATTGTACGCAAAGCATCAAATCAGTCAAGGAAATCTGTCTCAGGCCGGATGATTGGTCTGCTTTGACACAAAAACCTGCACCGGACCACACCAGGTATCGTCATCCCTATTGACTTCGTTGAATTTTCCCTGAGTGTATTCATTGATAATTCTGCGCCAGAATACCTGCGCCGGCAAATTCTCAGCCAGTTCGGCTACATTCCATAACCCCGGGAACTGATCAAAAATCCGCCAGGCAGCAGTGCGCCCTAACCCGTGTTTGCGGTACTTGCGCATCACAAAAAACTCGGCCATTGTCCAGGTGAGAGCGCCATCAATCTGGCACTGCCGTACCATGGCAAACCCCGCCAGCCTGTCATCAACTTTGAAGAAAAGGGCATGCCGGCCTTCCTCCGTCCAGTAGTGATCCAGGTAGGAGTAGCCGTACAGACCGTGGCTGTCCACATCTGCGTCGTCAAATTCCGAGAAATCGTAAGCGTACAGCTCCATCAAATTTCGCAGGATGCTCTTTTCCTCCAGGGGAACGGGACAGACATCAATCTTCATATTCTTCTCCAAACAGACTATGCCATAAATCGGATAAAACTATCTGATTTGTAATAATTTGGTAAATTTTAAATCGATATTCGCTTGACTCATATTATGGATTATGCTACTATGATTTTGAATGGGGTAAAGAATAAGCCTCATTATATCGCCAAAATTACCTAAAGCTTACCTATTTTTTCGTATCTCAGCATAAGCATTTTTCTGCGTGGATGCGATGAACCAGGACGTATGTTTGGTCGCTCAACCTTCTGCGTGAAGCGTTCTGGGGAGCTAACAGCGAAACCGGCCACCATGGTGGACGGTTTTTGTGTTTAAAGCGAACCTGAAAGGAGGTGTACCTGTAAAATCCACATTACGCCGACCCAGTCTTTTATACCCGTATTTTTATTAGGTTTGATTCAGAAAGGACGCTTTGAAATGAAAAAGAAAATTTCGGTCTTGCTGGCTCTGGTTCTACTGTTGACTTTGACCGTAACTGCCTATGCTGCACCCACCCCGGGTAATATCCATCTTCAAAGCCGTGCTGAAATACCCTTCACCAGCGCCTGGGTAGGCGGTTCCGATTACTCGGTACTGGTTGTCAACCAACCGGGTACATGGAATACCGTGCTTCAACCTTTGGGGGCAAGATGGATTTGGTCTGAATCTCCCATGACTAATGGTCATGGTGTCAGTGGCGATATAGTTACATTCACCGATACCTTTACACTCCCGGCAAATTTGACATCCATTTCGTTTGACCTGCAAATCTCCGCTGATAATGAATACAGGGTTTACCTCAATGATGAGAAAATCGCCGATTCTGATTGGAAAGAAGTGAGTTCAGTAT
>CAZHMZ010000140.1:3304-10541 GCA_964532655.1 uncultured Anaerolineaceae bacterium
GAAGATATGTTGATGATCGAGGATATCAAACACTTCAGTCGTTTACCATTACTGACTTATCTAAATTCATTGAGGGCGAAAATACTGTAAAGTTTGAGGTTTTAAATTTGCCGTGCTACACCGATGCCAGTAATCCAGGTGGGTTAATATACGATCTGACCATCGATTACATGTATGATCCGACGACCTATGTTGATATCGACATCAAACCCGGCAGTTACCCGAGCTGTTTCAATAATGACGGCAATGGGATCATCCCAGTAGCTATCAACGGCTCGGCTACTTTTGACGTGTTGACAATTGATACCGCTCAGCCAATCACATTGGAAGGATTAGCTGTAGCCGCCAAGGGTAAATCGGACAAACTGATGATTGCATACGAGGATTGGAACGGCGACGGCTATCTCGACCTAATTCTAAAAATCGTCGATACGGATGGAACCTTTGGTCAAGGAACTGGAACTGCTAAACTTATTGGAAAATTGATTGGCGGCGGCGACTTTTCCGGCACAGGTGACATTTGCATCACCCAGTAGTAAATGGATTTTTAGGTTAACACGGAACCTGGAAAGCCAGTCTTTCTCGTGGTAACTGGAAATCCTTATGAAATTGACAATTGTATACTCCAATCACAGAGACGCCCGGTTTGGGCGTCTCTTCTTTTTCAGACACACGAAACGTTCAATCAACCCAAAAGTCAAGCCAATCAGCTTCATCATTCACTCCTCATTCACCCCGCCTTCATAACTTCTTCAAATCTTCTCGATATCATCAAAACAGTTCAACAACAAAGGAGATTCTTATGAGTAAAACAAAAATCGGTCTTATCGCATTGATGGCGGCGCTTTTCCTGCTGGGCAGCTTCAGCGTGGTGGGTGCACAAACCCAGACCCCGCAGGATCCCGACGGGGATACCCCAACCTGGCCCTGGATGGGACGAGGTCCCCATAGAATGGGGGCCCACATGATGTGGAATACCGACGGCGCCCAAAGCGGCTTGCTGCATGATACCATACTGCCCCTTCTGGCTGAAAAACTGGGCTTAACGGTAGATGAAATCACTGCACGGCTGGAAGATGGCGAGCGCATGTGGGAGATCGCCGATTCCCTCGGCTACACCTTTGATGATTTCCGCGCACTGATGCTGGAAGCCCGTGAGGAAGCCATTGCCCAGGCCCTGGAAGACGGCACTATCACCGAAGACCAGGCTGAGTGGATGCAGGAACGCGGCGCCAATATGATGGGCCGTCAGAACGGCTCAGGCCGCGGTGCCGGTATGATGGGCGGATGGGGACGCAATCAAAACAGCACCACCGGATGCCCCTTTTACAACGGCGATTAGTCCAAGCGGAATGTTCAATCACGTATCAGCCTGCCTGACTCCGGCAGGTTGATACACACCAATCGCCAGCCCCAAATTTGTGAAGATTCTCAAGTTTGGGGCTGGTCCATGCTTCTGATACAGGTACAATTACGCTATGAGCCAGATGGGTAAAAAGATTCTCGTCGTCGATGATGAACCTCAGATTGTGAAGGTGCTGAAGGCGTATCTGGAGCAATCCGGTTACCGGGTGCTGACGGCCTATGAGGGTCAGACCGCTCTATCCTTATTTTCAAAAGAAGAGCCAGATTTTGTGATTCTGGATCTCAACCTGCCCGGCATGGACGGCCTGGAGATCTGCAAAACCATCCGCCGGAAATCAGACGTGCCCATTCTCATGCTGACCGCGCGGGTGGAAGAAACCGACCGTTTGATCGGGCTGGAATTGGGCGCGGATGACTATGTGATCAAACCTTTCAGCCCGCGCGAGGTAGTGGCTCGTGTGAAAACCATCTTCCGCAGGACCGGTACGCCGGAAGCAACTCGGCCGGATGTGCTGGAAGCAGGCTCGTTACGCATGGATCTCGGACAGCATACCGTCTCCCTGGCAGATCGCCCAGTCGACCTCACCCCAACCGAATTTGAGATTCTTTACGCGCTGGCCAGTCAACCCAAACGGGTCCTTACGCGCATGCAGATTATGGAACAGGCTCAGGGCGCTGCCTTTGAGGGATATGAACGCACCATCGACGCACATATCAAGAATATCCGTCTGAAACTCGAACCGGATCCGCGTAACCCGGTTTATCTCCGCACCGTTTTTGGCATCGGCTACAAATTCGAACAGGATCCTGATGCGTAATCATTTGCTCATAAAGCTATTGGGCGCGTTTTTGCTGGTGACTCTCATTGGCACCCTGCTGGTCTATGCCATCATCTCCTGGGCCACGCGCAATGAGTTTGACCTGTACACCACCCGCAGCAATCAGGCGTGGGCTGAACAACTATCCGCAGATCTGGCAGATTACTATACCGCCAATCAATCCTGGGATGGGATCGAAGCCGTTTTGCTGAGCGGTCTGGAGGCACAGCCCACTCCCGGCATGATGGGCAACGGCATGGGGCGTGGACACATGCAGGGCAGGCAGACCACTGCCGGGATGATGATGGAAATGGGTAGTCGTCTGATCCTGGCAGATGCAAATGGATTGGTGATAAACGACACCAGCGGTCAGCAAACCGGCAGCCGGCTTTCAGACCAGGAACTTTCACACGGAATTGAAATCATTTCCGGCGGGCAGCAGGTGGGTACACTGATCGCGGTATCGGCCAACAGTTCCAACGCGCTCACGCTGGCGGGTCAGTTCATTCGCAACGTGAACCGGTCCATCCTGAGAGCGGCAGCCATATCCGCCGCCGCCGCGCTGATCATCGGCGCAATTTTATTCGTTCAGATTACCTCACCGGTGCGTAAGTTGCAAAAGGCAGCCAATTCCATCGCCGCCGGTGATTTTGAACAGCGCGTTGACGTCCATTCGCAGGATGAGCTGGGACAGCTCGGTAATTCTTTTAACCTGATGGCAGAAAATCTTGAAAACTCCATGCTGCAGCGGCGCATGATGGTAGCCGATGTGGCTCATGAGCTGCGCACCCCTCTGACGGCCATGCAGGGCACCCTGGAAGCGATGAAAGACGGCGTGCTGCCCATGGATGATGAACAGGTGAACGCCCTGTATTCAGAAACCATGCTTCTCAACCGTCTGGTAGGTGATTTAAAACTGCTCTCACTGGCTGATGCCGGGCAGCTTACCCTGGATAAAGCGTCAACGGATGTTGCCTATCTGATCCACCAGGTTGTGGATCGCGCCCGCGCTCAGGCTGACCAGAAGAACGTACGGCTGGAAACCCACATCCAGCCGGATCTGCCCGAGGTTGAGCTCGATCCTGACCGCATCACCCAGGTAATAAACAATCTGATTGGAAATGCGCTGCGTTATACCAACCCGGGGGGAGTGATTACCATCTCAGCCGCGCTGGTTGGCGGACGGAGTCTGCGCGTATCCGTCACCGATACGGGGATTGGCATACCGGCTGATCAACTCCCGTTTATATTTGATCGCTTTTACCGGGTGGATAAATCGCGCACGCGAGCCAGCGGCGGCTCAGGGCTTGGCCTGGCCATCGTCAAACACCTGGTCGAAATGCACGGCGGTACGATAAAAGCGGAAAGCCCGCTGGGATCTGACCCAACAGGCCGACCTTATGGCACGAATATTTCGTTTGAAATACCGGCAAGAATAAAGTAACTCAGACGAAAAACGTCCCCGTTTTACACGTGCTCAAACAGTTTTCGGATTCGAATATACGGGCTTAAAAACCGCGTCAGCGAACTTGTGCTCCTCCCTTGAATCGTCCCCTGGCGAATCACTGCGCGCAGCTCATCCGCGTCGTTGAAGGCCGGTAGGATCATCACCCCGCAGCCAATCTCAGATGGCCAGTGCGCGTCAGACCCGGCTGTACCCGGCAGATCGTATTGAGTTGCAAACTCTGCAGCCCGGTCGTTCATCTGGCGGGTGAAGCAGTGCCCGTTGAACACTTCAATTGCGTCCACCAGGGGCGCCAATTCCTCCATATCCGTCAGACTCCATCCGCTGCGGGTGGGGTCAAATGGGTGCGATACGCTGATAAAAGCCCCCTGTTGGCGCAGCCGGCTGATGGTTTCCAATGGGCTCAAAAAGGGGGGAATGTATTCTTTTACAAACAGACCCAGCAGTTCCCCCTTACTCGTCATCACTTCCTCGCCCACAATCACCAGCTCGGGTGCCAGCGCAAACGCCTCCAGCGCCCCATTGACCGCGTTGTGATCGGTGACCGCCACGCGGTCCAATCGTGCCCTGTGGGCAGCCCGGATCAGATCGCTTGGGGTGGTCAGACTGTCAGGTGAATAATGGGTATGATTGTGCAGATCAACCCGAATCATATCGCTCAAAAGATTTTCCTCCAAACCATAAAATGCATTATACAGGAAATCCAATCTGAGCGAGGCTGCGGATAACAGGTAAAATGATGGTTAGAATTCCTTGTATAGACTTTCAGAGAAAGAGACCCTGTGATGAAACAAAACCCCTCGTTTTTTCAGGTCGCTCCTCCGGTTGCCCATGCACTCAAAACCGGGGCCCCGGTTGTCGCGCTCGAATCGACCGTGATCACCCACGGTCTTCCAAGGCCACAAAATCTGCAACTTGCTCAAAGCATGGAGGCGGAGGTAACCAGTCTGAATGCTGTTCCGGCGACCGTGGCGTTGATGGGTGGAAAAATCAGGGTAGGTCTTGCAGCCGATGACATGCATCAACTCGCCTCTGCCGAGACGGTGCACAAAATCTCCACCCGTGATATCGCCGCGGGGCTGGTGCATGGCTGGAATGGCGGAACCACAGTGGCAGCCACCATGTTTTGCGCGCGCCAGACCGGCATCAAAATCTTTGCCACCGGCGGGATCGGCGGCGTTCATCGTGGAAATGGCTTTGATGTCTCAGCCGATCTGACTGCCCTGGCGGAGATTCCCATTGTGGTGGTTTGTTCAGGCGCAAAAGCCATTTTGGATTTACCGGCCACCTGCGAAAACCTGGAAACCTGCGGGGTGCCGGTGGTGGGTTTTCAGACCGGAGATTTTCCGGCTTTTTATTCTTCCTCCAGCGGTCTACCGGTGGATTTTATTGCTGACCAGCCTGAAGATGCCGCCAGGATTGCATTAACCCACTGGCAGTTAGGTTTGAAGAGTGCCGTGTTGGTGGTCAACCCGCCGCCTGTTGAGGTGGCCCTGCCCCGCGAAGAGGTGGAAGAGAGCATACAGAAAGCCCTGCAAAACGCCGCCAGGGATGGCATTACCGGCTCGGCGACTACCCCTTACCTGCTGGGGCAGATGAAAGAGCTCACGCACGGAAAAAGCCTGGAGACCAACCTGGCGCTACTCAGAAGCAATGCTCGCCTGGCAGCCAGAATTGCCGCCTTCCTGTATACAGATCTAAACCTGGGGAAAGCCTAAACACAATTTTTTGAAATACTAATACGGCAGCGTCCGCGTGGGATAGGGCGTCGGTGTCTGAGTTTTTGTCGGCGTCTGAGTTTTAGTCGGCGTCTGTGTCTTTGTCGATGTGCGCGTGGGGGTCAATGTACGCGTGAGTGTCAAGGTGCGGGTTGGCGTCAGTGACCGGGTGGGTGTAATCGTCCGTGTGGGCGTCAGGCTAGGCGTAAAGGTGATGGTCGGCGTGGGCGTGATGGACGGTGTCAGTGTGATGGTGGGGCTGGAGGTGATGGTGCGCGTCACCGTCTGAGTCCAGGTGGGTGTACGGGTGATGGTGGGCGTGGGCGGCTCGCCAATCACCACAAAACGGTCTGAGGACAGCCAGGTGGTACCCACAAAAATCTGCACCTCATATTCGCCCGGTTTCCAGGCATCCGATGGAGCGATACATTCCGAATATCCGTATCCGCCGGTGCTGCCATCCCAGGGCTTGCTTTCTGAGCAAATGATAGCCCGATCCGCCACGCGGTACCAGATCACCGACCATTGAGCGCCGGTCGTCATCTGATCATACGAGAATGTGGCATACAACACATTGATCGGATTTTCAAATTCATAAAGCGGGTCAACCGGTTGATAATCATCATCAATTTCACGTGCAAATTGGGGATAACTGAATACAGAATTCTCATTTGGCCCTACCTCACCGGTGAACTGGGCGTAGATTTGTGTGGGAATTTCCGGGGTATTGGAAATCGCCGGTGTGGGGGTGATACTGGGCGTGGGAGTGATGGTGGGGGTCAGCGTGATGGTGGGCGTCAATGTGATGGTGGGGGTCAAAGTTACGGTGGGCGAAGGCGGAAACACCAGGTAAATGGCCGGTTCCGCATACCGGTTGAAGAAAAATGCCAGACCTGACAGAAAAACAGCAATAAAGATCATCCGCCAACCCTTTGACATCAGGTCCTGCCGTTTCCGGAAGTACATGAGCTTTCGCCCCTCGCGGATACTGCGGATCCCTAGGAAAAGGCCCAGGATGATCCCCAGAACGGAGAGGAAAAAAGCAACTTGTACAGCAGTCTGAATATCCAGGTTCATCGCGTTTGTTTGCGTTTCAATTCTTTGTAAAATGGTGTTGCGTTTCGCCATTATAGCATGCTCTTAACCCATCAAAAGCAGGATGTCAGGATCAGCCAATTGAAGGTATCATTGGTCATCATCACATGCCAGAGCCTGTATCCGGCAGAAGGATCATTCATGGAAGTCAACGAAACCTGGTGGAAAGAAGCCGTCATCTATCAAATCTATCCGCGCTCATTTTGTGACACGAATGCGGATGGGATTGGGGATCTGCCGGGTATCATTCAAAAACTGGATTACCTGGCTGATCTGGGGGTGGATGCGCTGTGGCTTTCGCCCATTTACCCCAGCCCGGATGCCGATTTTGGTTATGACGTCAGTGACTATTATTCTGTCGATCCGAAATACGGCTCACTGGAGGACTTTGATACGCTGGTGGAAGAAGCCCACCGCCGCGATTTACGCATCATCATGGATATGGTGATGAACCATACCTCCGATCAACACCCCTGGTTTGTGCAATCTCGCAACAGCCGTGACAACCCCTTCCGTAACTGGTACATCTGGAAGGATGCCCCTCCCAACGGGGGCATGCCCAACAACTGGGCATCACAGTTTGGGGGTTCAGCCTGGGAGTGGGACTCGCACACGGCGCAGTATTACCTGCATCTGTTTGCCCGCCAGCAGCCCGATCTGAACTGGCGCAATCCTGAAGTTCAGCAGGAAATGTACAAAATCTACCGCTTCTGGTGCGACCGGGGCGTGGATGGTTTCAGGCTGGATGTTTTCAACGCGCTGTTCAAGGACGCTCG
>CAZHMZ010000141.1:0-10281 GCA_964532655.1 uncultured Anaerolineaceae bacterium
GCGATCTTTTGGGCATAACGAAAATCATCCCGAATTTCCGTTTGGATGTGGGAGGTATAGCCCGATAAATCCCAACTTTCATCGGCCTCTGCCTGCCGGTGCGCTGTCAGCAGATGCTGCGAGGCCAGTAACGCGCTGCGCACAGCGTAATAAACGCCTTCCCCCAACCAGGGATCGGCCAGATTGGCTGCATCACCCGCCAGAAGGCAGCGTTGGGTATGCAGCGGGGCATCTCCTCCGCCCAGCGGAATACGGTGCCCCTGCAGGTGCATTACCCTGTGATCTTTGAGCACAGGTTGGCAGGCGATAAACTGATCCAGTTGTTCCCGGAGATGGGTGTTTTTTCGGGGATCCGCCTGGAACACGCCCACTGAAAAATGATCTTGTTTGGCAAATACCCACCCGTATCCACCGGGCAATGCGCCGAAATCGAAAATCACCGATTTGCCAAATTCGCGCAGCCGTACCGCCGGTACTGCCAGTTCGGCCTCCAATGCAGCGCCGGTGCGCCGGTGGCTCAGCAGCCCCAGCGCCCGCGCCGTGATGCTGTTCACCCCATCAGCGCCGATCAACCAGCGTGAAGAAAATTGTTCTTCCCCGGCGGTCACCTGTACACCCTCGGGTGTCTCTGTCAGGCCGGTCACCCGTCTGCCGCCCAGGTGAACAACACCGGCCTCAATGGCTTTTTGCAGCAGAAACGCATCCAGTTTTGTACGATCTGCCAGCCAGGCATAGTCCGTGGAGAACCGGGCATCTATGGCTGGTTTTCCTTGATAAGTGATTTTCCCGGAGGTTGCTGTAAATTCAAGAACCGGCTTTACATCAAAAGGGATTTCAGACAGGGTATGGAGCGGCATACCACCGCCGCAGGGTTTATAACGAGGGAATGTATGCTGATCCAGTAGCAGAACACTCAGGTTGTTATTTACCAGTAAACTGGCTGCCATAGACCCGGCCGGTCCGGCGCCAACGATGATGACATCGTAAATCAAAGGGACCTCCCGTGATTTGGATGATGATTAATTGTATCGAAAAGAGTACTGGGATGGAAGAGTCAAAAACCCGGTCAGCCCAGGGAAGCTGACAATTGACTCAGTTTTTCAATTTCACGGGGAGATAGCTTGAAATCGGCGGCTTTCGCATTACTCTCCGCCTGCTGGATGCGGGTGGCGCCCGGTATGGCAATCACCAAATCTCCGTGCGCGTGGATCAACCAGTTCAGCGCCACCTGTGCCGGACTGGCCCCGTACGCCTCACCGATTTTCTGCATCTCAACGACCAGCGGATAAGTTTCCTGCAGGTTCCTGGGTTGAAAAGGAGCCAGATACTTGCGCGGACCGGGGTGGTTCTGGATTTCCTCAGGACGCTGATGATATTTTCCGGTGAGCACTCCCTGAGCCAGCGGCGAGTAGGCTATCAGGGTGACTCCCAGATCGCGCGCTGTTTCCAGTACGCCATTCTCTTCAATTTTCCGGTTCAGCAGGCTGTACTGTACCTGGTTGGACGCGAGCCTGTAGCCTTCCCTTTTCAGGATAGCATCCGCTTTGAGCATTTGGTTTGCGTTGAAATTGCTGACGCCCGCGGCGCGGATCTTCCCGACGCGCAGGAGCTGCACCATGTTCATCATCTGCTGTTCAATGGATGACAGGCTGAAGGGGTTGTGGATCTGGTACAAATCGATGGGGAAGCCGTTCAGGGCCTCCAGACGGTCATCGATGGTGTTCACCAGCGACCGGGCGGTGCGGAAGAACGGTTGCCACTTGGTGGCGATAATCACCTCGCCAGCTTTGATTCCCAGTGTTTTAAGTGCAATGCTGAGTGAGTTTTCGGAATTGCCTTTGCCATAGGCTTCGGCGGTATCAAACCAGTTGATGCCCCCGGTAACGGAGGCTGCCACAATACGGTCGATCTCTTCCTGGGGCAGTTCATCCCAGAAGCTGGAAATCCCCGATCCACTGTTGGCAAACTGCCAGCAGCCCAGCCCGATAGGCGTGATTTCAATATCCGATTGTCCAAGACGTCTTTTTTCCATGACGGATTGCCCGTGTTGCGTGGTGCCGGTCTATTTCAATGCTTCACTGCCCTCAAAAGCACGATCATATCGAAGAATTTGCAGGATCTCACGGTCTTCCACCGATAATTCACTCTGGGTGAGCAGACGGGTCAGCAGCTTTCCCACACCGGGTCCGAACATGAAACCCTGTCCGCACATGCCAATGGCCATCAGATAGCCGTCCAGTTCGTTGGCCCAGCCAATGATCGGCGAACCATCCGGGGTCATGGGATACAATCCCCGCCAGGTTCGGCGAACCCGGATGTTGGCCAGTTTGGGCATCAGGTTGATCATGCGCCTGGATACCAGGGGTAGAAAATCGCTAGTCTCCTGACAATTATATCCCCAGATCTGGGGGTTGGGTGTCAGACAGAAATTGATCTGCCCGGTAGTCTGCTGATAAAAATACACATTGGATGAAGAATCACCGGGGCGCATATCCACAATCATTGGTTGAAGAAATCTGGCAACCGGTTCGGTGATTCCCGCTTCATGCGAATCAGGGCTCACCGGATGGTGCAATCCGGCCATTTCGCCGATTTGCGCGGCCATCGGTCCGGCAGCGTTGATGACTACTCCGCTGGAGTAGCTACCTGCCGCGGTGGTGACACCCGTCACACGTGAGTGGGTGATCTGTAAACTGGTCACTGGCTCATTGAAATGAAATACCGCACCGGCTTTCCGTGCCGCCTGGTAAAAGGCCTGATTGGACAGCAGATTGGAAGCATACCCATCTTCTTCAGAGAATGTTCCGCCCCGCAGCCCGTCCGGGTTGAGACCCGGAACAAGCTCCAGAATGGACTGGGCATCCAGCCAGTCATTCTTCAGACCCAGCGTTTTCTGGGTACTGACCAGGTCTTTGAGTGTTCTTTCATCGTTTTCGGTGTAGACCACATAACAGTAGCCGCCCTGGTGCCATTCGATATCCTGTCCGCGTTCTTCTTTCCAGTTCCGGAACACCTCAAGGCTGTCCAGCCCGAGGCGAATTTTTGCAGGGTCTGAATGGGTGGCGCGGATGCCGCCGATGGCCGCTTTGTTGGAACCCTGGCCAGGGCTTGCGTTCTGCTCGAGCACCAGTACGCGCAGGCCGGCTTCCGCCAGGTACATGGCCGCGGGGGCGCCGATGCTTCCAGCGCCTATCAGGATGACGTCATACAGACCTGTCATTCTTTCACCTCCTTCAGCCCGGCAAACGCGCGCAATGGTGCCTCAACAAACAGCGGCCGTTTCACCTGGCCGGTTACTTCTGACAGATCGATCCCTTCTTCACGGAACAGCCGCGTCAGCAACGCGCCGCAGGTTTTTGACCCGCAGGCTCCCATCCCGGCGCGGGTGATGATTTTCAACTCGTTCATATCGCGCACACCCTGCCGAATCAGCGACCGCAGCTCACCGGCGGTCACGCGTTCACAGCGGCAGACAATCGAATCATCCTCCAGACGCTCCACCGCCTCCGGCAGGTCTTCGGACTGCCAGGGTTCCTGTACACGGATACCGGCAATCTGACGGGCCAGCTCACGCGGGGCGCGCAGTTTGACCATGAGCGTGTGGTCGTTTCGCGCGATGGATTTCACGCTTTCAACCGGCACCTCACCCAGCATACCGCCGTCCACATCCAGCACGGTCACCCGATCACCGGCGTGGATGCTCTCAGGCAGATATTCGTGAGCGAGCGTCACAATCGCATCCTGATCACTTTTACGGTAATCCACCAAAGTGATGGCAAGACCGGGGCAGATGCTGACGCATTTCTCGCAGCCGATACAGGTTTTTCGGTAATACTTGCTCATAAAGGCCGGCAGGCGACGGATATCATGGGGATCGATCTCGATCAACCCCTGCGGGCATACCGATGTGCACGGGTTGCAGGGGATTTCCTGGCTGCAGTGAAAGACGGGAAAGACGCCTTCCTCAAGGCCGGTTTGTTCGATCTTTTCCACTTTCCCGGGGTGCGACTTAAGGATCTCGGCGGTCTGGTACCAATCAGGCGGAACGGTTTCGGCGGTGACGTTCAACCGGCGGGCGATCTCCAGCCCCCGGATTTTGCCGGAGAACATCGCGGAGGAGGCCTCGGCGATTTCTTCCGAGTCACCAGCGCTGAAAACGCTCATGCCATACTCTTTGGCTTTGAGCGCAAATTCATTCACCGGGTCCAGCCCCACCGCGATGAGGATGGTATCGCAGACGAATGACTGCTCAGTTGCCGGCACCGGCTGAAAATGGTCATCCAGCACGGCGATGGTAACCGATTCCACCTGATCAGTTCCATTGGCGCTCAGGATGGTATGTGAGGTGTAAATGGGGACCCCCATGCGGGCGAGTTTATCCTGATGGACCTTGTAACCGCCGCATTTCGGCAGCGCTTCCACCAGTCCCACCACCTGTATGCCGGCTTGCAGGGCGTGGTATCCGGCAATCAGCCCCACGTTTCCTCCGCCTACAATAAACAGCCGTTCAGCGGGTTTCACCAGATCACGGTTTACCAGTGTCTGAAACGCGCCCGCGCCGTAGACACCAGGCAGCGTATTTCCGCGAAAAACCAGATTCTTTTCGCGCGCACCGGAGGCGGACAGCAGGATTTCAGGCTGAACCAATACATACTCGCGGTTATCGCGGAGGATGCCCACTTTTTGATCCGAAAAGACGGCCAGGACGGTTGAGTTGAGCCAGATCTGCACCGAGGGCAGCGACCTGACTTTGTCTTCCAAAAGGCGGGCAATATCAATCCCGCGTGTACCGGCATGCACCGCATTGATCGAGCCAAAGAAACGGTGTGTTTGCAATACCAGTTTGCCGCCCAGCCGGTTTTTGTCATCCACCAAAATGACCGGAACATTACGCTGACCCAGCTCAATGGCGGCAGACATACCGGATGGCCCACCTCCGATGATCAGGACCGGTGTCTGGACCACATCCACATGTGCGTCAATAGCTAACGCGGAGGCTGGGGGGAGCTGGGGTAAACCGTCCATCGAACGGATGGACATGTTTTCTGTGATGGGGGTCATGCAGGCCTTAAGCGGGTTTCCGTTTACTACCACCATACATTGAGCGCATTGCCCGTTGGCGCAGAAAATTCCCTGCGGGGCGCCGTCTTTATGATGATGCCCGAAGATGCGGATACCGTTGGCGAATAACGCGGAGGAGATCATTTCTCCTTCGCGGGCGGTAAAAGTTTGTTCATTCCACGTGAACGTTACCGTTCGTCCAGGGAGAGGAGTAAGGATCGGGTGCTGGTTGATCCTGTACCGAGTCATGTTCAGCTTATATTCCGTTTCATGTCTTGTTATTCATGGTGCAGAGAATCATGCTAAAAAATCCTGACCATCTATACTCACAATGATTTTATCACCGCTTATTTTCTGGTATGGTCAGTGAAATAATTAAAATTTCCGGATGAATGGCATTTTATGATCTGAAAAAAGTACAGACGCCCGGGGGAGGGCGTCTGTTTTGAAATTGGGGGTCAACCGGAAAAACGAGTTATCTTTCGCCTAACTGATGATCGAGCATCAATAAACCGTTACCACTTTCACCAATCAGCTTCAGGGTATCCAGAATCGCGTTTGCATTGGCTTCTTCCTCCACCTGTTCATCGATGAACCAGTGCAGGAAGGTCTGGCTTGCGTAATCCTTTTCTTCCACGGCAACGGCGTAGATTTTGTTGATCAGGCTGGTAACAAGTTGTTCGTGTTTCAGGGATTCTGTAAAAAACTGAAGCGGTGTTTCAGCCTTAACGGTCGGCTGATCAATCGTCTGTAAAGTCACCGTGCCGCCGCGTTCATGCAGGAAATCAAAAAATTTCATCGCGTGAACCTGTTCTTCAGCGGCCTGTTTTTTCATCCAGTTCTCAAATCCCTTCAGGCCTTTAGAGGCAAAATGGGCACTGAATGAAAGATATAAATAGGCTGAAAAGAATTCATGTTTGATTTGTTCATTCATTAATTGTTCGACTCTATTGTTAATCACTGTTATCTCCTTTTTTGATTTATCGAATTATCAAGAATTAACGGATTCTTCCGTGACTGACATTCAGGACATACTCCATAGAAATCAAGCTGTTGATCCATAATTTGATAACCGGTTTTCTTCTCAGCAGCTCGAGAGAGCTCTTCCAGGTTGGCAACAGGAGCATCAACGATTTTTCCACACTCCACACACAGTAAATGGGGGTGAGGAAGCCCAATAACCGGATCAAAATGGCTGCCTCCTTCGCCAAGGCTCAATTCACGTACCTCGCCAATCTCTTTCAAAGCGGTGACAATTTTATACACCGTGGCGAGGCTGGTCATGGGAAGTACTTTGTTAACCTGCTGATAGATCTCTCCAATGTTGGGATGAGCAGGGTTCTCAGCCAACGCCTTCAGCACTGCAAGACGTTGCGGGGTCTTACGAAGTCCGCTTTGATCCATTTTTTGCAAAAGAATCCTGTAAAGCTCATCTGATTGTCGGTTCATTTTGTACTTTCCAGATAATAAATATTATTATGTAATAATTATAATGTGATAATAATAAAAAGTCAATAGCTGCGTGCCGGAAATTTTGACAGTAAAGCCAATTTTTGTCGATAAAATTACAAGTTTCATGACTGAATAATTGTGATTCGCGAGTATTTATTTGCTAAAATGAATGCTATTGACTGGATCATCGATATTGGGTATGATTTTCTAATTGTCCCATCCGGTACAAATGAATCCTTTCTCCATTCCATGACCGTCGGGCCAGTAAACAAGAATAAGGAGAGAATCCAAACGAGATGCTAAATTACATCATCAGAAGATTGGCTATATCCATTTTTCTGGCTGTAACGCTGGTGGCGATCGTATTCTTTATGCTTCGTACCGTTGTACCAGGAGATCCCGTCTTACTCCTGGCAGGTGAACGGGCGACGCCGGAGATGATCGAAACCATCCGCAGACACCAGGGGCTTGATAAGCCGCTGCCTACCCAATTCTATTTATTTTTGAAGCATGCCATTGAAGGGGATTTAGGCCGCTCTATCATGTCAAAACAGCCTGTGCTTGATATGGTCAAACAGGCCTATCCGGTCACCATCCGGCTGACAGTTTTTAGCTTTGCCATCACCATGATCCTTGGAATTCTGGTGGGTATGGTAACGGCATACTGGCATGATACCTGGCTGGATAACATCCTTCGGGTGGTCACTGTGGCAGGGGCGTCTTTCCCAACCTTCTGGTTGGGCTTAATGTTTATTCTGATTTTTGCTGTTTGGTTGGGCGTGTTACCGGTACAGGGAAACCTTACTTTCAAGGGACTGCTCATGCCCGCGATGACTCTGGGATTGGGTACAGCCGCGTTTCTAGCCCGGCTTGTGCGCGGCGCCATGCTGGAAGTGCTCAACAGTGATTACATCCGTACTGCACGCGCCAAGGGTTTGATGGAACCGATGGTGGTTCTCAAACATGCCTTACGAAACGCCTTAATCCCCATTATCACTGTGGCGGGTTTTGAAATCGGCGGTTTGCTGGGCGGCGCTGTCATCACTGAAAACATTTTCAGTCTTTCAGGGATGGGCGCCATGACCATCACGGCTATTTTTAACCGTGATTATCCAGTGATTCAAGGGACGGTACTGTTCATCTCCCTGACCTATTTGTTTGTGAATATTATTGTGGATGTGACGTATGCTTATGTTGACCCTCGAATCAGATACACTTAGTCAGCAGCCGGGTATCCCGCAGGAAAAGACGCCCATCCAACTGGCTATGGCGCGCTTTTCGCATAACCGGATCGCCATTTTCGGTTTGATTGTACTTATCCTGGTTGTCCTGAGCGCTGTGTTTGCCAGCAGCATTGCTCCCTTTGATCCCATCAAGCGTGATGTGCGTAACCGCCTTCAGGCTCCCAGTGCTGAACATTGGCTGGGAACTGATGCCCTGGGCCGCGATATGCTCACCCGCATCATCTACGGCGGTCGGCTCAGCCTGTGGATCGGGTTTGCGGCAGTGATGCTCAGCCTGGTGGTGGGTGTGCCGTTGGGATTGATCTCCGGCTACTCGGGCGGCGCGATCGATGCCGTGATCATGCGTATCATGGATCTTATTCTGGCTTTTCCAGGAATTATCTTTGCCATCTGGCTGGTTTCCATGCTGGGGGCGGGTGTAAACCAGGTCATCCTGGCCATCGCATTCTGGAACCTGCCCACCTATTCGCGTGTGATCCGCGGGAATGTGCTGACCATCAAAAACGTGGACTATGTGATGGCATCGAGAGCGATGGGCGGTAACTACCTGACCGTCATTATGAAACACATTCTCCCTAATGTGATTGCTCCCATCATCATCATCAGCAGTCTGAGCATTTCAGGCGCCATCCTTTCGGGCTCCAGTCTGAGCTTTTTGGGCCTGGGTGCACAGCCGCCAACCCCTGAATGGGGCTCCCTGCTGGCGGATGGACGTCCGTACATCCGGAATGCCTACTGGTTGACGATCTTCCCCGGCGTCATGCTGACCCTGATTGTGCTGGCCACCAACCTGTTCGGCGACGGCCTGCGTGATGCGCTGGATCCGCGTGCGGAGACATCCGTTTGATGATTTGAGTTGATCCACCATTGACAGAATTCTGTCATCTGGCAACCGGAAGCAATTTGCTTCCGGTTGTTTTTTAGAACCTGCGCTATAATACGGCACATGTTCGAACCGATTCGCTTCCCTGGCTATCTTCCCTATTATTCGCAGATCGGAACATTGGATCTTGCTGAACCCATTTTCTCAGAAAAATTTGACCCCATTCACGATCCCGGCTGGAGATCGCTGGGCGCTGATTCACCGGAACAGTATGCCCACTGGGTGATGCGCGCATGCGGGATTGTGTGCGTGAAGATGTGCGCCGAAGGATTTGGTAAAACACGCCGGACCGTGCATGAGTGGATCAGATTGGGTTTGAAAAACAACGCCTACCTGATACGGGAAGAAAACGGCAAGATCGAGGAGCGTGGCTGGATCCATAAGTCGCTGGCCGACCTGCTCAATGCGGAAGGCTTAATCAGCCAGGCGATGCCGGCTTCACTGCCTGAAATATGCGAATTCCTGCGCGCAGGAAAGTTGTTTATCGCCTCGGTCTCCTACCAGTTAGGTACTCGATTCCCGGTCACCTTCAAGGGTGGTCATCTCGTGGTGGTTCACGGCGCCGATGTCTGTGACGGCGTGCCTGAAAAGGTGATTTTGCACAACCCATCCGGCCGGTATCCTGAATTGCAGGCCAACGCTGTCATCCCGGCGGAGCGGTTTTTGTCTGCCTACACCGGACGCGGGATACTGGTCGAAAAACCATAACAGCCTGTTGACATCAATAGAATAAACGTTCTATAATAACGGTATGGATCCCGTTGATAAACTTCGCCTGGTGGGGCAATACATGGACAGCGAAGTGACTGATGCTTCACTCACTCGCCCGGCTTCGTTGCCAGGATGCGCGAGCGGCACTCGTGGCGAATGTGATTTGCATCCCCACGAAACCCTGACTGACCGAAGAAAAGCTGCTCGCTCGTTTCCGGTGCATTTTGCCGTGATGCCCAACGGAAAACGTATTGCGCTGCTGAAAACCGCATTGACTACCGCCTGTGAACGCAACTGCACCTACTGCGCTTTCCGCAGCGGTCGTGATTTTGACCGCCAGACCTTCACTGCCGATGAAATGGCCCAGGCTTTCATGCAACTCTACCGGGCTCGCATTGTGGAGGGGTTGTTCATCAGCTCCGGTGTGGCGGGCGGCGGGCTGAAAACACAGGATCGTCTGCTGGATTGCGCCGAAATTTTACGCAAACGCTATCAATATAAAGGCTATGTCCACCTGAAAATTATGCCCGGCGCTGAGCGGGATCAGGTAGTACAGGGGATGCGCCTGGCTGACCGGGTGTCAGTAAATTTGGAAAGCCCCACCTCACAGCGGCTGAGCAGGCTGGCTCCACAAAAACGGTTTTTGGAGGAACTGCTGACACCGCTGAAGTGGGTGGATCAAATCCGCCGTGAGGTGCCCTCCTGGAAGGGCTGGAACGGGCGCTGGCCTTCCAGCACCACCCAGTTTGTGGTGGGCGGTATCGATGAGACGGATCTGGAGTTGCTGCAGACCACCCATTTTCTGCATCATGAATTGCATTTGGCGCGGGTGTATTTCTCAGGCTTTTCACCGGTACGCGATACGCCGTTGGAGAACCAGCCTGCCATCAATCCTCTGCGCGAGGTGCGTTTATACCAGGCTGATTTTCT
>CAZHMZ010000142.1:0-10128 GCA_964532655.1 uncultured Anaerolineaceae bacterium
CCGGGCACACCGGCGGCGCTGCTGCCCGGCCGGGTACCCGACCAGGAATTGAAACGCCGATCCCAGCAGTTGCGGGCGGTGTTGGCGAAGCAGGGGCGCGAGTACAGGCAGTCATTTATCGGCTCTGAATTGCAGGTGCTGTGGGAAAGCTCGAAACAGGCTGGAGATGGAATGTGGCAATTAAGGGGGTTGAGCGATAATTATCTGAAGGTAGTGAGTACGTCGCCCGTGGATCGCTGGAACCGGATCGACCGGGTGAGAATCACTCGGGTTGAGAAGGATCATCTGTTTGGTGAGATCGTTTGAGTACAGGAATGCCGGATATTGACCCTAAAATGAGGCCTCAAAAAGGTTGACAAGCGCCTGAAATCCGGTAAAATAGCTTATCTGTGCAAGCCGAAGTGGTGGAACTGGCAGACACGCTAGGTTCAGGGCTTAGTGAGCATTGCGCTCGTGAGGGTTCAAATCCCTCCTTCGGCACAGAACAAGAACTCCCTTCGGGAGTTTTTTGATTCCCCGGGTTCGTTTTTTATGGCTTGAAAGTTGCATCCCATTGACGTAAGATACTGCTATGGAAACCATCCGAACCCACGCAAAACAAATTCTGCTTGTTGCCGGGATTATCCTGGCTGTGTTGATGCTGCTTGATTACCAATCGCGGCTTAAGCAACTGCATGAAATTGAAATTCAACGCAACATTGTGGAAGAGAGCGTGGTGCAGCTAAAGCAAACCCAGCAGGCGCTTGAAGGCGAGCTGGACTATGCAAGATCTGAAGCGATGGTGGAGCAGTTTGCTCGGGTAGATCTGAATGCGGGGCAGGATGGGGATGTGCGCGTTGTGCCGCTTGGATCAGGCGAGCCTACCCCCACACCCATTCCCACGCAGGTGAGCACCCCCGTTCCGGCAGAACAGTGGCAGGTATGGTGGGCGTTGATTTTCCCCGAAGAGTAGAAAAAATTTAACTCTGCCGTTTCAGGCAGACCAAGGTAATGTCATCCGAAGCGGGTATGCCGGCGGAAAAGCTCTTTAATGTGGATTCCAGCCGCTTGAGGAATTCTTCTGCAGGGAGCTCATGTTCCTCAATGATGAATTGCTGGAATCGTTCGATTCCGTACACCTGCCCGGCTGCATTGAAGGCCTCGGTGACGCCGTCGGTGTACAGCAGCAGGATATCGCTCGGTAAAATGGCAACTTCATGATCGATAAGCTGAATATTTTCCATCACGCCCAGTGACATGCCGCCCTTCTTCAGCGGTGTGATTTTATTATCGGCATGCCTGAAGATGAGCGGCAGGTTATGTCCTGCATTCGAATATACCAGCTTGTTCGTGCGCTTGTTGAGAATGGCATACACGGCGGTCACAAACAGCCCGTCCTGCGAATCCGGCAGGAGCAAGTTGTTCACTTTTTCTAGCACCTGCGCGGGTGAGGGTTCACCCTGTGAATAGGCGCGGATCAGCGTGCGTGTCACGGTCATGTAAAGGGCAGCAGCCATGCCTTTATCGGCTACATCGGCGATCACCAACCCCACATGGTCCTTATCCAGTTGGATGATATCGTAGAAATCACCGCCCACCTGCCGGGCAGGGGTCCAGCGCGCGGCCAGATCCCAGCGGAACAGGCGCGGCAGTTCGCTGGGCAGGAAGGTGCGCTGGCTTTGACGGGCCAGTTCCATCTCCTGTTCCATGCGCTGTGTTTCCACCAGGTTCCGGGTATATTTATCGTTCTGAATCGCCAGTGCTACCTGCTGCCCGATGCCGTTGATGATCTCCATCCGTTTTTCCTGGAAGGCATAGGTATTCATGGCCTCTTTCGCCAGCATGATGCCAAACCCTTCACCTTTGGCAGAAAGCGGGACGGACAGCAAAATACTGCCGCCGGGGATGATGGTCTCTCTGGAAAGCTGATTTTCAGGTTGGATGGCATTCTGAAGCCACTGATCGATGGGCAGAATGTTCTTGCAGGATGTGCTGAAATGCAGCGAATCGTTGGAAAGGGTGGTGTCCAGCAGCGGGAATTCACCTTCGGCGTATTCCTTTGCGATCAACTGGATCTCATCCTCGTCATTCCCGGCATAAGCCTGCACCGGTGTAAAGACACGCCGTTCTTTATCCCATGAATAGATCACGCAGGTGTCGATGCCGATCAGGATAGGCATCAGGTGAACAATGGTTTCCAGCACATCGTTCAGTTCGTTCTGGCTCACCACGGCCTGCGCCACCTCCAACAGAACCGCGGTGACGTAAGCCTCTTCTTCCTGGTTCTCTGCCAGGCGCAGGTTTTCCAGCGCTACCGAGGTCTGCTGGCTGATGCCCTGCATGATGGCCTGAATTTGCTGGTCATCTTCAGACTCACTGCTGCTGTATGGGCGTAAACGGTACCCGATGAGAATACTGCCCAGCAGATTGCCGCGTGAGAGAAGGGGTACCATCATGAGCGTTCCGGTACCATCTGGAATGATCTCTTCCGGGAAATTCAACTCGCCCAGAGGATCCTCGATATAGACGGAAGTATGTGTGCTCTCCAGGCTGGCAAAAGCCGGTGTATCCTCCGGGTGATATTGCATTCTTTCCGGATCCTGCTTTAAGCCGTACCAGTTCTTCAATTCAAAAGACTGTGAATCATCAGCCCACAGGAAGATGGCGCTCATGCGAACACCGATCAGAAGAGGTGGCAGGCGTACCATGGTGGTGAGCAGTTCGTCGATGGTTTCAGCAGACTGGATTGCCTCCGCCACCTGCAACAATACGGTGGAGACCCAGGCCTGACTCTGCGCTTCTTCAAACAGGCGCGCATTCTGGATGGCTACCGCTGCGTAGCTGGCAAAGGTGGAGGTCATATCATAGGCTTCATTGCCGTACCGGCCCGGTGTGTGATGGGCCAGCGCCATGATGCCCAGCGGTTTGTTTCCGGCCCGCAGGGGCGCCGCGATGGATGAATAATCCTTTGGGAAGCCCATGGCCACTCCCAACGGCCCCAGCGGATCACCGGGGTTACGGATGCTGGGGTGAGGTTCATCCATCGCGCTTTCCAGCCATTCGCGCACCGCGGGATCGTTGAATGAGGCCACGATTCGTTCCGAATCCACACTGCGAGCGGCAGCCAGTTCAAGGGTTCTGGGGCTGCCGTCTTCCTCAGAATCTGTTGCCAACCATAGAGCAGATCCGTCGCAGGGCAGGTTTTGCTCCAGTTTGAGCAGGATAATCTCCAGTACCTCATTGAGCGGTTTGTTGGCAGAGATCAGCTCAGACACCTCGCGGAAGCTGTCAGCCACCTGTACGCGCCATTTATCCGACCGATACAGAAACGCGTTGCGTAGCGCAATCGCCATACTGGAAGCCAGCGCTTCCAGCAGCTCGATGTCATTTTCCTTGAAAGCGTTCTTTTTCTCGCTCTGCAAATCGAGGATACCCAGCACCTCGCCGGCAAACATCAACGGAATGGTCAGCTCGGCCTGTGAGGCATGCGGGATATCATCCGGTCTGGTGTACAACGGGTCGATAGAAATATCGTTGGCGCAGTAAGTCTGCCCGTAACGCGCCACCCAGGGGATGATGCCGGTCGGAGAATCCATATCATAGGCAACTTCGTGAGCACGCATGGCCTCACTGCGTTCACCTACACCCGTGGCAAACAGGATCTTGTGCTGAACCGGATGGATGGTGAACAGATGCACAAAGGGATACCCGAAACGGTTGTGGATCAACTGCGTCACCATGCGGGTAAGCTTGTCCAGATCCAGAACGGATGTGAGTGCATGGCTTACCTGGGTGATGGTTTCCACCTGCTTTACACGCTGCTGCAGGTCATTGTAAAAATGAGCGCTCTCGATTGCCAGGGCAATATTGTTGGCCAGTGCACGCAACACCACCACGTCGTTATCGTGGAAACCGTTCAGGCGGTCGCTCTGTAAATCCAGAACGCCGTAAATGATGTCTTCGGTTTTTAGCGGAAGCGCCAGTTCAGAGCGGGTCTCAGGCAGGCAGTCCATGTAGCGGTAACGGGGTTCATGCTGCACATCGGCGGCCAGCAGTTCCGCACCGGTCTCGAATACCGTGCCGATGATACCGTGCCCGGGTAAAATGTCGGTCGCGGGTTCAAAATCATTGCACTGTGAGTTGTGCTGCATACCCTTCAGGTTGACCGTGTTGGTATCATCCTGTCGGATATAAATGGCAACATAATAGAACTCAAACAACTGATGGATCAGATCGGTGACTTTCAGGCACAGGTCATCCAGGTCGGTCATGTTGGCAATTTGCTCGCTGACGGATTGGACCAACGCAAGCTGGCTGGCGCGCCAATTCTTGAGGCTCACCTGGCGGGCCACCTCAAGCGATAGGGCCGCCATAGAGAGAAAACCGTCCAAGAAGCCCCAATCATCCGAGCAGAAAACACCTTCTTCCCGCTCTGCATACAGTACTGCCATCAGCATATCTTTGGCGACAATGGGATAAGCGATCGCTTTGGCTTCACAGGGTTCGCTGAACGGAAGGATTTCGTTGGAACCATCCAGACGGAACATGATCTGCCTGGAGTGGTAGGATTTCATCACAATTTCGGGGGCAGGCGAGGAAGGGATACTTTGTATATCTTCTTCACCGGGCAATGGGTAAAGCGGCTCTACCGGCCATAGTTTGGCGGCACAGCTCAGTTTTTTGGAAATAATCTCTTCAACAAATTCAAAACGCTGCTTTACCGCAGGCAAATTGAGAATTTGCTCTCCCAAATGAAGATACTGTTTCCACTCAGGCTCTATCGCAATCCCGGGATGTTGCACCATTCCAGTCACTCCCTGTACTTTACGAGGATGAGCCTGTTGCCTGCAACGTCATCGAATTCGAAATGAACCTCATCCATCAGGCAGTTGACCAAATAAAGCCCCCACCCATGACCTTTACGGTTGTTGAGTGGGGCTTTGATATCCGGTTTGTCTACATTTTCTGGTTGAAAAGGCTGACCATGATCGATGATCACATAGGTCAGCCTTTGGGGTTCCGCAATATACTCCAGTTCGATGTCACCTTTGCCTTCGCCCCCGTAGGCATGTTCGATGACATTTGATACGGCTTCGTCCAGAGCAAGTTCGATATGATATGATACCGCGCTGTCAAATTCGGCTGCCTGAGCGCCTTTTTTCACAAACTCGGCAACCTCGACCAGGCTGGAATACAGACCCGGGAAAATTGCTTTGTCCTGAAAAACGGCCATGGCAAACTAAAAATTACCGACGGCAGTAATCACATCATCGAAGATCTTGAAAATCATGGTAAAACCGACTAAATCCAGGGATTCTTTGATATTGGCAGGCACCCTGGTGAGAATTACTTCACCGCGGTTGTAGCGTTTGCATGTTTTTTGGGTGTTCACAAGCACACGCAGACCGGCGCTGGAGATGAAATCCAGACCAGCCAGGTCAAGGACCAGTTTATAATGGCCTTTTTCCATCACTTCGTTCAATTTTTCACTTAACTGCGGTGCAGAGGCGCTATCCAGACGGCCTTTGATTTCGATCAGGTCACAATGCTTGAACTCACGGGTGAGAATCTCCATCGGTTTCCTCCAAAGTAAGTGTTTTGAAAATTATATCATGTACGATCAAATCACATGGTTCTGATTGGCGGTAATTATTGATTGCTCTGGTCGTAATGGTTGCCCATGGCTCGACCAACACCGTAATACCTGAAGCCCATCTCCTTCATGCGGTCGGGATCCCACAGGTTTCTGCCGTCCACGATGATTTTTGAACGCATGGCCGTGGCGATGCGAGAAAAATCGATTTGCTTGAATTCATTCCATTCGGTTGCCAGAACCAGCGCATCGGCGCCTTCGGCCACTTCGTAGGGGTTCTGGCACAGCGCGACACCTGAAAACTCCTGAGCCACATTCTCCATGGCCTGCGGATCATAAGCGCGTACCGTTGCGCCCTCATTGAGCAGAAGATGGATGACTTCCAGCGCGGGTGCTTCACGGATATCATCGGTGTTGGGCTTGAAGGACAGACCCAGTACGCCGATCACCTTATCATTCAGGCTGCCAAGCGCACGGCGAAGTTTGACAATCACCTTGCGGCGCTGGTTGCGGTTAATCTCCATCACGGCCTGCAAAAGCTGCGGATGCGTTCCATGCAGCACGGCCATGTGAGCCAGGGCTTTTACATCTTTGGGGAAGCAGCTTCCGCCCCAGCCCAGACCGGCATCCAGAAACGCGCTGCCGATACGTTTATCAAGACCCATTCCATAAGCCACCTCACGTACATCAGCACCCATTTCCTCACAGATATTGGCAATCTCATTAATGAAGGATATGCGCGTGGCTAAGAACGCATTGGAGGCGTATTTGATCATTTCGGCGGTGCGCAGATCGGTGATCTGTACAGCACAGCGCAGCGGCTGGTACAGTTTACCCACCTGATTGGCCGCCTCGCGATTGGTGCATCCCAGCACAACGCGGTCGGGGATCATGAAGTCATTGATAGCTGAACCTTCGCGCAGGAATTCGGGATTGGAAACCACATCGAAATCCAGCGAATTTCCGTTACTCTTTTTGCGGATGATATCGGTTACCCAATCACCGGTGCCGACCGGGACGGTGGATTTATTCACCACGATGATGCGGTGATTGACGTGCTCGGCGATTGACTCAGCGGCATTGCGCACATACTGCAGATCGGCTTCGCCATCCACACCGGAGGGTGTGCCCACCGCGATGAAAGCAAATTCGGCGTCTTTCAGCGCTTCAACGGGATCAGTGGTGAAGACCAGGCGTCCGGATTTGTGATTAATATTGACAAGCTGTTCCAGACCGGGTTCAAAGATGGGCATGATGCCATTTTTGAGTTTCTGGATGCGATCTTCGCTAACATCCATACAGACAACATGGTTGCCTAAATCGGCAAAGCAGGTGCCTGTGACCAGACCAACATACCCGGTTCCGATTACACAAATTTTACTCATTAACTTGCTCCTGTGAATGGGAATATTGTTTGAGAATTCTGTTCGCGACGCAATCAACCCCCAAATTGATTGGTGTATAATTTATGCAGAAAATCCATTTGTCGAAATCAGTCTTTCGCTGTTTGAATTTTATCATATCCTAACTCGAGAAAGGGAAATCCCATGACAGCTAGAATCATCGATGGTAAAGCAGTTGCGGATGATGTAAGAGCAGGTGTAATGAAAGGGGTAGAAGAACTGGTAAAAGCAGGTAAATCTCGCCCGGGACTGGCGACCGTTTTGGTCGGTGAAAATCCTGCCTCCCAGGTTTATGTAAGCATGAAACAAAAAGCCTGCAATGAGGTAGGGATCGAATCTTACGGGCAGGTATTACCCGCCACGGCTACCCAGGCTGAGGTGGAAGGACTTGTCAAAGATCTCAACGCTGACCCGCGCATTAATGGTATTCTGGTGCAGTTACCGCTGCCCAACGGACTTGATGAAGAGCGTGTTTTAAGCGCGATTAATATTGAAAAAGACGTCGATGGTTTTCACCCGCTCAACATTGGCCGACTGGCACAAAAAGGGCGTGAACCGTTGTTTGTTCCGGCAACTCCGGCTGGCGTGATTCACCTGCTGAAAACACAACTGCCCACCCTTGAAGGCGCCAATGCGGTGGTGCTGGGACGATCCAACATTGTGGGCATGCCTGTCGCCCTGCTGCTGGTGCGCGAAAACGCCACCGTTACCATCTGCCACTCCCGCTCCCGCGACCTGGCTTCCATCGTCCGCAATGCTGATATCCTGGTGGCTGCCGTGGGCCGCACTGAAATGGTGCGCGGTGACTGGATCAAACCCGGCGCGGTGGTGATCGATGTGGGCACAAACCGCAAGGATGATGCTACCAAGAAACGCGGCTTCCGCCTGGTTGGCGATGTTGCTTATGAAGAAGCCCTGGAAGTGGCTGGAGCCATCACACCGGTGCCCGGTGGAGTAGGCCCTATGACCATCGCCATGCTGCTGCAGAATACCCTGCGTGCAGGCCAGATGGCTGCCGGAATGAAGTAATCATTACATAACTGGTTGAAATGACTGCCCTGAAAGGGGCAGTCTTTTTTTTAGGCAGTAAATGAGAACCACTGAGGGAGTATCGAAGAAACATTTCGCATAGCCATACTTGTCAACATATTGCATCCGGCTCAGATACTGATTCAGACTGAATCCAATCTGCCAAAACGGATTTTGACAGGGTAGTGATCTTTAAGATAGCGTATTTATCAGACAAAACATTTGTCTGACAATTGACATTCCTGTGGTTTCTTAGTAAACTTGTTTATACAATTGGAGCAACCGCCTCCTTTTGGTCACCGCAAGACTATCCTCGTTTTCAATCCAGATAACGGATACCCGATGGAAAATCAACCCCATTTTCATAAATTGCAGTCATCTCTGCGCAGAATCATCGAAAGCACTCCACCTGGTCAAAAATTACCTGCCGAACCTGTACTGGCCAAAACGCTGGGCGTATCACGCGCCACTCTGCGGGAAGCCATGCGTGATTTTGAAAGCCAGGGTCTCATCCTGCGCCGGCAGGGGATTGGCACCTTTGTGGTCAGCCATCCCCAGATCATCGCCAGCGGGTTGGAAGTGCTGGAAAGCATCGAAACACTGGCTAAAAAGATTGGCCTGATTGTTTCCATGGGCGATTTGAATATTGATTTGATTAAGGCTCAGGGAGAACTCTCGGAGGTTTTTGAACTGGATCCTGGAACCACGCTGGTACGAGTCCGACGTACAATCCTGGCTGAAAACCGGCCGGTCGCCTTTCTGGTGGATATCCTTCCAGAAAACGTTCTGCAGCCTGCGGATCTGCCTGCCGGTTTTACCGGATCGGTGTTGGACCTGCTATTGCGCCGCGGCACCCCCATGCTGACCAAATCGATTGCCAATATTCAAGCCGAAGCGGCCAGTACTGAAGTAGCCCGTGCTTTGCATATTCAACGCGGCGATGTGATGCTGGTGTTTTTGGCCCGTTTGTATGATACCGGCGGGAAAGTGGTGGACTACTCCACGAGTTACTTCCTGCCAGGTTATTTCCAGTTTCATGTCGTTCGCAGCCTTCGCCGCGACAATATGTAAACACTAAAAAATATAAGTATTCGATAGACATGAGCGAAAGGAGTAATTTATGATCAGCGATCTTCGTGGTAGAGACTTCATCTGTGATCTTGATTTCAGTGTTGAAGAAATTGAGACCGTTCTGGATCTTGCCTGGGATCTGAAGAAAAAGCGCGCCTTAAGAGAACCCACCCCTTATTTGCGCGACAAAGCGCTTGCCATGCTGTTCTTCTTTAGCAGCACACGCACCCGTTCCGCTTTTGAGACGGCGGCTATTCACCTGGGGGCTCACCCCGCCTTTATTGAGGACCGCACAACGCAGATCTCACACGGCGACACCGAACGGGAAATGGGCCAGATTTTGGGACGCATCTATGACGGCATCGCTATCCGCTACTGCGATTGGGGCATTGGCAACCGGTACATCAATATGGTGGCTGAAGCCTCACCTGCACCGGTTTTCAACATGCAATGCGATCTCTACCATCCTTTCCAAATCCTCACAGATCTGATGACGATCATGGAGAAGAAGGGCCGCAATTTGCGCAAGAAGAAGATGGTGATCTCATGGGCATACGCGAAATCGTATCAGAAACCCATTTCCATCCCCAACAGCATGATACTTCAGATGCCGCGCTTCGGCATGGATGTGGTGCTCGCCCATCCGCCGGAATTCAAACTCCGCCAGGAATATCTTGACCAGGCCGCCGAATTTGCCCGTAAGAATGGTTCTTCCTTTGAAGTAACCGATGATATGGAAGCGGCATTCAAGGACGCCGACATCATCTACCCCAAATCCTGGGGCGCACTGGAAACCACCAGCGACCCTGAAGAGGGTAAACGGATCATCGACCAGTACAAGCACTGGATTGTCGATGATCGAAAGATGGCGCTGGCGAAAGAAGATGCCATTTACATGCACCCACTCCCTGCTGACCGGAATATTGAAGTGACTGACAGTGTTATCGACGGTCCTCAATCGGTCGTCTTTGATGAAGCTGAAAACAAGCTCTACATCGCATCATCCATCATGGCCTTAACCATGGCGTAGTTCAAGCGAAACAAAGAAAAAGA
>CAZHMZ010000143.1:0-8856 GCA_964532655.1 uncultured Anaerolineaceae bacterium
TGTGCGGCTTGCTTCTGTCAAATTTCTGCTTCGCCATGCTGCTACTTCTCCTTAAATAAAAACATTGTATTCCTGTCCGTTCCCAACTTGAGCCCTCAATGGGATTCGGACCCATGACCTCGTTCTTACCAAGAACGCGCTCTACCAACTGAGCTATGAGGGCGTACTGTTGAGCAAACAGGATCAAATAACCGGTCATCTCTGTTTCCGGCTATACGATCCAGTGGGCAGTGAAGGATTCGAACCTCCGAAGGCATTTTGCCAGCTGATTTACAGTCAGGTCCCTTTGGCCACTTGGGTAACTGCCCATATTGTCTCGCCGTTACGAGCTCGAGGGTGAATTGGTGCTTCCACTTCACCCGCCAGCCTGCAACTGAGCCGACGATGGGAGTTGAACCCATAACCGATCACTTACAAGGCGATTGCTCTGCCGGATTGAGCTACGTCGGCGAATAAATTGGTAATGTTCCAACTTTGCGGGCAAATTATACCAAACCACCTTTTTAAAGGCAAGGTAAATTCGCCTTATTCCTGACAGGTGTGTGAGTCTATCAAATCTTCGTTGCAGAGTCAAGGAAAATGAGGGAAGGTTAAGAGAACTGCGTTTCATCCGGCCGTCCCTGATGTTTTACGCGTGTCAATGTGTGTTTTGCCCTGAACAGCCGCGCCGGAATATCAAGTATAATTCTTTCATTGATGGAGGCTGGACAGATAAAAAATGGAAATCAACTGGTACGGTTACTCATGTTTTCGGCTGGTCGAGCGCGGGATGGCTTCCGTGGTCACCGATCCGTTTGATCATCGCGAAGCTGGTTTGAATGCGCTTAAGCTGAAAGCGGACATCGTGACGATTAGCAGAAATTTATCGGCACACAATTATGTGGCCGCGGTGAAACCGGATCCCTACGTTATTTCCGGCCCGGGTGAGTACGAAGTAGGCGGTGTCTTTATCACAGCCATCGAAACCAACGGCGGTACGCGCGCCGACCCGGAGGTCCGCAATATCCTGAGCCTGATCGATATCGACGGTATGACGGTGGCCCACCTGGGCGCCATGAAGAAAACACCCTCTCAGGCGCAGGTTGAAGCTTTAGGGCCCGTGAATGTTGCCCTGGTGCCGGTGGGCGGCTCGGATGCCATGTCAGCCGCCAAGGCAGCCGAGGTGATTAACCTGCTCGAACCGAATATCGTCATCCCCATGCATTACGCCATCCCGGGCGCCAAAATTAACCTGGACCCGCTCTCCAAATTCCTCAAGGAAATGGGCCTCTCAAGCATCGAAACCGAAGATTCACTCAAAATCACCGGCAAGAGCAGCCTGCCTGAGGAAACCCGGGTAGTGATTTTGAACTGCAAGAATTAAAGGAAATCATTTTGGCTGTCAAACTCATCATGAGTTGGGATATCTCCCCCAACCAGGAACAGGAATACTTCGAATTTGTGGTTCGCGAATTCATCCCGGGCATTCAACGCATGGGGTTTGAGTTGAATGACGCCTGGGCAACCGTGTACGGCCCGCATCCGCAGATCCTGGTGGCGGCCATGCTTCCATCGCTGGCCGAAGCCAATGAGATTCTTCAGTCAGATACCTGGATCGCACTCAACAACCAGCTAAGAGATTTTGTCCAGAACTATTCCGTCAAGATTGTAGAAGCCCGAACCGGTTTTCAATTTTAGACAAGTTCACCATGCCTGACGGGATTGCGGAGCGCCTGACCACCTGGTACGCCCGGCATGCACGCAGCCTGCCCTGGCGCGAACGTTCGGATGCTTACGCGGTCTGGATTTCCGAGATCATGCTCCAGCAAACGCGCGTGGAAACGGTGATCCCGTATTTTCAGCGTTGGATGGATCGCTTTCCCACCGTGCAGGCGCTGGCGGCCGCTTCGGAACAGGACGTACTCAAGCTCTGGGAAGGGCTGGGGTATTACAGCCGGGCGCGTAATCTGCATCAAACAGCCCGTGTGGTGGTGAGTGATTACAACGGGCAGTTCCCCTCAGAAACAGATCAATTACGAAAATTACCCGGCATCGGCCGGTACACCGCTGGAGCCATTGCTTCGATTGCCTTTGGCAAGGACGAGCCGGTGCTGGATGGCAACGTGCGGCGTGTGCTGGCCCGAATCTTTGATATCAGCCTGCCGGCGCGGTCCAAAG
Organism: uncultured Anaerolineaceae bacterium; assembly: GCA_964532655.1. Classification (GTDB taxonomy): domain Bacteria; phylum Chloroflexota; class Anaerolineae; order Anaerolineales; family Anaerolineaceae; genus JAJFTV01. The sequence goes on from CAZHMZ010000143.1 coordinate 2,158, forward strand.
AAGCCGAGGCATTATTCTGGGAACTGGCCGAGCAATTGATCCCAGCCGGGCAGGCCGGCGAGTTCAACCAGGCCGTAATGGATCTGGGAGCTACCATCTGCACGCCGCGCAGCCCCAATTGCCCGGTTTGCCCGGTCAATGACCTGTGTGAGGCCAACCGGCTGGGGATTCAGGATCAGCGCCCTGTATTAGAAAAACGCGCCGCTACCCCGCATCTGGTGGTGACGGCCGGTGTGCTCCGGCGCGGCGAGACGATCTTCCTGGCGCGCCGTCCATCCAAAGGACTGCTGGGCGGTATGTGGGAATACCCGGGCGGCAAGTGCGAGCCCGGTGAAACGTTGCCCGAGTGCCTGAAACGGGAAATGATGGAAGAATTGGGCATTCAGGTACAGGTAGGCGAACCTTTCGGCGTTTACGAGCACGCCTACACGCATTTCAGTGTGACACTGCACGCTTTTCAATGCCAGATCGAACAGGGCGAACCTCAACCGCTGCATGCCAGCGAGATCCGCTGGGTGAAGCCGGAAGAGCTGCCGGATCTGCCGATGGGCAAAATCGACCGGCAGATTTCCCGTCGTATCCTGGCTGAAAACTCACCCATCTAACCTCCTCCAACCGTACACACGGGCAGTTCCGCCTGGTTTATGATATGCTTAGGCTGATATCGTTTACTGAATCCAATGCTGTCCGGCAGGGTGATAGAACCGGCGGCGTTTCTCAACCAATTGAACAATCCCCACAGGAGAGGACCATGCAAAACCCCGACTTTCCACTGATTCCCCGAAAGGTTCTGTTTGACAACCCGGACCGGGCCGCTGTACGCATCAGCCCGGATGGCACCCGCATCAGCTATCTGGCTCCGTTGGACGGGGTGCTGAATGTATGGGTGGCCCCTCTGAATGACCTTCAGGCGGCCAAACCGGTCACCCGTGATGCAGTACGGGGGATCCGGATGTACTTCTGGGCTTTCACCAACCGACACATTTTGTATTTGCAGGATAAAGCCGGTGATGAAAACTGGCGTCTGTACGGCGTCAACCTGGACAGCGGTGAGATCAAAGATCTCACCCCGCTGGAAGGCGTACAGGTACAGATACTGGAAGTGAGCCCTAAATATCCAACTGAAATCCTGGCCGGTATCAATGATCGCAACCCGCAACTTCACGATGTGTACCGGATTCACATCGACACCGCCGAACGCACCCTCCTCGAAGAGAACACGCAGGGTTTTGCCAGCTATATGCCCGATGAAGATTTCAACCTGCGCCTGGCCATGATGATGAACCCCAACGGCGGCAGTGACTTCTATAAAAAGACGGATGGTGGCTGGGAGCCGCTCTTCAACATTCCCATGGAAGATACCATGTCCACCAACCCGATCGGGTTTGATCGCAGCGGGCAAACGCTGTACATGACCGACAGCCGCGGGCGCAATACGGCCGCCCTGTTCACGTACGATCTGTCCAGCGGCAAACAAACGCTCATCAGCGAGCATCCGCTTTCGGATCTGAACGATGTGATGATCCACCCGGATGAAAAGAAGCTGCTGGCAGTAGCCTTTTACTATGAGAAAAAAGAATGGCAGGTGCTCGATCCGGCCGTGGCCGATGATCTGGCCTATTTAAAGACCGTGGCGCACGGCGACGGCGAAGTGGTGAGCTGGACGCGCGACCTCTCCAAATGGATTGTGGCGTATACACTGGATAACGCCCCGGTGACCTACTACTACTATGATCGCGCTGCCCGCAAGGCCAGTTACCTGTTCACCAACCGCAAGGCGCTGGAAGGGCTCAAGTTGAGCAGCATGCACCCGGCAGTGATCACCGCACGAGACGGCCTGAAACTGGTCAATTACTATACCCTGCCCTACCTGTACGAGGGTTTTGACAAACCGGATCACCCGCTGCCCATGGTGTTGTTTGTGCACGGCGGGCCGTGGGGCCGCGACGAATGGGGCTACCACCCGTATCATCAGATGTTGGCCAACCGCGGCTATATGGTGATGAGTGTAAACTTCCGGGCCTCCACCGGCTTTGGCAAAGAGCACCTCAACGCCGGCAATCTGGAATGGGCGGGCAAGATGCACCATGACCTGCTTGATTCGGTTAACTGGGCCATCCGCGAAGGCATGGCCGATCCCACCCGCATCGCCATCATGGGCGGCAGCTACGGCGGATACGCCACGCTGGTTGGGCTTACCTTCACCCCTGATGTATTCGCCTGCGGGGTGGATATCGTCGGCCCATCCAATTTGATTACACTGATCAACTCGGTTCCGCCTTACTGGATGCCGATGATTGAAACGTTCGCCAAACGCATGGGCGATCACCGCACCGAGGAAGGAAAGGCGTTGCTGAAGAGCCGCTCCCCGCTGACGTATGTCGATCGAATCAAACGGCCGCTGCTGATCGGGCAGGGAGCCAACGACCCGCGCGTTAACCAGGCCGAATCTGATCAGATTGTGAATGCCATGCAGGAGAAAAACATCCCAGTCACGTATGTGCTGTACTCGGATGAAGGCCACGGGTTTGCGCGCCCGGAGAACAACATCTCTTTCACCGCCGTGGCGGAAGCTTTTCTGGCCAAGCACCTGGGCGGACGGTATGAACCGATTAATGACGCCTTCTCGGGTTCTTCCATTCAGGTTCCGGCCGGCGCCGAAGGTGTACCCGGTTTGGAAGACGCACTCAAAAGGACACAGGTATGACACACGCTGCTTCGCAAACAAAAAATGACTCTGCTGAAACGAACCCTGAGGTCTTTCTGCCCCAGATCGACGATATGATCAACCTGCCCCAGGCAGATGACGCACGCATTTCACCGGATGGACGGCATGTGATTTACTCGCTGAGCTGCGCCGACTGGGAACAAAACGAGCGCATCTCGCAGCTCTGGCTGACCGGTGATGACCTACCCGAGCCGCGCCAGCTCACCTACACCAAAACAGGCAGTTGGATGCCGCGCTGGAGCCCGGATGGGCAGCAGGCCACCTTTTTATCCAAACGGGAGGGCGACGAAGCCCCGCAGATCTATCTCTTTTCGCCGTTTGGCGGTGAAGCCCGCCGGCTGACCACGCTGGACGGCTCCATCGCGTCCTTTGCCTGGTCACCGGATGGAAAGCAAATCGCTTTCCTCTACACGGTCAAAGAAACCGATGCCAAAAAGAAACGCACCGAGAAGTTCGGCGAGTACCGGGTGGATGACGAAGACTATGAACGCGCCGGTTTGTGGATGCTGACGGTGGAGAATAAAAAGGTGGAACGCCTGACCGGCGAGATCCCGCTGCACATCAATAGCTTCCAGTGGTCGCCGGATGGGCAGAAAATCGTGATGGTAACGCATCCATCGCCGGATATGAAATATTACAACACCCCATCGCTTTACCTGTTTGATCTGCCCACCCGCGATCTGAAGGTACTGGTGGATGGCCGGGGCGCCTCACCGCTCTGGTCGCCGGATGGCGCGAGGATCGCCTATGTGGTCCCCCCGGAACCGGGACAGGTGCTGCAAAGTGAACTCGGGGTGATTAACACGGATGGCAGTGGGCTGGAAATTATCACCGAGGCGTTTGACGAAGAACCTATGCCGGCGGTATGGGCGCTGCAGGGTATTTATTTTGCTGCCATGCAGCGTACCGGTATTCATCTGTTCCGCATTGATCCATCCAACAAACAGGTTCGGCAGATCACACCGGCCGATCAGAACGGCTGGATCTCATTTGAGTACACCTTTTCCAAAGACTACACACAGATTGCCGCGGCAGCCGCGTCGAATGATCACAGGGTAGAGGTGGTGAAGATCAACCCCGAAACTGGCGCGGTGACCCGCCTGACGCAATACGATGATCTCACCAAAAACTGGCAGCTCGGCAGCAAAGAGGTGTTTCGCTGGATCAGCCAGGACGGCACGCAAATCGAGGGAGTGCTGCACAAACCGGTTGATTTTGACCCTGCACGTAAATATCCCTTGCTGGTAGTCATCCACGGCGGGCCGACCTGGATGTCGTTGATGGGCAAGCTGGCGGGACCGGAAACCGGATTTTATCCCATAGAGCAGTGGCTGCAAAAAGGCGCGCTGGTGCTGGAGCCCAATTACCGCGGCAGCGGCGGGTATGGTGAGGCTTTTCAACGGCTGAACGTGCGCAATTTGGGCGTCGGCGACTATTGGGATGTCATTTCCGGTGTGGACGCGCTGATCGAACAAGGCTGGGTCGATCCCGAGCGGGTGGGATCCATGGGTTGGAGCCAGGGCGGCTATATCTCGGCTTTTATCACCACCTACAGCAACCGGTTTAAGGCAGTTTCGGTGGGCGCCGGCATCTCCAACTGGATCACGTATTACGTCAGTACGGATATCCATCCCTTCACGCGTGATTATCTGGGCGCCAACCCGTGGGATGATATGGAAGTGTATCAAAAGACCTCGCCCATGACCTACATCAACAGCGCCTGCACCCCCACGCTGATCCAGCATGGTGACCAGGATAACCGTGTACCGGTACCCAACGCGTTTGAACTGTACCAGGGCCTGCTGGACAAAGGGGTGGAAGCCCGTCTGCAAATCTACCCAGGCATGCGTCATTCCTCGCGGAAACCACGCACACAGCGGCACATCATGCAGACCAACCTGGAATGGTTCAACAAATGGATCTGGGGTGAGCAGCCGCCGGAAGAGAAATCCGCCACGGCGTATATCAGTCTGGTGGAAGGCATCAGCCAGAAAGAGACGGCTTCTCTGCCCGCGTTGGAGCGTTATCAGGGCAGCCATCTGCACGAGGTCTACCAGAACGCCAGGCGCGACCAGGCGACCTTCTTCGTCTTTTCAGGCGAGTTCGGGTTGGTGGAACCGGATTTTCCGGTGCCATCTGACGAACGCCCGTTAATGGTGGATGAACTCACCGCAATGACTCAGTGTGTGGCTGAGAAGTTATGCGATGAAGGCATCAAACGAGTGGTTCTGCATACTCCACCGGCCAGTAAGAATGCCTGGGTGCTGATGTATTTGGGCTGTCTGCAAGCCGCCGCCGGCATGACCGGCAGCTTTACGGTGGAACACGTGGAGTACAAAGAGGAGTAAAGCGACAACCACCCCGGCGCTGCGCGCCACCCCTCCATGGGAGGGGAATAATGAACCATGTCAACCTAGTCATTACCGGCCAATCCTATTATCATTTTCCGTAGGGGCGCACAGTGTGCGCCCTTTTTATTTATCCTGCCTTTGCAAGAACTTCTCTACAGAGACGCACGGCGGGAGACCCCAGGTCTCCCCTACCCGGATGGTAGATATCATCCGCATGATTAGATTTTTATTCACCTGTACGCTTCTCTGTCATTCCGAGCAAGCGGGCTGATCAAAATGCTTTCCCATCTGACAGACAAGCGCCGCGAGGAATCGGCTAAGAACTGATCTTTGCATGTTTCCATATCTGGAAAAGGTCTGGTGGGCCATGCAAGCACGGGGATAAATCCCCGCGCTACAAATCCACGCCGGATAAAATCCGGCTCCAAAACCTCATTTATGAGGTGTTGTTATCTGGCCGAGTGATTCATCGCCCGGCCAGGCTCGCTATGCATGCGCCGGGCACCGCGCTATGATATAATCTTCTCATCAGGGATCCCCTGGGAGGGTTCTGGATGGAGAAGCAGCCGTTTTTTCGGGAAAACCTGCGTCTGAAATGTTCTCTGTGTACCTTCCCTTATGCTGCTTTGAAGTCTTTCATCCTGCTCACCTTTTTCCCATCGGAAACGCATTTTTCGACCGGTTTTGAATGACCCGTTGAAAGGTATCGCAAAGGCGCCGCTCTGCGCGGTGGTTTCTGTTTCATGGGTATACCGTCATGAACGTTTTCGGTCCACACCCGGTTCGCCTTCCACCAAAATTCCTTTTTCCAATACTATCAAGGAGTGTCCGCTATGTCCCCAATTCGTACCCTCATCATGGGCGCCGCAGGACGAGATTTCCATAACTTCAATGTCTTCTTCCGCGGCAACAAGAACTACGAGGTGGTCGCTTTCACTGCCACCCAGATCCCCGATATTGAAGGTCGTCTGTATCCGGCTGTATTGGCGGGCGACCTGTACCCGGAAGGTATTCCGATCTACGATGAAAGCGAGCTGCTTGACCTGATCCGCAAGCACAATGTTGAGCAGGTGGTGTTCGCTTACAGCGATCAACCGCATGAAGTGGTGATGCACAAAGCCTCCAAAGTGATCGCAGCCGGCCCCGATTTTGTGCTGATGGGCGCTGCCAATACCGCCATCAAATCTACCAAACAAGTTGTCTCGGTGTGCGCTGTGCGTACCGGCTGCGGCAAGAGCCAGACCTCGCGCCGCGTGGCAAAGATCCTGATCGATATGGGATTCCGAGTGGCAGCCATCCGGCATCCCATGCCGTATGGTGATCTGGCAAAACAGGCCGTTCAGCGCTACGCCGAGTACGCCGATCTGGACAAGCACGAGTGCACCATTGAGGAACGCGAGGAATACGAACCCCATATCGACAACGGCGTGATTATTTATGCCGGTGTGGATTACGAAGCCATCTTGCGCCAGGCCGAACAGGAAGCGGATATCATCCTGTGGGACGGCGGCAATAATGACATCTCCTTCTACCAGGCTGATCTGTCCATCGTGGTCGCCGACCCGCACCGCCCCGGCCACGAGGTAAAATATCACCCCGGTGAAGCAGCCGCCCGCATGG
>CAZHMZ010000143.1:8866-10033 GCA_964532655.1 uncultured Anaerolineaceae bacterium
ATTTATCATCAACAAGGTGGATACCGCCAATCCCGATGCGGTCATCCAGGTACGGTCCAACCTGTATTCCATCAACCCTACTGCCACCGTGATCGAAGCCGCTTCTCCACTGACCATCAAAGACCCCAGCGCCATCCGCGGAAAACGCGTGCTGGTCATTGAAGACGGTCCCACCCTCACACACGGTGAGATGCAGTACGGCGCCGGTTATGTGGCTGCCCGCCGCTTTGGCGCCGGTGAGATTGTGGATCCCCGCCCGTACGCTGTGGGATCGATCGACGCCACCTTCAAGAAGTACCCGCATCTCAGCATGATTCTACCGGCCATGGGCTACGGTGATGAGATGATCCACGATCTGGAAGCCACCATCAACCGCATCAACGCCGATATCGTCCTGTCCGCCACGCCCATCGATCTGACCCGCATCATCCGGGTCAACAAACCGATGCAGCGTGTGGGCTATGAGCTGCAGGAAATCGGCAGCCCCAACCTGGTTGATGTGCTGAAAGCCAAATTCGGCAAGTAGATCGACGCTCCCCTACCCCCTAACCCCCTTCCCTTTGGGAAGGGGGAAATCTTTTTTATGAGGGTTGCTGCGTAGCAGACTACGCAGCAACCCTCATTTGCGGAAAACAATATCTCTCGTTGCGTTTATCATCTCGAGGTTAAAGAAGGCATTATCTTTGATTTTTCGCCGCTTCGCCCGCGAGTTTGGCTGTTCTGACAGCCAAACTCGTGGGCATTAGAAATTTTCCCGCCCCTTGGCGACGGGTATAAAGAGGCGAGGTGACAACTTAGGAAATTCCCCTCCCTGGAGGGGTGGCGCGCAGCGCCGGGGTGGTTTTTCAAAGCCGCCCAGAATATGGCACAATGAACGGTGCAGGTCCAAAGTAATCCCATCCCCCTGACCCCCTTCCCAAAGGGAAGGGGGGATTTTCTAATGAGTAAAGCTGTGCAGAAGACTGCACAGCTTTACTCATCTGCGGGAAAATAAACAGAGCAAAATCATGTCCGGTTATTCGATGCCAGACGGAGAGTATGTTTCCCAATTTGCTGGCGAGTTTTGACGTTCTGACGTCAAAATCTGCCTGCAAAATTAATTTCCCCGCCCCTCGAGGGGCGGGAATAAAGGGGTGGGGTGATTAACAAAATCAACCGGTCAGGCGC
>CAZHMZ010000144.1:0-9894 GCA_964532655.1 uncultured Anaerolineaceae bacterium
TTTCCTTTATTTAGGCTTCAATGTCTGGCAGGCGGTTTTCAACAACTTTGCTGTTGAAGAACTGCATACCCAGGCGGATCAAATTGGGATGATCCAATCGGTGCGCGAACTGCCCGGTCTGCTGGGGTTTGTGCTGGCATTTTTAACCCTTTATCTCTCCGAGATGCGCGTGATGGGCATCAGCGTGTTGCTGCTGGGCGTGGGGATTGTGATGACCGGCGTCTCCAGCACCATTCCTTTGCTGCTGGTAAGCACGCTGGTCATGTCGACCGGTTTTCACTTCTTTTATCCATGCAGCAGCAGTCTGCTGTTGATGGGCACCAGCAAGGAAGAGGCGCCAAAAGCGATGGGCAAGCTGAGCGGGCTTTCATCGCTTGCTTCGGTGCTGGGCACCGTGATGATCTGGCTGTTTGTGCAGGGCACTGATCTGGGACCCATTCACATCCAGGCCTGGGGTTATCGCACCACTTTTCTGGTGATTGGCGGCGTGGTGACCGTGGGCAGCCTGTTTGTGATGATGAATGGCCGCCGCTACAACATGAAGCGCGAGAAACGCAAGGTTGTCTTTCGCGCCAAATACTGGCTGTATTACGTGCTCACCTTTTTGCTGGGCAGCCGACGGCACATTTTTTACACCTTTGCCATTTTCCTGCTGGTGGAGGTTTATGGCATTAGTGTGCGCGAGAGCGCGGTGCTGTTTTTGATCAACAGCATTGTCAGCACGTTTGCTTTGCCACAGTTGGGCAAGCTGGTGGCCAGATTTGGCGAGCGTAAGGTGCTCACCTGGAACTTTGTGGGTCTGATGCTGGTCTTTTTAGGATATGCCTACATCCCCAATTTGAGTATCCTGTATGGGCTGTTCATTCTGGATAACGTCTTCATGGGTTTCAGCCTGGCGCTGGAATCGTACTTCCAGAAGATTGTGGTTTCTCCGGAAGAGATCACCGGCAACGTGAGTATGGGCCAGACTATCAACCACATTTCGGCGTTGATCGTACCGGTGGTGGGTGGTATCCTGTGGGAGCAAATCGCGCCCTCCGCCACTTTCCTGTTCGGCGTAGCGATCGCGGTGATTTGCCTGGTGCTGGTGCAGTTTATCCCCCGCAAGCAGGCGTTGGAAGATCCACTGCCCGTCCCGGCGCAGTAATACAATACCCCACCCCTTGTTCCCCGCCCCTTCAGGGGCGAGGAGTAAAAACAGATCGGCGGATTTGCCGTAAGACGGCAAATCCGCCGATCATATTAAATTCCCCCTTCCTAATTTGGGAAGGGGGATGGGCTAATTTATCTCTTGTTATCCGCAGACCTGCTCAATGACTCTGAGGTAGTTGCCGAAGCGGCGGAAAGATAACTCATTTCCGCCGCTTGCTCTTGTTATCCGCACACCTGCTCGATCACGCGTAAATAGTTGCCGCCCATAATCTTCGCCACTTCATCTGCCTTGAAGCCCTGCTCTAGCAGCCCGGCGGTCAGATTGGGGATGTCCGAGATATCGTGCAGGCCGTTCAGATAGCCGCCGTAGCCGTCGAAATCGGAGCCGATGCCCACATGATCCACGCCGATGCGTTTGGCGATATAGGCCACATGTTTGATCACATCGTCGATCGAGGCATTGTTGCGATCATCGAAATCTTTGATGGTGTCGTTGATAAACGGGGGCACAAAGGTGACGCACGCCACGCCGCCATTTTTGGCCAGCGCATCCAACTGCTCATCGCTCAGATTGCGCTCATGGTTGGTCAGGCTCATCGCGCCGCAGTGTGAATCGACAATCGGCTGTTCACTGAACTCAAAGATATCCCGAATGCCGGCTGGAGCCAGATGGGCTACATCCAGAATCACACCCAGGCGGTTGGCTTCTTTCACCAGCTCCACGCCGAACTCGGTCAGCCCGCCGCCGGTGCGTTTCTCACCCAGGCCGTCGGCTGCCTGATTCCGCCAGTTCCACGTCAGACCTACCTGGCGCAGGCCCAGTTTGTACAGCATGCGCAGGGTGGAGGTTTCACCTTCCAGGGCCTCAGCGCCTTCGATGCTGAGGAAACCACTGGTCTTGCCGGCTTTTTTGACGGCGCGGATCTCGGCAGCGCTCTTCACGAATACGAAATCGCTGCTCAGTTCAGCCTGTTGATACAAATAATCGATCAGGCGCAGGGCCTGATTGGTGGCGTCAGCGGGCAGATACTCTTTTTCCACAAAGCAGGCAAACACCTGCGTGGTGGCTCCGCCGGCCAGCATGCGCGGCAGATCGATATGGCTTACCAGACCCGTGTACTTGGGGTCTTCCGGTTGTTTGAAGCCGTGAATAAAATCCAGGTAGCCGCGCTGGATCCCCAGCAGCGTGTCACAGTGCCCGTCGATGGTGATCAGTTGGCGGTGCAGGTCGAGTGCTTCTTGCGATAATTGCTTGCTCATATAGATTCCTCTCCGCAAAGTGTAGGATTACTCCACCCGGCGCATCTTCTTGAAACGCGCGGAGTGAAGCGGATTTTCAGCCAGTTCGATTTTGGCCGGGATTTTATAAGGTGCCGCGATATCTTTCAATGAGGCGCGGATGCGTTTGCGCAATTCCACGGGATCTTCCGGGTGAGCCAGGGTGACCCGCGCCACCACCATCTGCCCGGTGATTGGGTTGGGCTCTCCGCGCACACTGGCATCCAGAATGTTATCCAGCTCCATCAGCAGGCTCTCCACCTCAGCCGGGTAGACCTTCTCGCCGCCGATGTTGATCATCTCCGAACGCCGCCCGAGGATCTTGAGGTACTCGCCATCCACCTCCACCTCATCGCCGGTGTTGAACCAGCCCTCCTCGTCAAACGGATTGGGGGCGTTCAGATAGCCCAGCATGGCCGATTCAGCTTTGATCCACAGGATTTTGTCGACAATTTTGGTCTCATACCCTTCACCGCCCACCTTGACCCACAGTGTGTCATTGGAGCGCGACTTGGAGCGTAAAATACCCAGTTCCGAAAGACCGTAGGTCTGCTGGATGGTCACATTGGGGAACACCTGGCTGATGCGCTTGAGTGTGGTCTCGGGCATGGGTTCGGTGCCGTAAGTGATGCGCTGCAGCGAGGAGAGATCGTAATGGCGATAGCCCTCCGAGAGCAGCAGCATATTCAAAAAGGTGGGCGATGTAGGCAGCAACTCCACCTTATGCCTCTCGATGGCGGCGCACACAGCATCCGGGCTGCGGTCTTCGATCGAGATGATGGTGCCGGTGTTGGAGAGCACGTACAGCAGCGTGTTGATCCCGCCAATGTGATCCAACAGCAAAAAGGTGATGGTGCGCAGGGTGTGGCGCTGCACGGTGAACTTCTCCAGCAGCTTGCTGAAATCGTGCAGGGCCGCCTTGGGTTCACCGGTAGAGCCGGACGAAAACAGCACCAGCCCGGGGTGCCCCAGGATTTGCAGGCTGAGGTTGAGCGGATGCTTCACCTGCACCGGATACGTTTCCACTCGCCAGGTATCCTGATCGCTGAAGATAAACGATTTTTGCACCTCGGCCACTTCTTTAAAGCGTGGTTTACGGCTTTCAACCGTATTAGTGAGCGGTACGATGATGCAGGCCTGATCGATCAGCGCCAGCAGCAGGGCCACCACACGCAGAGAATAATCGCCTTCCAGAGCGGCCACGGTACCGGGGGTTACTTCGTCCTGGGCCAGCACCTGCTTCCACTCGTGGATCTTTTCGAGCAGCCAACCGTAGGTAAAAGATTCTTCGCGCCAGATCATGGCTTCGCGTTCTTTGGCGCCCTCAAAACGTTCGAATAACCACTCCAGCATCAGGCACCTCCCAGGTAGATGGTTTGCCCGGTGACATACCCGCTGTCCGGGTGCAGCAAAAAGTCGATCACATTGAGCACATCGCCAAAAGTACCGGCTCGTTTGATGGCCAGCCGGTCGATCAGACGGGCAATTTTTTCTGGCGGCACTGCGCGGATCAAATCGGTGTCGATGGGGGTAGGCCCGATGGTGTTGACCGTAATCCCCACCGCCCCAATCTCGCGCGCCAGAATGCGGGTGAACTTTTCCACCGCGGCTTTGGAGGCGGCATACACTGCGTCGCCTTCCAGATCAAAGGGAACCGCCACCGTGCTGAAGTTGACGATGCGGCCCTGTTTTTGTTTCATCATCAGTTTAGCGGCTTCGCGGCATACCAGAAACGTGCCCAGAAAATTGGTGTTCATCACCGTCTGGGCGCTGCCGGCCGGGGTGAGCAGTACATGGTTCATGCTGGCGATGCCGGCATTGTTGAGCGTGGCATCCAGGCGGCCGTACTGCTTGCGGATGTGGCGGAAAAGCGCTGTCACCTGGGCTTCATCACTCACATCAGCCAGAATATGCTCGTAGCCGACAGCCTGCCAGTCCGGCTCGCGCCGGCTGCAGCCAATCACCTGCCAACCGCGCGACGCAAAGGTTTGAGCCAGGTACTTGCCAATCCCTTTGCGGGTACCGGTGATCAGGATAACTTTTGGGTTGGGTTGATCGGTCATGGGGGTTCCAGTCCGCGATCTGTGATCAGGAAGATCAGTGTGTTTGTTCGGCCAGCAGTTCGGCGATGAAATCCGTCAGGGCGGCCAGGTTGCGGAACGGGCTGCGTTCCTGCGACATGGCGCGGTCGCTCATCAGCGAGATTTCGGATGAAAAGGCATCGTTGATACGTTCTTCCAGCGCCACCAGGTAACTGACCAGCCCCAGTGAGTCAGTCACCGTGCGCGAGCCCAGCAGTTTGACTGATTCCAGGTCCTGCACGGGTGTTTCCACCGGCAGGCCCTCATCCAGCAGGGTCTGAATGGCGAGGTTGATGATTTGCTGGGTTCCGGGGTCGTCTGGCATGGTGGTTTCTCCTGATAGATGCGGTGTAATGGATGCTGAAAAAATTATATCACGGCGGTTTGTGTCATTGGTATTGAGTGAATCTGATCATCGTGTACAACTTGTGAAAAGATTAGGCGATGATGTTTTGTTTCAGTCGTTTATGCACAACCAGTTTTTCAATCGAACGTGGATAAATGTACCCCCTTATACCTGTCAAGTAAATATCTTTTTTTGATCGCCTGAATTAAACAACCCTAGATAAGATCGATACTCGTTTTCTTTTCCTTCACTTCTCGACCATCGTTCAATCTCTGCCTGATCCACAGCAGTAACCTGAGTCACCAGAATTGCCTGGTTGAGGCACTGCCTGTCGCCCCAGTGATAATACGCCGAAAGGCGATCCTTGACACAGTCAGTTGCAGAGATGATGCGAAGTATGCCGCTGGAAACCTCAACTGAATCGATTTGTTTTACAGGTTCAGCACCGATTGACAAAGGCCCTCGGGGAAATTCAACGAAAAACTTTGTTTCAGGATGGACAAAATAGCGATTTTCTTCAATAAAACCGATTTCTCTCATTGCCTGTGCCAGCAGCCTTCGCGGTGTGGAATATGTATTCACTAAATCCAAATCTGCTGAAACATACCTGTTCATTGAATAATAGCCCGCAGCAGCCCCGCCGCTCAGAACGACGTCAATATGATAATGTTGTAAATGAGACTGGATAAACGCTGCCAGCTCAATCTGGGTCATTTGAGAGATTGAGCTCATGGTTTTTTGTTTGCTCGTCTTGGGCGACGACGATTCATTTCAAGTTGTTCTTTGATTTCTGGTGGATAAAATTCGTAAGCCTTGCTCAGAAGAGCCTTAAGCTCGGGCAAAAAGGCATACCTGGGATTGAATGAATAAACCTGGCTCCGTCCAATTTGTTGACGCACAAGAACTCCATTGATCTCAAATTTTTCGAGTTGTTTCTGGATTGCATTCACATAAACACCGAAAAAAGATGCGATTTCAGTAGGATATCCCTGACCTCGGATGAGTAGAAAAATCAATACTTTTTCAGCATGAGTGGAGCCGAATAAATTCTCAAGCATTTTTACCTGTTCTTTATGACCAATTGGATTGGTTATATAACCAATGTTATTGGTTAATATATCAGGAAACGGACCAAAGATCAAGTGTTGAACAACTCGAAGAGAGAGATAATGAGGTTGCTCATTCCCGGAATCGATATAGATGGTCAGCGAAAAGGAGTATTCAAAGTATCCAAGCCATGGAGTATGTAAAAATGGGAAGAGCCATATGGAGAAGATTTACCGATCCTGCTTTCCAGGTGTGTGCCCCTACAACCTCTTCACCTGATACAACTCTCCGCGCTCGAAGCCACGGCTCTCATAATACAACCGCGTTCCGATAGCTGATATCACCGCCAGGCGGCTGAATCCATTTTCACGTGCAATCTCTTCCGCCCGCTCGATCAACTGACGACCCAGGCCGCGGTGCTGAGCCGCGCCGCTCAATTCTTCTCCCACACCCAGCGACTGTCCGTACACGTGCACCTCGCGGATCAACGCGGCATCCTGCAAATCCGGGATTCTCTCCAGCAGCGCCGTTTGCCTTTCCAGCGCATTCTGCGGCATGCCCGCGCGGCGGTCCGGGTTGTGTTCATCAGGCAGTGACAGGCGCAGATAGCCGGCTATCCGGTTATCTGGGGTGACAAACTGCAGAAAATGCTCCTCTGCCCAGGCGGCGTCATAGGTGAAATCCAACAATCGGAGCTGCCCGGCCTCCACCTGCTGACCGCGCACCTCGCGGCAGCGGATGCAGCGGCACACATTCCCGCGACGTTGCATTTCTTCGTAGGCGTCCTGGCGCAGGCTGGTACGCCGGTTGCCTTCCACCACATGGTAGGACGGAATATCGCGGATGATGCGGTTGATACGGCAGTATTCCGGCACAGTGGGTTTCAAATCGGCGATCAATGAGATCAGCTCATCCATGCTGTAAGGTTGGTACTCGCCATTCTGCCAGTATCTGAACAGTTCCGCGCTTTCCAGCAATTGGGTGGGATAAATTTTGATCTCGTCCGGGCAGTACCCATCCCACAGGCGGGTAAAATCAGCCCGGTCGCCGGCGGGTGTAGCGCCCAGTAAATTGGGCATCCAGTGCAGCACGGTTTTATACCCGGCTGCCCGCAGCAGAGCCGTAGCTTCCAACGTTTGAGCGGCGGTGTGACCGCGCCGGTTGAGTTTGAGGATGTCCTCATCCAGGCTCTGGGCGCCCATTTGAATCTTCGTCACGCCCAATCCGCGCAGCCAGGCCAGTTCGGGCGGGGTGATGCGGTCCGGGCGTGTTTCGATAACCAGCCCCACATTGCGGTGGACGGCGTTCTCGTTCCAGGCCTGCGCCTGCTGTAAATCATTCGAGTCGGTTTCATTCATGGCATCCAGACAGCGCTGGATGAACCAGGATTGATATTCGCGCGGATAAGAATCCCACGTGCCGCCTAAAATCAGCAGTTCCACCTTATCGGTGGGGTGGCCGGTGGCTTCCAGTGAATCCAGGCGAGCTTTCACCTGCCGGTAAGGATCAAAATCATTCTCCAGCGCGCGAGCAGCCCCCGGCTCGTCGGGAATGTAGCTCTTGGGCATGCGCACATCGGTGGGGCAGAAGATGCAATCGCCCGGGCAGGGATGCGGTTTGGTGAGCACGGTCACGGTGGTGACGCCCGAGAGCGTGCGCACCGGCTTCATGCGGATGCTGGCCAGCAGGGCCGGGTTTTCCTCCAACTGGCCGCTTTCCACCATATTGTGATACTCGGCCACGATGAAATGCTTGGCCAGCACGCCCTGACCGCCCGGCATGGGATGCCGGCGCTGCGCCGCCCCCAATGAGGCGCCGTTGACCATCTCCAACAGGATCTGGTGGGCCAGTTCAAGTTTTTGCGGGGTCACGGTATGATCGCGGACCCATTTTTCTTTATCTTTCATATACCCTTATAATAGAACCATGCAACCTGCCGTCATTCAGCAGCTTCTGGATCTGAATAATACATTTTACCAAACCTTCGGAAAGGCGTTTGCGGTTACCCGCAGACGTATCCAGCTCGGAATCACCCGCTGCCTGGTTGAGTTTCCTGCAACGGGCGACTGGTTGGATCTGGGTTGCGGTGGCGGGACGGTGGCGGATGCCTGGGCAAAGACGCCCGCTCGTCAGGGGCATTACCTGGGCGTGGATTTCAGCCCCGTACTGCTGGAAGAGGCCCGTCAGACGGTGCAATGCCTGGCCGATGAACGGATCCGCATCGATTTTTGCCAGGCGGATCTGGCTTCACTGGCGTGGAAAGACTGTCTGGCGCCGGATAATCCGTTTGGAGCCCCCGCTCAGTTTGATGTGATCTCGGCCTTCGCGGTGTTTCATCACATCCCGGATTCATTGGTGCGCCAGAAGATTTTTAACGCCATTTACGATCATCTCAAACCCGGGGGTATCTTCGTGCTTTCGGTGTGGCAGATGCAGAACAGCCCCAAACTGATAGCCCGCTTGCAGCCGTGGGAACGTGCGGGTCTTTCACCGGAGTTGCTTGAGGAAGGTGATGTGCTGATGGATTGGCGTTTCAGCCTGCCCGGCCAGCCTGAACAGACCGGTCTACGCTATGTGCATTTGTTCACACGTGAAGAACTGACCGATCTGGCTGCCCAAGCCGGTTTTGAGATTGTTGACAGCTTTGAATCAGACGGCGAAAACAGCCGTTTGGGTCTGTACCAGATCTGGAAAAAACCTTTATCCTTCGCTGATTGATCATGGATGGCCGAGAAATACCGGTGAGGAGGAATATGAACAAACTGTTCTCAACCCGATTTGTACTTATTCTTGTTTTACTTGTTCTGGTTTCACTGGCATGCAACATGCCGGGGGTGGGATCCAATTCGGCAACAGCCACCCTCCAGCCCGCTGTACAGGATCAAGTTGCAACGACGCAACCGGCGGTGACCAACCAGCCTGCCCAGCCGCTGCCCCGGCCCACGCACCAGCTCGATACCTCCGGGCTGCCCAAGCCCACTCTGCCCATGCCACCGGCTCAGACGACCCGGCAGCCGCAAAGCGTGGTGGTGCCGCAAACTAATACGGATCAACAGCAGACCAACAATACTTCCGGCAGCGGAGATTTTTATATCAGCAATGCCAGCTCGACGGTGATCTGCTACTTCTTTTTAGCGTTGAACTCCGAAACCGAATGGGGTCCGGATCAACTGGGCGACCAGGGCGTCATCCAGCCGGGCAGCACATTCACGCTGAGCGGTGTGCCGTATGGTGTTTACGATGCCGAGGCGTATGACTGCGATGGAAACCTGTTGGGTTCCGCATATGGGTTCGATTTTCCGCCCAACGATATGTTTACACTTTCGGACTGATGGTTTTCTCGTAAACAAATGTTAGTCAACGGGGTTGTTGATCCCACAACTGGCGGGTGATCTGTACATGCCCGGTGTGCACGCCAAAATGCTCCAGGGCATGCAGCAGGCACCACGAGACCTCTTTCTGGCTGCCATCGCGCGGTGAGATACGGGTGCTGTGCAGATCCTGCAGGGTGAGCCCTTCCAGCACAGAGCGGACGATCTCCAGCGTTTCATCCAGATGTTTAATCAGTTCAGCCACACTCACACCGGAGGTCTGAAACTCAGACGCGCGGTCACGGTTGGAGTTGCGCCCGCCCACGATATCGCCGATTAAAAAACGGGCTGAACCGCTGCTGTGGGCAGCCAGCACGGCCATTGAGTTCATTTCCGTGCCGGGGCAGAAATCCAATCCGCCCTGCGAGACGCCGTTAAGGGCGTCTTTCATTTGCTGTTGAAGCGATTTGAAAAGGTCAAAGTAGACCGAATAGAATTTTTCCATGGTGATCCCCTTTTGATTGCGATTGTTGGTATTTGTTAATCATACCTGAGATTGATCGAGTTTAGATGCGGGATGGATTTTGTTGGGTTGACGACATACGTCGTCAACCCAACCTACAAACCGATGGTTGTTTTGACGTCCTGACAGTGGAGTTCGCATAGGGTGGGTGGAGGG
>CAZHMZ010000145.1:0-9754 GCA_964532655.1 uncultured Anaerolineaceae bacterium
CGGCGCTGTTGCGCGCCCACACGCGCAGGTTGTTCTCATACACATCTTTGCTGCCACCGCGCATGTAACGGTAATGCGTGCCTTCATAGACATTGGCGGTCCACTGCCACACGTTGCCGGCCATATCATACAGGCCGTACGGGCTGATGGAATCAGCCGTCTGGTAGCCGGCATAAGTGCTGCCGTTGTAAAACCCCACCGGGGTGGTGCGCGAACCAAACGCGCGCATGTCTTCAAACGGGTCGCGGCTGGCGTTGTAATTGGCGTTGTTGCGCGCCACACTTTCGCCCCACGGGTAGGCGCGCCCATCGGTTCCGCGGGCTGCCTTTTCCCATTCCTGCTCGGTAGGCAGGTGCCAGCCGTAATACTGGCAGTAGGCGGCCGCACCAAACCAGGAGACCATGGTGACGGGATGGTTCCCCCACAGCTCCTGGGCAGAGAACGTTTCGCCGTTCAAATCCAGGCGCACAGCCGGGTCATCCATCGGGATGTAAAGATAGTCACCGGCGTCAATGCGATTCTCATGCCGGCCCTGGTGAAATTCATCGCCGGGGTAGTAGCCAACCACCGCCGCGCCGTCCAAACGGGCGCTGCCGTCGGTCAGGGCTTCATTCAGGAAAGCCGCGTACTGCTGGTTGGTCACATCCGTCACCATCATCTCGTAATCATAATCGATCACCGCTGGATGGTTGAACTGGCCTTCCAGAAACTCACCGGCCGGGATGCGCGCCCAGGTGTCGGGATCGATACCCGTGTCAAACACAGGGGCAGGCGCGTTCAAATCCACCGGCTGGCAGGCGCTCAGCGCGATCAGGGCGGTCAGAAGGGTGAACAGCAGGGTGATGGCGCGGGTCATGATTTCACCTCCTCTTGCGAATTGAGCGGTTCTGTGATTTCCGCCGACCAACGTCCGTTTTTGCGGAACAAATCGATCAGCCGCCAGACCATCAAGGTGGCTAAAATCAACAGCACCGTGCCCAGACCAATATCCCCCAGCAAAGTGGTCAGGTTGATGAGCGGCTGCTGCGTGGCCTCGGGCACAATCAAGCGGCGCATCTCGTACACCGTCACCGCGCCAAACGCCAGATCTGAGAAGATAATCAGCAGCCAGCCGAACCACTGACGCGCTTTGCCGCGCAGACCGGCCAGATCAGCATAGTACATCAGCAAAATGGTGGCGGTGAGGGTGGCCAGAATGTGCCAGTGACCGGTGAGAATGCTCCGTTCATCGGTGAACTGCCAGACGCGGAAGATTTCATCCAGCTTGACCGCCACAAAGATGCCCACGCCGCTGACCGTGAAGTTCATAAACACCATCTGCCATGTGGCGCCAAACTTGAGCGGATCTGACAGCAGCGCCGAAAGCCTTTGCAGGAAATTCCCTTTTTGAAACCCCTTGTTCTGCAACCCGTCATGGATCAGTTTTCGCCAGGAGTAAATCACCAGAAACAGCGCGCCCAGCATGGCCAGCGTGGATCCGCCGTAGATGATGAAATGCGCGGCCGTTTCAAACGGCACCACCATCCAGGTGCCCATGGAAAGCACGAACGAGCCGACGATCATGAGCGGCATAGCCAGCTTGTGCCAGATGCCCTTGAAATCCATCCAGCGTCCGATGATCAGCGCGCACATGACCGCGATCAACGCCAGCATGATGTGCAGGTGACCGATGACGGCCAGATCCAGCGCGGTTTTGTACGGCTCGCGCACCACGTTTTCAGCCAGAAAAGTCTCGAACCCGTTGCCGTAATACGACCCCGGCACGGCCCCAAACAGCGCAGATATCAGCGTGGCAAGCGCCACCGCAAAAAAGGCGATCCGCTCCATGCTGAAGCCGGCGCGGGTGTGTGCGTAATGCCGGTCAGTGACCTTGTATTCATCGCGCCAGGGCCACAGCGCCGCCAGCAGCATGCACCCGGCGAAAAAGATGATGACCAGACCGGCGATGTAAATACCGTGCATCGCCCAGTTGTGCCCCCAGTAAGCAAAAGACAGCCCGCCGATCGCCGTCATCAGATAACCGATGGTGATGGTGCTGTTGATGGTCACCTTCTGACGTTCTTTCATGGCCAGCAGACCGGTAATCATGTAGGTTTCAATGGCCACCACAATCATGGCGATGGAATGGTACAGGATCACCAGCCGGCCTTCCCGTTCGGCCTCCACCAGTTTCAACCCGAACACCCGCACGATGACGTCTTTGATGCCCATGTCGGCCATGGGACCGGAGATCATCCCGAAAAAAGCGCTGATCAGGGCGCAGATGGCAATGGCTGCCAGGATCAGCCCTTTGGTGGATTTGAACAGGTACGAAAATCGTGCGGTCAATTGCTTCATAAACACTCCGTCATCATAATAAGGGAAAGAATTGTTCCAGATCCGGCAGGAAATCTCGAATCTGAATGTAATTATACTTACAGCTTGCCGGCCGCGCTGAGCTGCTCCGGCTGTGGGGTGGGATGCAAGTCACGGCCCAGGTGAGCCGCGGCCCCGGTGAGACGTTCCCACAACCCCGGCCAGACGAACAGCACCAGCAGGATCAAACAGGCGATGGGCGCCAGCGCGAACAGCGAGAACCGACCCAGCGCCCCGGCAGTCACCACAGCCAGCGGGATGCCCACAATCAGTTCAACTGTTGCGGCGCACAACCCGATCACGCGCTGCCACTCGGCAGGGCGCAGGATGATGCCAATGGTCACCACCGCCCAGCCCAGCATGGCAGCCCAGTGCGGGCCATCCACCAGCACAAAGATGGGCGCGCCCACCGTGATGATGCGGCTGGTGCTCGAAACGCCGTTCATAAAACAGAAGATGTACGCCATGCCGGTGCCCAGCGCCAGCAACGTGCGGCTCCACGAGACCCCCACCACCAGCCGCAGGAACAGGAAGTACAGGATCAGATACGGCCAGAAGATGGGAAAGTACACCGGCGGCAGATCGGCGGCCATGAAGGGCACGTTGATGAACCAGCTCGAGAGCAGCGCCAGCACAATGGCGATCATCGACAGAAACACCGCCCATTTCCGTTGGGTGAAAAAGCCATATGCGCTCACGGCAAACAGCGCGCCCGCCAGAATGCCCATGTAAGCCAGTGCGGGGTGAATGTACTTCAGCAGGATCTCACAGCCCGGTTCCGCTGATTCGGCGCTCATGCCGATCTGATACCACTTGATAAACAGCACAAAATGGGCAACAATGCCCATCACCGCGGCGACAATGGCCAGGATGCCCCCCAAACGATCGTTCGTTTTCATGATTTTCCCTCCATGGAGTAAGTTGGATCTATACCTTCATACCCGGATGGGGGGGAAAATGCTTTGCCTTTAGGCAAAAGAACCTTGCCTTTAAGCAACAAAACGTTGCGTTTAAGCAGGTAAGCACTGCTTGATAAGCAAAACCGCACAACTTGCAAATGAATTGTCAGGCGTTATTATGAGGTTACGGCTCTTCGCTGAGATGGCAGGCGGCGCAGCCCTTGTAGTAAGCGGTATCGTGATGGGATGCGACATAGATAATTGTTTCAGGCTCCACGGTGAAATCACAGCCATCCAGAAATTTGGGCTGGTCAGTCCATTCTTTTAGCACCAGATCGCAGGTAATGTACACCATGTCCTGCAGGTGTTCGTTGCACAGCGGGCCGCTGATCACGCGATCAACCTCAACGCTCTTGCGCCCAATCTGCATGGTGACGGGCTGCGCGGCGGGTTTAGATGGCGCTGATAAAGGGGGAAAATCCGCTTCATCGGTTGAATACGTGATGGCGCCGGCCGGGCAGGCCGGTTCCTGGCTGCCGCAGGCCGACAGGCTGATAAGACATAGCATCCCCAACAAAAAGAGTTTGCAGAACCTGATCCTGTCCATCGTTTCTCCGGAAAGAGGCGAAATGTTTGCTTTGCACCCATCATAGCCCGAGCACCCGCCCGGGGCATTGACTTAAGGCAAATCTAACCGCGCGAAGCTTTGCAATTTGGGCCATATCCGCGATAATAGAGGTGCGGATCAGAAATCAACAGGCGCTGCCGGCCGTCATAACAACTTTTCACAGAGAGAGAAGCCGATGAATCTGCAAAAAATTATCGACCAGAACCCCATTTTTGCCTCGCTTCCGCAATCCACGCGTCAGGCGGTGATTCAAGGGGCGGGACGCTGCAAATACCGCCGGGGTGAGATCATCGTCTGCATGGGCGATGTATGGCCGTTTCTGTTTCTGGTGATCAGCGGGAGGATCGACGCCTGGAAGGAATCCGGCGAGGGCCGCGCGCTGGTGGTGACCGGTTTTCACCCCGGGGATATCTTCTGGGGGCTGGCCCTGTTTCATGACGGCGCTCAAACCCCGGCCACCCTCAAGGCGCACACCGACGCCGAGATTCTGCTCTGGCCGCGTGAATACATTGTGCCGTATATAAAGGAAAACGGGCTCATGGCGTGGGAGCTTTCACGCCAGATGGTTTCGAAGATGGCGCGCGCCAGCGAGATGCTGGAAGAGATCGCTTTTCAGCCGGTGGCGGGCCGCCTGGCCAAACTGCTGCTGGAAACCGCCCCGCGTGACGCTGACGGGCCGATCACGCGCAACCTGACCCTGGATGAAATGGCCGCCCGCATTGGCTCCACCCGCGAGGTGGTGTGCCGATTTCTGCACCGTTTTTCGGATGAAGGGATTGTGGATATCACCCGCACCGAGTTTCAGATCACGGATGCGCGGAGGTTGGCCAGCCTGGCAGAAAACTCGAAGTGAGCAGTTGAACAGAAGCCGATTTTCAGGCGATCGCAATGAAAGTTTGCTGCAGGATACCCCGCTGAATGATCACCAGCAAATGATCACTAGCAAATGATCACCTGCAAATGATCACCTGCAAATGATCCATAAGGGACACAGCCGTTTACAGGGAAGGTCTGCTGAAAATTAAAATAATCCCTTGTTTTCCCCACCATTCGGCTGCCGAAGCGTCGAGAAGGACGGTACGCATGAAGCAAAATAAAAATGTCACCCTGGTATTGGGTATTCTCATCGCCGCCGTTTACACTTTGATGACGGCCATCTCGCTGATTAAGTATCCCGATGCGTTTTCACCCGCGTCCAACTGGTTGAGTGATCTGGGAAACAAGATCGTCAGCCCGGCCGGATCAATTTTTTACAATACCGGCATCTATATGACGGGCAGTCTGTTGATTTTGTTTTTCATTTCGTTTGGCGTACATCAACTGCCGGAAAAAAGGATGCAGAATATCATGCTCTTTCTCACCCAGGGGATTGGCGTGTTGGGTTCGCTCGCCATGATCCTGAGCGGTGTTTTTTCCATCAATCATCCCCAACCCCACAGCCTTTTTTCCATGCTCCTGCGCATTGGCCTGGGGACGGCGTTCGGCTTTTCGGTCGCGGCGTTCCTCTACTATAAGAAGTTCAGCAGACTCACCCTGGCGGTTGGGGTGGTTACCACACTCACCGATCTGGCAGTATCCATGTTCTTTCCCGACACACACCTGCTGGAATGGCTGGTCATTTTCCTTTTCCTGCTGTATTGCGTATTGTTGGGGTATGGTGTGAATCGTCTGGATAAAATGGACAGTTCCGTATTGGTGAAAGGACACCCGTCCGAGCAGACGGGTGCAGGGAATGAGCCATCCTGAGATCGGGCCGGCAGTCACCACCGATTGTCTGGTTCACAAAGGAATATCATGAAGATGAAACTGGTTGAACTGATTGGGTATGAACTGAAGTGGGTGCAGCCCCACGCGATGAAGCGAGAATATGAATTGCGCGCCGGTGAGGATCTGATCGCCGCCACATTGCGTTTTCGGAGCGGATTTGGCTCCTTTGCCACCGCAACCAGTGCGGACGGGGAATGGACCTTCAAACGCACCGGATTTTTGCAGACCAAAGTGACAATCCGCGCAGCGGGCTCTTACAACGACCTGGCGGTGTTTAAAAACAGTACATGGAAGGGCGGCGGCACGCTGGAACTGCCGGATGGGCGCAGCTACCCGGCCAACACCAACTTTTGGGCCACTCAGTATGAATTCAAAACCGAACTGGGCGATTCACTGATCCGCTACCGGAAAATTGGCGGCTTTCTGCACATGTCATCGGCGGTGGAGATTGACCCGATGGCGAAGAGCCTGCCGGAAATGCCGTGGATGGTGATGCTGGGCTGGTATCTGACGCTGATGATGTACTCTGATAACGCTGCCGTGGTGGCGGCGACGTAAAGGAGATGTGGCAGCGGCAGGACGGCTGGTAGAGAGACTGGTTAACCAAAGAATTGTACTGATACTAAATTATTATACTGCGATAATACTCTAAAAAGGGATTATCGCAGTATAATAATTTTATGACTCAAGCAATAACAGGATACTCAAATTCTCAGGGAATCCGGCTTCTTGAAAGCGCGGTGAGTGCATTTGGTCCGATTTTTACGTTGGATCAGATCAATTCACTGTCGGAACGTCATAACCTGAAGCCCCTGCAAATACGAAAACTGATCAGCAAACTGGCGCAATCCGGTTGGATCGAAATCTTGAAGCGCGGGACCTACGCGGTAAAGAGCCCGCTTTACGCGGGTGATATTCCGCCTTTTGCCATTGCAGGCGCTCTGGTTCACCCGATGGCTATCAGCCACTGGTCGGCTCTGGCCTATCACGGTTTTTCTACCCAAAACCCCGGAATGGTTCAGGCTTCCACGCCTGTTAAGGTGGTCACCCCGGAAATGCATCAGGGTGAAGCGTATCGACCGAGAGGAAGAGCTACATGGAGTGCCTTTGGCCTGGAATTTGACTTTATTTTGGTCAGGAAGGAAAAGTTCTGGGGGTTTGAAAAGCAGTGGGTCAACTCCTGGAGTCAGGTTGATATTACCGATCGCGAACGGACCATCCTCGACTTAATCACTCGCCCGGGTATTTTTGGAGGCATACGCGCCGCAAGTGAAATCATGGAAGATGCGCTGGCTCAAATAGAAATCGACAAACTGGTTTCATACGCTTTACGCTACGATACGGCTACCGTGATCAAGCGGCTGGGATGGCTTTTGGAGAAAATGGGCGTGAGTTCCGATTTACTGCTGCCCCTTTACAACTATCCCGTTACTGGAACGGTTCTGCTGGATCCCGGCCGCCCGCGAAGCGATCATGTGCATCCTTATTGGAAGATCAACGAAAACATCAGGGGGAAATAATGCCTGGCGTACCTGAAATGATCCGTTCGGTCACCCGACTAACCCATGTTCAACAGTATATCGTTGAGAAAGACTATGCCTTAAGTTACCTTTTGCATGCCATCACTCAGACAAAAGGTCTGGGAGAAAATGTGGTTTTGAAAGGTGGCACAGCGCTCAAAAAGCTCTATTTCGCCAATTATCGATTTTCCGAAGATCTCGATTTTTCGACACGAGTGATCGGGCCAATTGATCAAATCGATTCATTGATGCAGGCATCCGTTCGTCTGATGCAGGAAATGCTGAACGAACGCGGGCCGTTTGAGGTAAGCTATGAACCTTTATTGTTGAAGCAACCTCACCCGGACGATCAGAAAGCCTATCTGGTGCGAGTGCAGTTTCCGGAGCAGCGTCAGCCTTTATGCCGGCTTAAAGTGGAAATCACGGTGGATGAACCTATCTTCACCCCGGTGGAGACCCGCACGCTTCTGCATGAATTTACCGAAAAGATGGATGCGCCGATCCCGGTTTATTCGCTGACGGAAATCGCTGCCGAGAAATTACGAGCTTTGTTGCAAAGCAGACAACGGCTTGCTGAGCGGGGTTGGGGTGCCAGCCGGGTTTGTCGGGATTATTATGATTTGTGGAATCTGCTGCAAATCCCCGGGGTGAAAACCCCGGATTTACTGCCCATGCTGACGAAGAAATGCGTTGTCCGGGGTGTTAGCTATACATCCCCGGAAGACTTTGTCTCTGAAGACCTGTTCATTGTGGCCAAAGAGGAGTGGACTCAACAGCTTTTACCCTTTGTGCCAGGCGCTCCTACTGCAGCAGAGCTGTTGCCGCAGGTAAAATCACTGATTTTCTCTGTGTGGGAATAAGGGCGTAGCGCTACCGACAAATGGAGCAGAGTCTTTCAAAACAGGGTCATGACTGGTAGATTGACCGGCTTTTTGGATTGTAAAAATGGTGATGGGCATGAGGATTGAAACGCCTTCCAGAATTGGAAGGCGCTTTTGATTTGTGTTTTTGAGAGAGTGGGGCGATACTTAATTCGAGCATCGTACTTATTCTTTTTTTATCCGTTATTATATTAATTTCATACATCTTAACTAACAAGTTCACAGTCAAGAATTTTTTTCTGATGACATAACCTATTTAGGTTATGAACCGAATAATCCGCCTTTTACCCAATCAAATTTTCAGGAGTTAATCCATGCCAGAATATGCATACACAAAAGTTTTAGGAAAATTGCGGGAGTTTCTTGGGAAAGTACGTACACTTGGAGTTCCTCCTAACCTTACCATCAGATGGCTGGAGAGTATAGGATTTAAATCTAAGAATGATCGTAGCATCCTCGCTGTGATACGCCAGATTAGATTTATCGACGATAATAACATTCCAACTGAAAAGTGGAGTAAGTACCGTGGTTTGGACCATAAAAAAGTACTAGCGGAAGGTATCTTAGAAGGATATGCAGATCTATACTCGATATATCCAGACGCTCATAATAGAACCAATGATGAGCTTGAGAATTATTTCAGTACTAAAACTCCAGCTGCAAAGCAAGTGGTGTCTGCTACTGCGGCAACCTTCAAAACCTTATGCGAATTAGCAGATTTTTCAACGACGGTAGAGATTTCAGCTTTGGGTAATAATTCAGCAATAATCGAAAAGCCATTGGCTGCGATTAGTTTACCAATAGAAAATTCAACCCTAAGTAAACCTAATTTCACGCCAAAAGTCCATATTGATATTCAAATCCATATTACTCCTGAAGCAACACCACAACAAATCGATAAGATTTTTGAGAGTATGGCAAAACATCTATATCGGCTGAATGAATAAAATGGATATGATCAATCAGGATGCTCTGTCAATAGCTAAAATTATGCAAGATGAGATTACTCAAATATCCTCACCTACTATTGAGTGTCCTAGAAAAGCGAGCGAAAAAGTAATTCCAATTTCTTTAGTCAATGGGACGAGAGGGTATATCGAAAAAGTTGTGATCCAAATTAACGGTTGTTATGAGATGGGTTGGTTTGATGCTTGTGCCGTAATGATTCGACGACTAATAGAAACCTTATTAATTGAAACATTCGAGCATAATAGGCTAGATCACAAGATTAAGTATTCAAACGGCGATTTTTTATTTTTAGCTGATATTATTGATAAAACCCTCATTGAACCATCTTGGAATCTCACACGCGGTACAAAAAAAGTTTTACCCCTATTAAAGAAGCTGGGAGATTATTCTGCTCACAACCGTCGTTATACCGCGCAAAAGCAAGATATCGACTTGATTAGTTATGACTTACGAGCCGCAGTACAAGAATTTTTGTATATATCATCATTAAAGTAATTCGTTTTTGATGAGCTGCAATAAACACAATAAGAAGCAAAAATTTGTAGCATTTGGATACTACTTTAGCCAAAGTTCATTTCACCAATAAACATCTATTTGTTTTGAAGATGTTAAATTTTTGATTTATTGCGAGGTTTGACATGTCCAACTTCCTCGAAAGCGAAAAACCAAGGCTCTCAGCCTTCAAAGCCACCTCTCCCTACTTCTCCGATCCGGCGCGGTGCGAGGGGTACTACA
>CAZHMZ010000146.1:0-9662 GCA_964532655.1 uncultured Anaerolineaceae bacterium
TCATACCAGGCGATGTCAAACGAAATGGGCAACTGGTTGATATCCGACAGGCCAAAGACTTCCTTCAACTTCAGGGCGATGACCGCCAGCGAGTATGAGTCATTGCACTGCCCGGCGTCCAGTACGCGCGGGATGCCGTTGATATCGCCCAGGTTGAGCTTGTTGTAGCGGTATTTTGCGCATCCGGCAGTCAGGATAACCGTATTTTGAGGCAGGTTTTCGGCCACCTCGGTAAAGTAGCTGCGCGAGTTCTGACGGCCATCGCAGCCGCCCATCACCACAAAACGCTGGATGGCGCCGCTTTGCACGGCTTCCACCACCTTATCGGCCAGGACCAGCACCTGTTGGTGGGCAAAACCGCCCACAATTTTACCGGTTTCCAGCTCACGGGGCGGAGGGCAGGTTTTTGCCAGAGCAATCACCGCCGAAAAATCTTTTGATCCGCCTTCGAGCCGGTCCGCGATATGCTGCGCACCCGGATAACCGGCGCTGCCGGTGGTAAACAGGCGGTTCAGATAAGTATTGCTGCTCTTCAGCGGGACCAGGCAGTTGGTGGTGAACAGAATCGGCCCGTTGAACGCTTCAAACTCGGGGTTCTGCTGCCACCACGAGCCGCCGTAGTTACCGGCGAAATGTTTGTATTTCTTGAAGGCCGGATAGTAATGCGCTGGCAGCATTTCACCGTGGGTGTACACATCCACGCCGGTGCCATCGGTCTGCTCCAGCAGATCCTGCAAATCACGCAGGTCATGACCGGAGATCAAAATACCGGGGTTCGCGCGCACGCCCAGATCCACCTGGGTGATTTCAGGGTTGCCGTAAGTGGATGTATTGGCTTCATCCAGCAGTGCCATGGTGGTGACAGCCAGCTCGCCCGCCTTCAGCACCAGTCCAACCATCTGGTCCACGGGCAGGTCTCTGGTTGTGGATGCCAGCGCTTCAAACAGGAAACGATAAATCTCGTCTTTTTCGTAACCCAGCGCCAGGGCATGTTCAGCATAGGCAGCGATGCCCTTGCAGCCCAAAATCAGCAGTTCACGCAACGAGCGAACGTCTTCATTTTCAGCGGCGGTGATGCGTACCTCAGGGGTGTATGCCTTCGCGAGCAGGTCCTCATCACCGGCCGGCTCCCAGGTGCAGCAATCCGGCAGCAAGTTCAGGCCGGTTGATACAACCGAGGCGCGCAACTCATTACGAAGCTGCAGCCCCTCGTATATCTTGCGGATAATCGACTCATCATCCCATTCCGCGTTGGTGATGGTGGCAAACAGGGCGCGCAGAAGGAATCGACCCACCTGCCGGTCAACCACCTGGGATTGTTCCTGCTTTTCGGCATAAATCGAAATTCCTTTGGATACATAAATCAACAAATCCTGCAAATTGGCGGTCTTTTCTGGCTTTCCGCAGGCACCTCTGACCGTGCAACCCTGATTTTTTACCGTTTCCTGACATTGAAAACAATACATGACATGCCTCCTTAAGAAAGGTTTTCACTGATTTTCTAAGAAACAACACTGCATATATAACGGGTTTTACAACAGTAAAATTTTACTATATTCCATCTTTTTTATCCGGATTAATGTGTGAAAAAATAATGTCATTCTTCCAATGTTTCCCTTAATTATTAAATTCGATTTCTATTCCTGTTTGGTGATCACCTGTGTGATGACCTGACGCTGCAGCGGCAGCAAATTGATGGGCAGGTCCTGCGGTGAGAAGAAACGCGCTTCCAATACCTCGGATTCCTGCAGGCTGATTTGCCTGGGGGAATCGGCTGCCAGGCGTGCGCAGAAGTATACCTCCGCGCGCAGGCGGTACCCGCTGGCCAGATGTACCAGCCGTATATCTTCCAAAACCAGGCCGGTTTCCTCCTGCACCTCGCGGGCGATTGCCTGTTCCAGCGTTTCACCGCTCTTCACAATCCCGCCGGGCAAACCCCACACATCCTGCACCCAGTGGCGATGGCGCTGCAGCAAAATATCCCCCTGCTTATCCTGAACCACGCAGGCAACAGTCAGCATAAATTTGCTGTTCACCCACCACAACAGCCGCCATTGCAGGCTGCTGCTTAATCTTCGCCAGAGTTGAAACAGAAAATCGAGGATCATAGAGCAAAAAACGCCTGGAAAAAAGCCTTGATAAATTCGCCGTTTACACGGTCGGTGTCTGGTAAAACGCTTTGATCCAACGCAGGTTGAAATACACCCAGTTGGTCACCAGCAGCCCCGCACTCAACAGGATCTGCTGCCACAGGGTGGATGTTTCACCCGACGCGGACAATCCAGAGCGCAGCAGCAGAACATTATTGATCATAATCAGCACGTAATGCAGGCTCATCGCGATCAAGTATAGTCTGCGGGCCGTGTCACGCCCCTGCCAGGTGCCCACCGAGAGCAAAATCACGGTCAATCCCAACAGCATGTTGAAGAGGATGGTGTAAATGCCGACGTTTTCGTCTTTTGTGATGATGGAGTTGATCGAAATCAGAGCCGGCAGCAACCCTGCGGATAAAAGCGAGTACGCCGTCAGCGCCCAAACGCCCGATGGCCGTTTGGGTCTGGCAGGGGTCACAATTTTAGCGTTTTTCTTTCCCATTGAGTCTCCTTACCGGCGAAATGTTTTCCGTACAACGGGCAGCAGTGCCAGAATGATGATCAACCCGCCCCACGCGTAATACAGGGCGTGCAAAAATGAAAAACCGACCCACAGCAGTTCCACTGACAGCTAGATCAGCACAATCACTCCGGCAACAAGGGACCCAACCCAGCTCCAGTGATACGCTTTGAACGGGTTGAACCATTCTGCCCAGGCCCAAACTGGCTTTTTCTGCACGGCAAAGGCGATCAACGCCGGATAAACGCCCAAAAAGCTGAATAGGATCAGACCGGGGATGAAGAAATTGGCGAACGGTGATCCCTGTATCATGCTCAACGGCATGTGCATGATCCCGCCGCCCGGTGAGATCATCAGCAGGGCTCCGCTGGCCAGCGCTCCCACTGCCAGCAGAAGCAGCAAATAATACAACAGCGTGGCGGCGAAATTTGGCCGGCTGGCCTGTACAGCGGCTGTCTTCTCCATCATGCTTTCAGCCTTCCGCCGTGGTACAGCAGGCGATAAATCTCCCTACCCTGAAAACAGATGCTCTCCATGCCGGAAAATTGATTCGGCCCGCCCTGGCTCTCGTCAAAATACTCAAAATCCATCTCCTGCAGGTAAGAAGGCCCCCGGTACGGGCGATCGGTTTGCACCAGACCCATAGCCCGCTGCAAAAAAGCATACACGGGGCCGGGCGGGATGCGTTCATCCAGCACCTGGCCGTAATAATTCATCACCCACACCGCCTGCCCATCCTGCCAGACTACTTCTTCGCCTGCAAAAGGGTTTTCACCAAAATAGCGGTCGCGATAGCTGAAGGGGCCGTCATGCCAGGTGAACTCAATACATCCATCCGCTAACACGGTCCGAACCGGCGCGATTGTGGCAGATGCAACCGCTCCGCCCGCATAACAGGCGGTTTTTGCGTTGACCAAAAACTGCTCAAGCTGCATGGCCACCCTCGCTTTCTTCGGGGGGCGGGCCTACCAGATCCCAGAGGTTGCCGTACAGATCCTCAAACACGGTGACGGTGCCATACGGGGCGTTTTTTGGTTCGCGCACAAACTTCACACCTTTCGCGCGCATTTCGTTGTAGTCTCGCCAGAAATCATCGGTGCGCAGAAACAGGAATACCCGTCCACCGCTTTGTCGGCCGATGAAAGGTTCCTGCTCGGGTTTGGATGCCCGCGCCAACAGCAGGCTTGTGCCCTGTGAACCGGGCGGAGCCACCACCACCCAGCGCTTGTCCTGCTCGGGCTGATAAGTGTCTTCTACCAGAGTGAAGTGCAGGGTGTTGCAATAGAAATCGATGGCCTCATCATAATCGCGTACCACCAGGGCCACGTGCATGAGTGACTGCTTCATTGTATATTCAAGCCTTTCTTTTAAAAAGGAAACCGTGGCAGGTTCTGGATGAACCTTCCACGGTATTTTACCCTTGTTCTTTTCCCTGCGCGAGCGGCCGGGCTACATCTTTTTTTCGGCCATCTCGGCTTCTTCTTTTGTTTTTTGAACCTCGCCGTCCGGGTGATGAGGTTTGGAATACACGGTATACAGCTTCAGATTTTTGGTCTTTAAATTGTTGATCACATTGTGCGTGGTACCGGCCGGCACTACCACCCCGCCGCCAGCTCGGAGTACGTGTTCGTTTTTCTGATCGAAAACCACTTTGGCCTCGCCCTCTTCAATACGGATAAACTGGTCGAGATCCGCGTGCGTTTCCTCGCCGATATCCTCGCCGGGTTTCAGCGTCATCAGCACCAACTGGCTCTTTGGGCCTGTATAAATGACGTGTCGAAAATATTCATTCTCTTCCGTCAGTCTTTCAATATTATCCACAAATCCCTTCATATTTACCTCCCTGTTCGATTTGTTGTATTTGCATTATACGCGGCGATATTCTGAGCAGTTTCGGAAGCCGGTTTTTCTCAGGTTCTCTTCATGAATACTGTCTTTCAAAAAACCCTTGACACGATGAGTATTTAGATTAAAATCTAATTAGATTATTATGAAATTAGAGGATTATCGATATGGATCATCAAACTGAAGAATTGCTCACAATACTGAAAACCCTCGCGGATGACAGCCGCATCACGCTGATCCGTTTGCTGCATCAGCAGGAATACAGCGTTGGTGATCTGGCTGAGGTGGTGCAACTGACCGAGCCCACCGTGTCCCATCACCTGTCCAAATTGCGCCTGGCCGGTCTGGTCACGCTGCGCACTGCCGGTAATCAGCGCTGCTACCGTCTCAACCCCGCCGGTCTGGCTCGCTTCAAAAAGCTGGTGCAGACCATTGAGCAAACGCCGGTTGTGCCTGTGCAAGAAACC
This sequence comes from uncultured Anaerolineaceae bacterium, assembly GCA_964532655.1. GTDB lineage: Bacteria > Chloroflexota > Anaerolineae > Anaerolineales > Anaerolineaceae > JAJFTV01. Next base: position 4,926 of record CAZHMZ010000146.1, read on the forward strand.
ACAGACGAGAGCTGGATCGACCAGTTGGACTGGCCTGAGGAAGAATTGAAAGTGCTGCGCGAGCACACCCGCGGCGGAAAAATCACCACGCTGCCCAACAAGTTCAAAAAGACGGCCGTCATACTGCACTGGATCTCCACCCTGTTTGAAGCGCAGCGTTTCTATGCCGAAGTCGAGATCAACGAGGTATTGAAGTCGGTCTACGAAGAAGACTTCGTCAGTCTGCGGCGGGGGTTGATCGACATGGGGTATCTGCGACGTGAACGCGGGGGAGGGAAATACTGGCTCACCCCGGCAGACGAAACACCGGCAGCATAGGTTTCACAAACAGCCCGTATGATCACGATACATACGGGCTGTTCTTTTTTAGATCGGTTTATCTTTACGGGTCCACCGTGCTGAGCGATTCAAACATTCTCGTGCTCATGTTGTAATAGGCAATCACCTGCACCAGGCTGAGAATGTCACGGTCTGCCAGGCCGGCCTCCCGCAGAAGCCGGATATCATCGGGGCTGCAGGCGTTTGGGGCCCGTGTTACTTTGATAGTGAAATCAGCGATTCTTCTTTCACGCAGGCTCAGGCTGGATTTGGTGAAATCAGTTTTCACCTGTTCTGCAAAGGCTTCATCTCTTGCCGCTCGACCGAGGGCTGCCAGGTGGCTGGCCGTTCAATGCACACAGCCGTTGTAGGTCGAAACCAGTAAAGCGGCAATTTCCCGTTCGCGTACCGTCAGGCCCTTCAGCCCGTCATGGACGGCGTGCTGAAGCCGGTCGACGCACTCTGCCACTGGTGGAATGAGGCTGTTCAGGCGCACCACATCGGGCGCCCTGCCGGTGGATGGTTCGCGGGTGCGCTGATACAGCGCCAGCACCTCTTCGTCAGAGGTTTCATCCGGCACAATTTCGATCCAGGGGTACCAGGGCATAGCATATTCCTTTGTTGATGGGATGTCTGCTTGTATACCCTATTATCCCTGTTCCGCTCTCAGGCGCAAGCCGGAAAAACCCTTCGGTTTCCCTGCGCCTGGCATACCGGTTTCCGGCGGCAATCCGACCATCAGCCAGAATCTTCAGTAGGATATTTTGATTCAAACAATTCTTTGACCACGCGGTTGATAAAGCGGTTCAGTCCGCGACCCTCCTCGGCCAATTGCTTCATGGTCTCAATGTTTTACTCGCCGGCGCTCTGGTATGTGTACAGATAGGTCCCGTTTGAAAATTCAACCTTGATAAAGTCGTCACCAATTTCATAGGCGCGCACGCCTGATTCTCCGCTCAAATTTTGATACGTTTGCAAATTTTCCCCCATTAATCCACCGCCTGATACCCTGCGCGGGCACATCGACGGGTGTCCTTTAATCATACCCTTTCCCGGTAACCATTTTTGTATCAACATTGATAGTGTCTCAAATAACCGGGGGGGGGGTTCGGTGGGTAAGCAGCCCGTCACCGGAATCCGGCTCATTGTGTCACCTCTGCCTGGAGATCGATCTTTACAGGTTCCAGATATGGAAATGTCCGAATAATAGCTATCGGGCGGACCTTCGCCCACGGATTCTCTGCGGACGGCTGACGCCGTCCGCAGAGAAATGACACTTGAGGGAGCCTTCTCGCGAGTGAATAACAATCGTAAAATGATCTCATTTTGTCATCTCGTAGGGAAAGCGGGCGCTTTTCCCACTTTCCCGTAGAGATCCGCCCGAGAATATGCAGTAGTAGTTCCAGATATGGAAACGTTACCAAACAGTCCTCTGGATGGTCCGTCGCTACGGACACAATGGACATAGTTGTAGAACCTTCTGCAGAACGTAGAGTGCGTTCGTTCTTTGAACGCACCACATAATATTGATTGCATTCCACCCAATCTCCCACAAAATATCTCTTTTCCTCACAGTTATAAAAAAAGCTCCCCGAATGGGGAGCTTTTCATATCTGAAAACCAAAAATCTTTTACTGAGCAGCCTGCAGACCTTCCAACACACTGGTTGGCACCCACAGGGCCGCGTTCCAGACAGGCGGGATGACGATCAGGCTGTCAAAGGCGTTGTACACTGGCGCCGGCTGGGATGGGTCCTGCAGAAACGCCAGCATGGTACGGCTGGTTTCATTGATATTCCACTGCGGGTATACCTGCCAGAGCACATCCGGAATGTCATGATAAATGCCGATCAGAACCTGCTGACCGCGCAAATCGGCGTTCAGCAAATCCGGTTTGGTGCTGGATTGGAACAGCACTGCCGCTTTTTGCACCAGTGAGGTGCCCGCGGGGATGTCTTCGTTGTTCAGGCCGTACAGTAAAATTCCCTGGGCGATATTTTCGTCCATCACAAACACCACCGTCCGGTCAACCGTGAGCGGCATCTCCAGAACCAGGGCGTTGTTGGTGGTAGTCACCTGCACCACACCCAGCACACGCACGGCGTACATAGAAATGGGGATCTCGTACGGCACGTTCTCGGTGCTGACCGCTGAGATTTTTTCCTCGCGCACATAGCCAAACGGCAGCGGCTGCCCGGTGGCGGGATCGGTGAAATGTTTCTCCGGCGTATCTTCCACCGGTTGGGCAAACAGTGAATCCAGCAGGGCAGCATCCTGACCCTCAAAGCCCACAATCGTGCGTTCAACGGTGATGGCATCCATGTTGTAAGACCATTCCGTGCCCGTCCATGTAGCAGTGGTTTCGCCGGCTGAATTGATCACCATCCACGTGCCGTTTTCCACCACCATACCGGTGCTGTTGGCCTCTGACAGGTTAACCTCAACAGTTGGTTCCGGCGGAACCTCGGGGGTGGCGGTGGCCGGCGCTGCGGTGGGGGTATACCCTGCTATCACCGTTTGGGTGGCATTGGCATCCGCCATCTGGGTGCTTACCAGAGCCGCCGTAGTACCGGAGGTCTCGGTTTGCTGTGTGTTTGCATCCGGCGTGGGAGCTGCGCACCCTGCCAGAAAAATGACTGTCAAAAGTAATGCGAATAGTTTTTTCATCATCTTTAAACCTGATTTTCATAATTTTTTACCGCTGTAAATCATCATCCACCTGGATGCAGCAGTGATTACCCCAGTTTATCATGGGTTTTGATTCTTTTCCGGCTGGCCCCGACCGGACAAAACGAGCTGACTAAAATAACTGGCCGGTATATCCCAGGTAGATCCCGTAGGCCGAGTTTGCCAGCGTCAAAACCAGCCCGATTGCTGAGAGAATTATTCACCACAGCGCTGCTTTTAGCCTGTCTGATTTACGCGAGCCGATACCCAATCCCAGCCCCACCACCGATTAAGGGGAAAAGCCATGCCAGCAGCGCCAGTACACCTAATACCACCGAAATAATTGCCAATACAGACGGATCCACTCTTGGTTTCATCGTTGCGTTTCTTTTTTCCACCTTTATTCATCTCCCGTATTTAATGTATCCAAAAACAACTGCTCAAACTTCTGTCGGTCGGCCGAAACGGCTACGCGCATCGCCGGACAACCCTCCGCCGATACCGTCTGCCCGCTACCAGGGCCCTCTTCAACCGTTACACATACCATATCCGGCACAATTTCTACCACGCTTTCATCGCTGAGCACCACCGCTGTCAACTGATCCCAGAAGTACATGGTGTCCGACTCATACAGATAAGCATTGCGGGTGTACAGCTCGTACAGCCATTCGGCTTCGGGGGTGATGTGCCGGTCGGACAGCGCCGCGTAGAATTCCCGCGAGGCAGGGGTGTTCTGGGTGGCATCCAACCCCACCAGGGTGATGGGCACTCCGGATTCAAACACAATTTTTGCTGCGGTGGGATCCGCGTAAATATTCCATTCCGCCGTCACGTTATCGATTTCCGGTACAGAGGATTTGACATTGCCAGGCACGTGCACCGCCCCGCCCATGATGTACAGCATTTCAACCTTCCCGGTCAGCGAGGGATCACTTTGGAAAAGCTCGGCCAGATTGGTGAGCGGCCCGCTGGCAAAAAGCGTTACCGGGTTAAGCGAGGATTGCAGGATGGAGGTGATCAGCTCTACTGCGGCCATCTGCGAAGGTTCACCCCCCGCAGGCAGTTCCAAGCCGGTCAGACTGTCCACCCAGGTGCGCCAGGAATCAGGGAAGGCGTGGTTTCCCTGCAGCGGGGTTTCGCGCCCGCAGGCTGCTGGAATGGGCTCATAATCGGCCAGGGCCACCAGACCGAGCGCGTTTTTGACGCCCGGTTCACAGTGGGCTTCACCGGTACCGGCGACCGTGATGGCCTGCACCGCCAGATCGTTGCGCTGCAACAGATACAGAATGGCCATCCAATCGTCCGCCGCCATGTCGGTATCGATGATAACCGGGCGCCGTTCTGCGGCGTTTTCCATCGCGGCGACAGACTGTTCGGTTGCCGGAGCCTCTGTTTGGACGACTTCCTCTGTGGCAACCGGTGACGCTTCATTCGGCGCTTCAGCGGCAGGCTGGGTGATTATTGGTGTATTTTCCTGAACCGGTAAGGCTGTTTCAGCCAGGCCGGTGCAGCCGGCCAGCCAGGAAACAGCCAACAGAATGACAACCAGCGCATTCAGCGTTCCTTTACGGTTCATGTTTCACCTTCCTTCAAGAAAACCTGATCCACAACACAACCGGCGATCCAATCAATCGCCGGGCTTTTCACCAACCAGCAAACGTACCATTCCATTCACGGCGATCTCCAGCTTTTTGCCCGGCCCGGTGATGAACCAGCGCGCATCCCGCCAGCCCTCAAAGATGCCGCCGCGCGC
>CAZHMZ010000147.1:0-7201 GCA_964532655.1 uncultured Anaerolineaceae bacterium
ATAATTTGGCTGGGGATGCCGGCTGCGTCAGCGCCGGCTGTCCTCGGCGGAATTCGTTACCAGCAACAGATCACCCCGACCGTCGATTCCACCCCATTATCACCAACCTTATCTCCTGAAGACCTGGATGCTGCTGCGTCGGATCTGTCGCGCATCATCCCGCTATTGGAGCCATTAGCCCCCGAGCAAATTCAATCTGAAATCTATGGGCAGCCGGATTGCGAGGTGAGCACCAATACCCAATATGAGCAGGATCTGTTTGAGCTGGTCAACAACGAGCGGGAACGATTGGGGCTAAACCTGCTGGAGTGGGACGACGATCTGGCTGAAGCAGCCCGCAAGCACAGCGCGGATATGGCCTGCAACGATTATTTCAGCCATGACAGTCGGGATGGCACCACATTCGATACACGAATCAGCGCCGAAGGGTACCTATTTACCGCGGCTGGTGAAAACCTGTATGCCGGCGGGGGAGTTTTTGATAATCCTAAACAGGCGTTCACCGGCTGGTTCAACAGCGCGGATCATTACATGGTGATGACCCATCCCGACCTGACCGAGGTGGGTATTGGATATATCTATGCGGCTGACAGTCGCTATAAAGGTTATTTTTCTGCCGATTTTGGCACACCAGAATAAACAGGGCTGACTCGCCCATCCACCTTTGCATCCATCAGGCCTGCCCGAAATGAATCATCTTTCGGGCGGTTTTTTTGTTTCCGGCGCGTTAGTGGATATAATTGCGCTCAATATTCGTAACCAGGGAGCATTTTTATGGATGAAAAAGCCGGCGCCCAGATCGGTAAAAGGGCATTTCTGCAGTCGTTGTTGATCCTCTTTCTGCTGATGGTGCTGGCCGGCGTGTTGACGCGCGTGGTGCCGGCGGGTCAATTCGAGCGCATCGAGGTGAATGGACGGGCGGAGATCCTGCCGGATACCTTCACCTACACCGACCGCCCGGATTATCCAATCTGGCGCTGGTTTACCGCGCCCATTGAGGTGCTGTGGCGCGCGGAAAACAGCCTGACTTTACTGGTCATCCTACTGTTTATCCTGATGGTGGGGGCGGCCTTCGCCATCCTGGATAAAACCGGCATTTTGCAGATTCTCATCAGCGGAATCGTGCGGCGCTTTGGGCAGAAAAAATATCGCCTTCTGCTGATCATCACGCTGGTTTATATGCTGATGGGCGCGGTGTTTGGAATGCTGGAAGAGATCATCCTGACCATTCCCATCATCCTGGCGCTGTCCTACTCACTGGGTTGGGATGCCCTGGTGGGATTGGGGATGAGTATTCTGGCGGTCAACATGGGCTTTACCGCTGCCATCACCAACCCCTTTACCATCGGCATCGCCCAGCGCATCGCCGGCCTGCCGGCCTTCTCAGGGGTGTGGCTGCGCATCCCTTTCTTTATCATCATTTATGTTGTCCTTGCAATCTTTCTCACCCGCTATGCCCGTAAGATTGATAAAAATCCGCAGGCGTCGCCGGTGTATCAGGATGAGATTGAGCTCCGCAAAAAATATTCATCCTCTCACTTTAGCGCCGCTGATGACCAGACGCCGGCAGCCCGTCGCGCGGTACGCTGGCTGCAGGGCATGCTGATTCTGATCCTGGCGGTGCTCTTTTCGGGGCCGTTTATTCCGGCTATTTCCGATTACGCCTTGCCGATTGTGGGGATCCTGTTTTTTATCACCGGGCTGGGTGCGGGGCTGCTATCCGGCAGAGGCGGACGGCTGGTATGGCAGGGCGCCAGAGAAGGCATTATAGGCATCTTCCCGGGTCTGCCGCTGGTGATGATGGCGGCCAGCATCAAATATATCGCCGACAGCGGCGGGGTAATGGATACGCTGTTGTATAAAACATCGTCGGTTCTAGACGGCCTTACCCCGGTGACCGGCGTGCTGCTGATTTTTGGGCTTACCCTGTTCCTGGAATTGTTTATCGCCTCATCCACCGCCAAGGTTTTTCTGATGATGCCCATCCTCTTCCCACTGGCTGATTTGATTGGCATCACCCGCCAGACTTCGGTATCGGCGTACTGCCTGGGCGATGGTTTCACCAATATGGCCTATCCCACAAATGCCATGCTGTTGATTGCCTTAAGCCTGACGGTGGTGAGCTACACCAAATGGATCCGCTGGACCTGGCCACTGTGGCTGGTGCTGCTGGTGGTTTCGGCGACGTTCCTGGTGCTGGCGGTCAGCATTGGTTACGGGCCGTTTTAGGCGCTGTTGGGGCACGGCATGCCGTGCCCCTGCTGGATTCCCTTAACCTTATACCGGCCTGTTGGTGGGTTCCGGGCGGACAAGAAACCATTCATATCTGATTAGTTTACCGCCCTCCACCCACCCTATGCGGAGAGAACCTTACACCTTTCCTACACCCCCTCCAACGGCGACTTATCGACCGCCTCCAGGATTTTTCCGGATCTCCAACGCCGACCCAGATACGCCGTCAACAGCGTGGGCGGCAGCCATCCGCTCAACCACGTGAATAATTGATTCACTGTCCCCGGCACGTACACCGCCCTGCCCTGCAGCACCAGGTCAAGCGTGCGGCGGGCTACCACGGCCGTATCGGACATGGTGGCGCGGCCCCAGAAACCCTGGGCTTTCATTTTTTCGATCGAAGCGGCGTGAGTGGGCAAACCGGCCGGGCAGACAATCAAGGCATTCCCGTAATCCTTCATTTCCTCGCGCAGCGCCAAAGTGAAATTGAGCAAAAAGCGCTTGGTCGATGAGTACACCGCCTTGTAGGGCATGGGGAAAAATGCCGCCAAACTGCCTACATTCACCAGCAGAAAGCGCGTGTCCGGCTGCCGCAGCGCCAGCACCCCATGTGTCAGATCCAGATTGGCGGTGATCATCAGTTCGCTCAGGTGAGTCACCTCACGGCGGGTGCGTGAGAGGAAAGCCCCTTCAAAATCCCGCCCGGCCACATTCAGCAGCCCGCGAAAGCGGATGCCCTGTTGGGCAATGCTCTCCAGCAGCCGTGAACGCTCCTCCGCTGAGGTAAGCTGGCAGGCCGCGTAGCGGCTCTGGATGCCATACAGCCTGGCCAGGTTCGTGGTGAACTCTTCGCCGTCCGCCAGTTGATCGGTCAAAAACAAATCATACCCGCGCCGGGCGCATTCTCGCGCCAGCGCTGAACCCAATCCGCCCAGTGCGCCGGTAATGAGGACAAAGCCGTTGACTGACATGATTCTCTCCCTGAGTTATTTCAGTGATGAGTATATGCTGAAAACCCCGCTACGCGAAGAGGGTTTCCCGCGCGCAGATTGCACAGGGCTGCCTTTCCCTTGTCAATCGATATTCGGTCTGGTATTGTACATCAACGGGGAAATACATTTTCTTACCCACGACAACGGCATCTCTGTATCCTGGGGCGAGAAAAGGATCGCTTTATAGAAGGAAAATGATATGGGAAAAGTCATCTTCAACACATCCATTTCTTTGGATGGTTATTCTGCCGGACCTAATGACGGCCCGGAAAACCCGATGGGTGATGGCGGCGATGCACTGTTCGCCTGGTACAACATGGGGGATATCCCGTATAGCATGGAAGGGGACGTCCCGCTATCCATGTTGAGCCGTCAAAGCATCGACCACCTGCGTGAATATGTCTCCTCAATCGGAGCCGTCATCACCGGACGGAAAACGTTTGACATCACCGATGGCTGGAATGGAAGACCGCCCGGCGGGATACCCTGCATCGTGCTGACGCACAACCCACCGCGCGAGTGGCAATATGATGGATCGCCGTTCATATTTGTCACCAGCGGTATTGAACAAGCCGTTCGCAAAGCCAAAGAAGCGGCCGGCGGCAGGGATGTGGCGGTGGGCACCGCCAGCACGGCGCGGCAGTGTTTGCAGGCCGGTTTGCTGGATGAAATGTGGCTGGATGTGGCGCCGGTGATCCTGAGTGCCGGTCAGTCACCGTTTGAAGGGGTGGGCCCCCTTCAACTTGAGCCGACACAGGTGATCCAGGCCCCCGGTGTGACTCACATGGGCTACCGGGTGGTGCATTAACCAGGCAGTTATTTGGCTGCTTTTCAAAATTCAAAATACTCCTCCTATCCAATTTCTTTTTCATAAACATGCACTGTGGAGAAAAAGAAAACACAATGTTACAATGTGGTGCGATAGGAGGTTTCTTTTAACAATCAGCAAGTGTTCAACTTTATCGTTCTGGAAGAGGCATAAGTAAATCGCGGTACTGCTGGTGCCGGTCAGAACACCACATCTTTTGATCTGGAGATATGACCATGCATACTGTGACGATGGGTTTTGATGATATCAGTGATCCTCGCTTTAAGAAAGTTTGTGAAGAGATTCTGGTCCGCATGGATCAGCTTCACGTGCCGGGCGTCAGCATCGGGATTTTGTGCGACGGACAAAAATTCACCGCCGGGTTGGGCGTGACCAATGTTGACCATCCCTTACCGGTCACTTCACGCACCCTGTTCGAAATCGGTTCTACCGGTAAAACCTACACCGCCGTGGCCGTCATGCGCCTGGTGGAGCAGGGCAAGATCGACCTGGATGCCCCATTAAAAACCTACCTGCCCGATCTGAAATTTACCGACCCCGAGGTCACCGAACACGCCACCATGCGCCATTTGCTCACACACACCGGCGGCTTTCTGGGTGATCATTTTGTCGATTGCGGCAACGGAGATGATGTGTTCTCTCGTTATGCGGCCACCCTGGCCGATGTGCCGCAGTTAACCCCGCTGGGCGAGGTCTTCTCTTACTGTAACTCGGGCTTTATCCTGGCCGGACGGGTGATTGAGGCCGTGACCGGCAAAGTGTATGAAGCCGCCATGCAGGAGCTGGTGCTGGACCCGTTGGGTCTTAAGAGATCCTACTATCTGCCGCAGGATATGATGAATTTCCCATTTGCCAGCGGACACAACAACGATCCCGTCACGATGCAGGCCGAGGTATTCAACCCGTGGCCGGTTCCGCGTTTTGCTGCCCCGGCCGGCGGTCTGATGAATGACGTCCATGATCAGCTTAAATATGCCGAATTCCTGATGGGTGATGGCAAGGCCGCAGATGGCACCCAGGTACTGAGTCCTGAGTTGCTGAAGCAAATGCATACCCCGCAGCACGAAGCCGGCGGCGGTTTAGGCGAGTGGATGGGTCTCTCACTGATGCTGGCAGATGTGGACGGCGAACGCGTGGTCTTCCACGGCGGCTCCATCAACGGTCAGCAGTCTGATTTCCGCTATGTGCCGTCGCGAAAATTTGCGCTGGCGCTGGATACCAATGCCAACATCGGCGTGTTCCTGCACATGCAGATGGCCCCCATCATTCTGGAAACCTTCCTGGGCATCAAGACCCCCGCGTACAATTACATCACGCTCCCGGCCGAAAAACTGGCTGAATACGCCGGTACCTACACTAAACCGGGCGGCAGCGGTTTTGAAATCACCGTCGATGAAGAGAACAGGCTGGTGGTCAAATCGATCGATCCGGAAGACCCCGATATTTACAAGCTGTCCTTCTACGCCCCGGATAAAGCCGCCATGGTGGAAGGTCCCGCCATCGGCATGCGCAGTGATTTTATCCGCCGCGCTGACGGAAGCATTGGCTGGTACCGCGACAGCGGCCGGATTTCCGAACGACAGTAAACGGAGGCGTCTGTGCAACCCATTCAAGACGACCGCCCTGTTGAGGCGAAATTTGAAGAACTGGTTGAGATCACCCGGGCTGCCATGGAAGAAGCGCACGTACCGGGCCTGTCCATCGGCATGGTGGCCGGCGGGCAGGAGTTCACAGCCGGTCTGGGCGTCACCAGCATCACCAACCCGCAGCCCGTCACCGCTGAAACCCTCTTCCAGATCGGTTCCACCACCAAGACGTTTACCGCCACGGCCATTATGCGGTTGGTGGAACAGGGCAAACTTAACCTGGACGACCGTGTTCGCAAGTATTTACCGGGCTTTAAGGTGGCTGATCCCGAAGCCGGTGAGCAGGTAACCCTCAAAATGCTGCTCACCCACACCCCCGGCTGGCTGGGTGATTTCTTCCCGGAGTGCGGGATGGGTGACGACGCGCTGGCCCGTTTCACGGATCAGATGGCCGATCTGGCGCAGCAGACCCCGGTGGGGCGCATCTACTCGTACAACAACGCCGCGCTGGTGCTGGCCGGCCGGATCCTGGAAGTGGTGACCGGCAAGCCCTACGAAGAGGCCATGAACGAGCTGATTTTGGCCCCGCTGGAGATGACCAACAGTTATTTCTTCCCGGCTGATGTGATGGTGCACCGCTTTTCGGTGGGGCACTACCTTGATGGCGATAACGTGATTGTGGCTACCCCGTGGCCGGTTCCGCGCTTTGCCGCGCCGGCCGGCGGCATCACCTCCGATGCGTTGGATCAGATCAAATACATGCGCTTCCAGATGGGTGACGGTCTTACGGCTAAAGGCGAACGCCTTCTCACGCCGGAATCCATGCGGCTGATGAAAACGCCCATGGCACCGCAGGGTGATGGAAGCTGGGTGGGTCTCACCTGGACCATCAATGATTTGAACGGTGTGAAGATCTACAACCACGGCGGCACCACTTTTGGGCAGGAATCTGATTTCTGGTATGCCCCCGAGCAGGGTGTGGCCCTGACGGTGATGACCAACCTTGACCGCGGCGATATGGCTCACAAGGCCGCCCGCAAATGGGCTTGGGAGCACTTCCTGGGTGTGGTAGAACAGTTCCCGCAGACACAGGATCTGCCGGCTGCCCAACTGGCTGAGTACAACCTCACCTGTCTCACCTCTACCGGTGATTCCCTCACAATCAGCCCCAATGACGGCGGGATTTTGATCAATCACCGGCTGCAAACCGAAGATCAGAGTGGAGCCCTGCCGCCCATGCAGGCTCGTTTCTTTGAAAAAGATCATTTTTTGGTGCTGGAAGGCATTTTTGAGAACGCCAAAGGTGAATTCCTGCGCCGCGATGACGGCCAAATTGGCTGGATGCGCCTGGGCGGGCGGATCCAACGCCGGGCTGAGTAAGAACAACCGGCCGGCCGGAGTTATTCACTCCCGGCCGGCTGTTTTTTTATCCACAGGCTCCATCTGAAAATGGATCGCAATGATACAATAATCCCCATGACAAATCCCACCCCTTCTCCCCTTTACGATTTTCGATCCGACACCACCACCCATCCCACCCCGGAAATGCGCCAGGCCATGGC
>CAZHMZ010000147.1:7301-9635 GCA_964532655.1 uncultured Anaerolineaceae bacterium
TGATCATCCTGGAAAACACGCACAACTGGACCGGCGGTATGCCGCTGACTGCCCAATATACCCGCTGCGTGGGCGACCTGGCGCACGAAAACGGTTTGCTGTTGCACATCGATGGCGCGCGCATTTTCAACGCGGCCGCGGCGCTGAATGTGCCGGTAAAAGACCTGGCTACCCCGGCCGATACGGTCACATTTTGTCTGAGCAAGGGATTGGGCGCACCGGCCGGTTCGCTGCTGTGCGGCCCGCGTGACTTTATCACCCGCGCCACCCGCATCCGCAAGCAGTTGGGCGGGGGGATGCGCCAGGTGGGTATTCTGGCCGCGGCGGGCATCATCGGGCTGGAAGTAATGTCAAAACGCCTGCCCGAAGATCACCGTCGGGCCAAAACGCTTTCCGCCGGTCTGAAACAGATCAAAGGCCTGGAGGTGGAGAAAGATGAACCTGCTACCAACATCGTCTTTTTCCGCCTGACGAAAGATTCCCGGTTTAGCTCGTTTGACGTGGCAGCCGAGATGGAAAAGCGCGGGGTACTGATCGACACCGATGGCCCGCGCCGGATGCGGCTGGTGACGCACTACGAGATCAACGACGAAGCTGTCTCCGCGGCGTTAAACGGGTTTGAAGAGATTTTCCGGTAAACAGATACAAAGTCGGTTGACTTCTTAATCAGAGTACAAAGAACAAACCCATATCACAATTTCGGTCAGCGTTCAGAAGGAGCTTTTATGTCCGTAGATGGCGCATTATCCGGAAAGACAGCGGTGATCACCGGCGCAACCGCCGGTATCGGGCTGGCCAGCCTGCTGGCTTTAGCCGCTGAAGGAGCCAGTGTGATTGGCGTGGGCCGCAGCCAGGCCCGCTGTCGCCAGGCAGAAGAGCTGGTGCGCGCCAGCGTGCCGGGAGCGCAGGCGCAGTACCTGCTGGCCGATCTCTCATCCCAGGCGCAGGTGCGCGACCTGGCCGGCCAGATCATGTCATTGCTCCAGGAACGCGGCCTGTCCGGGTTGGATATTCTGGTGAACAACGCTGGTCTGTATGCCCAGAACCTCACCCGCACGGTAGATGGCATCGAATTGACGCTGGCGGTGAATCACCTGGCGGTATTTCTGCTCACGCACGAACTGCTGCCGGTGCTGACCTCCGGTGCCGACCACCGCGTCATCACCGTCAGTTCGCACTCGCACTACTGGGCGCGCATGAACATTCAGCGCCTGAACAAGCCATTTCCATATTTGGGGATCATGGCTTACGCCCGCTCCAAACTGTCCAATGTGCTGTTTACCCGCGAGTTCAACCGGCGGATGGCCGGTAAACCGGTGCGCGCCTTCGCGGTGGATCCGGGGCTGGTGAAAACGCAAATCGCTCTGAAGGAACGCGGATTTCTCTCACAAAGAATATGGGCCTGGCGCAGCCAGAAAGGCACCGATCCCTCCGTGCCGGCTCAAACCGTGCTGCATCTCAGCCGTGAAAATGACGTTCTGCAAAACCCGGCTGATTACTGGTACAACTCTCAGCCCCGGGTGCCCAGCCAAAACGCTGAGAACGAAGTAATGGCTGCTGAATTGTGGAAATTATCCTGCCAACTGTGCGGGATTTCAAATTCCGAACCTTTCTGTTCAGGAGACTCAAGATGACACGTCGAACGCGATTGGAAACAAAACACCTTTTTATCCACTGCGGTAAATTGATCAACCCTTCCACCGAACTGGCCCTGAATGACGCTTATGTCGAACTCAACAACGGAAAAATCTACGCCATCACCCTCAGCCAGCCGGAGATCCCGGCGGACGCCGAACTGGTGGATTTCAGCGACAAAACCATCATCCCCGGTTTGTTTGATACCCATGGCCATCTGTATGGCGGCGGATTGATCGAACGGCATATCAGCAACGAGAAACTGGTCACCCTGTACCTGGCCGGCGGCGTCACCAGCGTGCGCCTGCCGGGGTCGATGGAGCCGGACACCGATCTGGCCCTTCGCGACCGGATCGACGCGGGCTTTTTTGATGGGCCGCGCCTGTTCCTGTCGGGCGTGTATCTGGATATGCCCAACACCATCGTCCGCTGGTTGGAAGAACTACACACCCCTGAAGAAGCCCGCCTGAAGATCGATCACTCTATTTCAGAGGGTACCACCTCGGTGAAAATTTACGCCTCCATGCGGGGTGAGATCCTCAAGGCAGCGGTGGAACACGGCCACGCACACGGTGTAAAGGTCATCGCGCATGTGGGGGCGGTCAGCTTCCGCGAGGCTATTGAATACGGTATCGACGAGCTGTTCCACGGCATCATCTGCTGCCCGGAGACCTGGCCGGAGGGCATGAAAACGGTCGA
>CAZHMZ010000148.1:0-9609 GCA_964532655.1 uncultured Anaerolineaceae bacterium
GCGGAGGCGTAATCGGCGCGCGAGGATAGACCGGATTCCTCGTCCTTATCCGGGTCATTTATCTTGGAGGAATTGCTGACCATGGAACTGATACTGCCGCCCAGACCCAGCGCAGAGGATGCTGTGCCCCATATACCTTCGCGGGTGTGTTTGGCCCCCAGGGCTTTTGAGGCGGCCGAAGCGTTTTTTCGCCTGGCCATGCGCTGACCGCGGGCGATATGAGACAGCGATCCGATCAGGGTCATGCTTTGTACAACGGTATCCAGGCTGGCAGCGCCCAGGCCAATCCCTGAGGAGACTGCATTGGATTCACCTTCTTTTTCGGTGGCTGAAGCGATGCTGCTGCTGGTACCTGCGCCGCCCGAAAGCGCATCCACAATGGGGTTATCAAAGATTTTTTGAGCTTTTTCACCCAGGCTGCTGGTTTTATCCTGCTTGTATTGTGCCTTACTGAGGATTTTCTTCCGTTCCACATCAGTCGCGGCACCCAAAATATCGCGTCGGGTGGTTGTATCAAATTGATTCCATTCCTCCGGTGTCAAAGAAGCATCGGCTGTTTTGATTTGGGCCCACTTATCATAGGCAAGCGCTTTAAAGGTATCATCACGCGGGAAAGTACCTGTTACGGCTGCTCGGCCAAGCTCCTGCGCGTGCTGGGTGGCGGTAGTGGGAAGACTTTCCAATATCTTGCGCTGCTCATTGAAAATTCCGTTCCATTTGGCAAAAGGTACCTGGAAGAAGGTGATGATCTTCTCCAGAGCGGTGCTGTCAAAGATTTCCTGATTATCGCCATTTCTGGGCCATGAATTTTCGCGTGCCGCTTTAGCAAGTTGCTTAATGTACGGTTTGGTCCGTAAATTGATCAAAGCGTTACGGCGTTCTTTGACCTGTGAATTCCATGCCCTGAATGTCATTTTGAAATTTTCGCAGATGGCGCGCAGTAAAGTGCCATCCAACAGATCGTTGTCCGCCCCGTCTTTTACCCAGCGGTCATAGAAGATCATGTCCACGATTCCGACCAGCAGTTCAGGTTCGGCCAGCATCCCCTTCACAAGGGTACGCTTTTGGTCCGAGAGGGCGTTCCATTTCGTCTGGGTGACCCCCATTTCCTTCAATGTTTCAGGAATCGGATTTTGTACCGGAGGTGGAGTTTTGGGCGCGGTTTTAGGAGCCGGAAGCGGCGGCAGGGCCTTATTTTGTGGGACGGGAGGCTTTGTGCCGGTTTTCGGCCCGGTTTGCTGCGCAGTTAGCGGAGAGGTTTGCGTTGTGGTCTGTGGTGTAATGACAGGTTGCTGTCGGACAGGGACAGGTGGCAGGGGACCTCTGGGAACCTGATGTGCCGTTGGGTTAACGGTGGTGTTCTGGGTTACGGGATTTGATACAACAGGCGACGGTTGAGGAGGCAGAGGGGGCAACCGGCGTGGGGGCTGAGAGGTAGTGGAGGGGGAGGTATTGCCGCCCTCGCGCTGAACCATTGATCGCTGAACCGATTGGGCAGCCGATACACCGGATTGCCGGGCTGCGCTGTGAGAAGCGGTCCGATCGGCTTCCTGCTCAAAACGGTCATTCGCGGGTCCCAGCTTGAGCGGTCCGGAGCTGTCAGGGCTGCCGGATTGCTGCATGACGTGCGTCAGTTCATGCAGGAGC
This sequence comes from uncultured Anaerolineaceae bacterium, assembly GCA_964532655.1. GTDB lineage: Bacteria > Chloroflexota > Anaerolineae > Anaerolineales > Anaerolineaceae > JAJFTV01. The sequence continues at coordinate 1,648 of CAZHMZ010000148.1, forward strand.
GTGTGCCGTCCACGTGCGCTGTGCGGAGCATATGCGCCCTGGCGGAAGAAGATATTGTTGCCTGAGGTGAAGGCGCGTGCCTGCAACTGTTCCGACAAACGGTCTGCCTGACGGTCGGTGTGCAGGCGTACCTGGCTGAAATCACCGTTCAGTTGCTCACTGACCTGCTGGTTGAGCGGGCCGGGCAGGGGTGATCCGCCGGAGCGGGCGCGCTGGATCTCACGAGCCACATGCCGGGAAAGCTCACCGCGCGGGTTGACCGGTACAGATCCAGGCTGATCCTCGTCCAGTGCACGCTGGACCTGGGCATTGCCATATTGCCGGTGCAGTTGCAGCAGAGTATCAGGAGATGCCTGAGCGGGCTGCTCGGTTGCCTGTTCCAGCAGGATATTCTCCGGCTGCACCTGAGATGGTTCAAGCAAAGATCCAGATGATCGGTTGTTGGCAATATTTTGTTTTTCCTGCAACGTGGAGCTGCGATCACCCTGTTTGTTAGCCATGGATATCCTCCTGGATCAACGTCGTAACATCTTTTTCATTAATCAAACGGCCCATATTCTGCATCTCGCGCCGCAGGGCGCGTAAGATATGCGGGGTAGAGACGGGAACACTTTGGCTGGCAGCCAGAAATGCCGCGCCAATGATGATATTGCGGATGCTTCCGCCGGTCAGTTTGAACCGCTGAGCGAGAGATGCAAAGTCAATGCCGGGTTCGCGTGGAACGCCGGGCGGGAACAGTACATTCCAGATTTTCAAACGCTCCTCTTCATCGGGGAAGGGGAAGTCAACCACAAACTGCAGACGGCGGGTAAAAGCATCATCCAGGTTGGCGCGCAGATTGGTGGCCAGGATGACGATGCCGTCATAAGTTTCCATACGCTGGAGCAGATATCCTACCTCGATATTCGCATAGCGGTCATGGGCATCTTTTACCTCCGAGCGTTTGCCAAAGATGGCATCGGCTTCGTCGAAGAACAGGATGGAGTTGCTGTTATGCGCCTGTGTGAAGATGCGTTCCAGATTCTTTTCCGTTTCACCGATATATTTGCTGACCACCGTGGAGAGATCGATCTTATACAAATCCATCTTCAGCTCAGCGGCGATCACCTGAGCAGCCAGCGTTTTACCGGTACCGGAAGGACCTGCGAACAGAGCCGAGATGCCCGCATTGGGCATCAACCGCTGACCGACACCCCAATCTTCCAGCACTACAGACCGCCAGCGAACGGTTTCGGCAATCTCGTGCAGGGTGGTCATTTCATCTTCCGGCAATACAATGTCATTCCAGCCGTAGCGGGGTGGAATTTTTATTGCCAGGCTCTCCAGATGGTGACTGGAGTGCATGCGGGCGGCGTCATACAGATCGGCGGTGGTGATGGTTCGGTTCTGCTGTAATGCCGTATCGCGGGCGGTGTACACCGCGTTGCGGATTTGATTGGAGGTAAGGGTGAACTGGCCGGACAGAATATCGATTTCCTGAGCTGTGGGTCCATCCTCATTTGAGAGCAGGTTTCTCCAAAGCTGGAAGCGCTGTGTGCTGTTGGGCAGATCGCATTTTACCCATTGCACCGGCTTGATATGTCGGCTGCCGTTGCGATTAATCTGCCAGATGGAGCGGCTTTGCAGAATCGCCGGTATTTCAAGGAGATTGATTTTTTGGAACAGTGCCTGCTGTAAACCGGCTTCTGCAGGCAGGGCATCCCAGTTGATGAATTGGGGAATGGCTCCGTTCAACAGAGCATCCCGCAGCACATAATCGATTAACGTGCCGTCTGAAAAGTGTGGCTCTGCTACTTTGGAGACATCCACTGTCAGAAGCGGCTGGTTCAAAGCGGCGGAAAGATACCGTGCGGTTTCGGTTTGCTGGAGATCGTCCTGCCCGTATAAAATCACCACCGGGCTGGTTTCGCGGATCAAATCTGCATTCAGTTCAGTTTCAGGCAGCAGTCCGGCGGACAGCACCGATTCGGCGGTGTCAGACAGATGCATGGCTCCTTCAAACCCGGCAGGGGCGTGATAGGCGCCGATCAGCCAGGTGATGATCTCAGGAGCGGGCAAATATGCCTGACGCAGAAGGGAGTGCCCGGCACCGCTCGGGTTGTTGATCGGCAGAAGCAGATGGTATTGGTTCAGCGGGCTGTTGGTGAACGATTCGAGAAAACACATGCGCTGCATGCCGTCGGGCAGCAGCAGATCAAAAATTAATCCGATACTGGCATACTTTTTGGTGACGTCATCCTGAAGGAATCCGAATATCTTCTCATAACGGCTGTCCACGGCAGGGGCCAGGCAGATCAGCAGTGCGTCATATTCAAAATCGCACAAACCGAGCCGCTCTTTCAGTTCCAGCAGGGGTACCATACTGCCGTCGCGGGATGCCTCGGTATACACTTCGGCGATCTGCTCGCGGATCAACGCTTCATTCTGAGAATATTCACTTTCATCGTCTGCGGTGGGTGGATTGATCGAGCCCCAGTTGCCCCCAATGGGGAGCGCCAGTAAATCCTGTACCTGCTGAGGGTTGATATGTAACCCGCGGAATTTTTCGTCGAGATCCTGGCTGGCCTGCTGCCAGCGCCGCACTGCTCTCCGGATGATGAGATCAATGCGCAACAATTCCAGATGCAAACAGACAGTATATTCGCCTGTTATGCGCATTGAATTCTTATATCTCGGCGTATTGTTCATTGATGACCGTCGTAGCGCACCAGAGAAGTAATGCTTCAGTTATTGGCAAATTTACTCGTTTTTTTGGTCAAACAAGGAACAAGCACATTATTCAGTTCGTGAAAACGTCTTGAAAATGCCAGTCTGAAGTTGAATGGAAGCCAGTGCAGTAAAGTATACACTTAAATCAGATTAACTTGCTGAAAATTTCCAACAAATTAACGTCTACCAGTAAGGTATATCTTTATCCCGTCGCTAAGTATGGGGCCTTTTTGCGCTGCACAAGGGACAAAAATATTATAGAATCATTGATCTGTCTATACAAGTACCCTTAATATGATATATACTGGCAGATTTGTTAGGGGAATCTGAGGGAGATGTAAAATTGCAGATCTGTCATTTGCATGAGAATCGACCGGGTAAATGCGATATTTTCGGTGCATAAACAAACAGGACGGGTACCCAACGAAACGGGGAATCTATGAAAGAGAAATCCTGTCTGGGCTGTCAGTTGGCAAAAGGGGAAGTGATTTCTCCTGGCGGAGAAATTTGGAGGGATACGTACTGGCATCTGGCACATGACGTGAACAATTTCATACCGGGATTTTTGGTATTGGGAACCATTCCGCATGTGATTCATCTGTACGAAATCCCTGTTGACGAATATTTACGAGGCTTGAAAATTGTCCATCAAGCTAGATGCATCCTGGCGAATCTGTATAAATTGCAGGATTTTATGACATATCAAAATGACTTTACATCAGGGCATTTTCATATCTGGTTGATGCCGATTTATCCGGAGATGAATCAATTCTCTCGCTCCATGGATGGGATGGTTCAGTTTCTTCAATGGACGAAAAGGGTTTGGAAAACCGAAAATAAAGTACAGGAAATTAACAGAATTTCGGAAGCACTCCGTCAGGAAATGAAAATAATATCGATCGACAATTGATTACCTGACAATCGCGCTTGATTGTTGCAACCTGGAAATTTGGCCTGATTTAGACCGAAGGCGTGACGCGCACTCCCATTTTTTGCATGTCTTGCAGCAGTCTGGCCGGCTCAGCCAGGTGACCCATCATCCACAGGCCTGGTCTGCGCGCGGAGCCGTCAAGATATTGCATCAATGTAGCAGCCACCGGTATGGCGGTCAGCTCGTAGCCATCCGGGTGAGCCACAATGGTTTGAACATCAATCGGCTGACCATTTTTTATCCCGCGCCCTTGCACCTGCAGTTCCACGCGGTAAGGCGGTTTGTGAAAGGTACGCATACCCCACCACAGTAACTTTCCCAATGGTCGGACTGCTTTGGGGAACAGCCGTATCCCCGCCCAGGTGATCATCATGATGACCCAATCCACCATCCAGTGGATTTCGGACATGTAAAAGCCGGTTTCCTTCAGCGAAGGGTACATCTCCGGCAGATGGCGCATTTCTTCAAAGAACATGGAGTAGCAGGTCTTCAGGCCAATGTCGCTGCCAAAATCGATCTTTCTTCGCTCAAAGGAACCTGCGCTGGTCCACTTCCCATCCTTGAAAACCTGCGCCTGGTACTCTTTAAACACCTCGATCAATTCATCCACCGCATCGGTATAAGGGAGGTCCCTGCCCATATTCAGATAACCGGCGACCACGGCGCTTTCGATGTTGTCCATCTGCGAGGCGGCGTATCGCACCAGCGCGGAGGGCAGACCGGGATGAAACCCGGCTTCTGTGATGAAACACAGGCCGGCCTGTTCAATCTCATCCTTCAGCGAATTCAGCAAAGCCAGTTTACCGGCACTCAATTGCACATCCAGATAATCAATTTTCGCCTCAATAGCCGAGCAGATGACGCTGCCAGCCTGGGCGGTGGTGGGCGATGCCACCACGACCAGTTGATGCCCCTCAAACGCCGAATACAGTGAATTGATATTTCCGGCATCCGCGAACACTGCTTTCACCCGGCCGCCAGGAAAGCGACCGTTCAGTTCATCGGCCAGTGCGCCGGCCTGCTGCGGGTGCCTGGATGCCAGTGTGATCTCGACATCCGTCTGATCCAACAGGTGACATGCAATCAATCTGCCGGTGCGGCCGGTGCCGCCCAGAATGAGAATTTTCGTCATTGCATCCCTCGGCGAAAAAATTTATAAAATGCAGCGAACGTCTGCTGATTGAATTATACAATTACACTATAATCCACGTATCTTCAGTTTTTTCATCTATTTTGTGAGGCCTTAATGATTCTTTTTACCACCGGTTATGAAAAAAAACCTGCCAGCCTGTTTTTTGAAACGCTCCGAGAACACCACATCGAGCGTCTGATTGATATCCGCCGTTTTCCTGATGGCCCGATGGAGGGGTATGCCCGCCGGGATGATCTGGCGTATCTGCTACAGGCCGTGCTGGGCTGCGAGTATATTTATTTCCCTCTACTGACCCCCACTGGCGCGATGTTAAGCCGTTATCAGCTTGAACCCAACTGGGAAGGGTATGTGACCGATTATGAGAAGTTGATGGAGGAGAGAGACATCCCGGGGGTGCTGGAGCGCAGGATGTTCGATGAAAAACGCACCTGTCTGCTATGTTTTGAAGCATCGCCGGTAAAATGCCATCGCCGTTTGGCGGCAGAACGGCTGGCGGCGGCATGGGGTGATGTGGAGATCCAGCATATTTAACACGGATCGTGGGTGGATCCTCTTATTATCCGGAAAGGCTGGTGAGAAGATGGTCAATGCGCCTGTCGATTGGCTGTTGGATGGCGAGGCCTGGCTGCAATACCGCACCAGGATGGATCTATTAGGAGAGCCGGAAAATCACCCGCTGGTTCAGGCTGCCAGGAAAGCGCTGACAGCAGACCCCAAAATGCAGGCTCTGCTGCAGGAACTGGCCGGTTGGCCGGGCACCGTGATCGCCAGCCATAAAAGCGCCGGTCAGCAATATCACAAATTGGTTTTCCTGGCGGATGCCGGCTTTCAAAATGGCGAACCATCGGTAGACAGGATTCTTGCGCGGGTGATGGAGCACCAATCAGATGAAGGTCCGTTTGAACTGCCCATGAATATTCCTGTTCATTTTGGCGGCACCGGAGAGGATGCCTGGGCCTGGGCGCTGTGTGACGCTCCCATTCTGGTGTATGCACTGGCTCGCATGGGTTTAAGCCGCCATCCGGCAGTTTTCAGAGCGGCAGAATATCTGGCCGGGCTGGTGCGACCCAACGGTTGGCCCTGCACCGGATCCAAAGCGCTGGGTGGTTTTCGTGGGCCAGGCCGCCGTGAGGACCCATGCCCGTACGCCAACCTGGTAATGCTAAAGGCATTGGCCGAGTTTGATGAATTTCGGGATGGAGCGGCCTGCCGGGCCGGTACCGAAACGCTACTGCATCTGTGGCAGGCAAGCCTGATCGAGCACCCATATATCTTTTACATGGGAACGGATTTTCGCAAGCTGAAAGCCCCCTTCATCTGGTATGACGTGCTGCACGTGGCTGATGTTTTATCACGGTTTGAGTGGGTGCGCCGGGATGAACGTTTTCTGGATATGCTGGCGCTCATCCAAAGCAAGGCGGATCCGATGGGCAAGTACACCCCGGAATCAATCTGGACAGCCTGGAAAGGGTGGGAATTTGGACAGAAGAAAGAGCCGTCGCGCTGGCTGACCTTTCTGGCATGGCGGATCTTCTACCGGGTTTCCAACAGTTGATTTTTCCCCATAAGAAGACAAATTCTTTCTGTATCATTTCCTCCCATAAATACCTGTTTCAGGGTATCCATTACTCTCGTACGAAATTTTGATCGCCTTTCCTGTTTTCAGGAATGGATTTATCATAGATACTGTTATCCTGGGGATATTTCTGTCTGATTGGAGATGAGATACCAATCTCATGAGCGAAAAAAAGAACGCACTTCAGCCGGGTGACCAAGCTGGAATGCACCGGCGGCAGCCGCATGATTTCATCATCAAGCCATCCAATACCTTTGCGGCGTTGAAATTTCCCAATTACAAACTGTGGTTTATCGGCCAGCTTGCCTCCCTGGTAGGCACCTGGATGCAGAGCACTGCCCAGGGCTACCTGGTCTATCAGTTGACCGGTTCAGCAGCCTATCTGGGCTACGTGGGCTTTGCGGCAGGGCTGCCCACCTGGGTGCTCAGCCTGTTTGGCGGGGTGATCTCCGACCGGATGAGCCGGCGCAAACTGTTGATGATCACACAGTCCATATCGATGACCCTGGCCTTTGTGCTGGCCATTCTTACATTCACCGGCTGGGTCCGCCCCTGGCATATCATCATTCTGGCATTTTTTCTGGGCATCAATAACGCCTTTGATGCACCCACAAGGCAATCTTTTGTGCGTGAACTGGTTGACCGCGAGTCGATGGGGAACGCCATTGCACTCAACTCGGCCATGTTCAATTCGGCCACCGCGGTTGGGCCGGCCATCGCAGGCCTGGCATACGCAGCCTTTGGACCGGGCATTTGTTTTACCATCAACGGCGTTTCATACATCGCCGTGCTGATTGCACTTTCCATGATGCAATTTGCACCTTTTATCGCGCCCACCACCCGCATGGATCCCGTGCACGATATGAAGGTGGGGATCAGTTATGTTTTCCACAATAAGACCATCCTGATTTTGATCGGTATGCTGGCGGTGACCAGCATATTTGGCCTGTCGTATACCACCTTGATCCCGGCCTGGGCGGTGGATGTACTGCATGGCAACTCGGTCACCAATGGATGGCTGCAATCTTCTCGCGGTGCGGGTGCGTTGGTTGCGGCCCTGATGATTGCCTCCTTAATCTCCACAATGCGCAAGGGAAAAATGCTCACGCTGGGGTCGCTGCTGTTCCCGGTGCTGCTGATCGCGTTTTCATTCATCCGCTCGGTGCCTCTGTCGCTGATCACGCTGGTGTTTATCGGTTGGTCCTACATTATTTATGTCAACCTCACCAATAATCTGGTGCAGCACATCGTACCGGATGAATTACGCGGCCGGGTGATGAGCATTTACACGCTGGTGATGTTAGGCATGTCTCCCATCGGTTCGCTGCTGGCAGGCTCGCTGGCGGATCACCTAGGCACCCCCACGGCGGTGTTGATTCTCGCGAGTGTGCAGTTATTCTTCGCGTTATTCCTGTTTTTCTTCACCAAAATTAAAAAACTCAACTGATCTGAATCGGTTATATATTGTCGGATATCATACTGCCTGGTCTGCAGGCAGTATATTTTTCTTATCGATTGCCGGCTTATATAAACAAAAGAGGCAATTTGTCATGGTTTGAATCTTATATTGGAGATTTTACAAGTGCATGGTAA
>CAZHMZ010000149.1:0-9480 GCA_964532655.1 uncultured Anaerolineaceae bacterium
CACGGGCGCGCAGGGCGATGATGGACAGAATCTCCGAGGGCGCGCTGCTGCAAATGGTGGTGTAATCCTTGAAAGCCGCCATGTGCGCGAGGGCTTCGGCATCGCGGGTGACCAGCCAGCCGATGCGCAGACCGGCCAACCCAAACGTTTTGGACATCCCAAACAGGCTGACCGCTTTCTCATACACCTCGCAGGCGGCCGGCAGCCGGTGAGCCGGGTGGTATTCCAGCAGGCGGTACATCTCATCCGAAAACAGGTAAATATTATGTCGGCGGCAGATCTCCACCATGCGCAGAAAATCGGCCTGTGAGGGCTGCGCGCCGGTGGGGTTGTGCGGGAAGTTGACCAGCACCAGGCGCGTATTGGGTTGCACGGCCTGCTCCAGAAAATCGGGGTTGAAGCGCCAGCCGTGCTCCTCTTCGGGCAGCCAGCGCGTCACCTGGCAGCCCAACCCCTCGGCCAGCTCGTAATGCGACTGGTAGCCCGGGTAGGTGCAGATCATGTGATCGCCCGGGCACAGCAGGGTGTTGAGCGCGATGAAAATACTCTCTTCCGGCGCGGCCACCAAACATTGATTGGCGGTGATGCCGCTATACAGCCCGGCGATCCCCGCGCGCAGCAGCGGATGACCCAATGACTCGGTGTAGCTCAGCGTGAGATGGTCCCACAGGGCGCGGGTTTCGGCGTCGGCCATCGCCAGCAGATCGGTGAGGGGAAGCCCGTCGCAATCCGAGCTGGACAGCAGCCAGCGGGCCGAGAATTCGTAGCGGGCAAAGTAACGTTCCAGTTTGAAGGGTTTCAGGTTCATGGGTTGTGTCCGGGGGAAGTGGGATGGTGCAGTTCATTATAAAGGGGATACGGGGAGAACACTGGGTACAAAGATAGTAGTTTGGATTATTAAATATCTAGATTGATTTATGTAGCTCAAATAAATTTGCCAATAATCGCCCCAATAATAACCCCAATAATCATCAACACCAATTCATCTTTGTTTCGCTCCAAAAATGATGGCCTGTCCTTACTATTAGTCAGGTAGATTTTGACTTTCTCTTTGGAAGAAGATACTAAAATTGCTAAAGAAAAAAGAACAGTTATAGAAAAAACTACTAAACCGGTGATAGCTAAACCGATATTGGTTTTGTAAAAAGTGGTTCCCATTAAGAAACCAAAAAGCATAAAAGGGGAAATTATATACATTGGTAAATTATCCAGCCACTCAAGAAAAACCATCTTATGCTTTGATAGAGTATTCATTAATCGGTAAACAATACCTTCAGAAATTAGGTCGGATTCCGAGGTGTAGATCTCTATACTGTATCTCCTCATAACAAGAGTAACATAGGGATCATGAATTTTCATTGCAATACTATTTGCTTTTTCTTTCTTCAAATCCGATATCTCAGCAACAGCATCCAGGAAATACTCATCCACCTCAAACTCAACATCGCTAGATGCACTACGTAAAATTTCATAAGATTCTTGAATATCTTCTCTGAAAACTTTAACATACCGGATTTCTTTTCTAATTGAGGAAGCTTTCTTCTTCATTTATATTTCTCCGAGTTGGTAGAAAAAGGATTAATCTTTAAATATCTCTAAATTCTATATGGGTGTCTACGGGAAGTTTCCTTGAGCAGGTCTCGAACCTGCGGCCTACCGAGCTTAGACTCATCTCCCTTTCGCTAAAAAATGTCTCCTTCTAAGTTCAGCATAATCATGATATTTCTGTTTTCAAGCCCTGCAAGAAGTACTGACCAATGAGAAATAAAACTCTTATAAGGATTTAGCCTAGTTGACACTAACCCACTGAGTCCACTCGAAAGTACTTTCCCTGGTCCAGTGTCCTAGTTTCTATTCCACATAGCTTTACCGCCAGAGTTTTTCAATATAAAGCTTGTAGCGATCACCCAAAGGTGGATGTTGGTTACATTATTGTGGAACTTTGAAAGCAAATATTATTTACAAGAAATTACCAAATCAATCAGGTAGTTTTAGCATTTCCCAGAACGTAACTCCACCGCATCTCAGCGTTGTCCACACCCCTTTGATAATTCGCGTTCTTTCGCCTTAACCGCAACCTTGAGATCTGTTGATAACTGCATTTTCATCTGCCAAGTGTGTAAATCAAAAGGATTGTTAGCTTATCATTGAATTTGGTAAAATACCACTTACCAATGGGTGTGGTCAATGCGGGGGGAAGAGTATTAGTCAAATCTGAACTAGTAACTAAGCGATTTAATAAACATCCCCTAGGACCCATCTGTATTATGCTCTTAACTAATCATCTACTAAATGACTAATTACTGATCTGCTTGGGTGTTTTGTGTTGTCTCCGTTGTGTTGTAAGCTCCTCCTGCCAAACGAACTAATTCACCTTGACCTAGTTTTATCCATCGACTTATATAAGTATCCCATAATGGTCTACCGACTACTTTATGAGAGTTTGTAAACGTGAAAATCTTCCCCGAACTATTGGCTACCTCTATCTTTATTTCGAATATTAGATAATTTCTTGCATTATCCATCAAATTCCGGAGCCTTGCTGCAATTTGAGCTGGTGTTTTAATGGAACTGGGTTGAATTGGGATAATAACACTGCATAAAAAAACTTGACCAGGTGAAAGATGTACTGGAAAATCTTTTATTCCGCCTTCAGTTATAATTTCTGATACAGTCATTACATGTAAATAACCAAACATATCAGCATCAATAGTAAACGAACTTTTGCCAGTATTGCCCAAACAAGAATTTGAAATAGCTAAAATATCTACCTCTACTTTTCCCAGATTTTCAATTCTTAAATTTAACCAAACTTCTGACCATGGAAGAAGATCTTCTAAACTGTTTTTGTATTTTCTAGAAAAATCAAATGTGTATTCATTTCCTTCAACAAAGGTAATTATTATATTCGGGCTTAACACTTCCTCTTCAATTTTTGGAATCTGTTTTGAGATTTCTTCAAATACTTGATAACTCGACCAAAAAATGCCAACAAGACCAATGATCCAATAAATTATTGGAGGAATACTAATAGTATCAGAAAAAAAACCTAATGCTAAACCTATAAGACCAGTAACAAAAGAAACCCATAAAATCCATTTCTTCGATAAGAGCTTTAGGTAATAGATTACTTTAGAAACACTCTTTTTCATCAGTGTATCCTCTCAATCTTTTACTTCGACGCCTAATAGAGGCTCTAGGTTACTCTTTATGTCTTTGAGATGTACAAATATTATGTCAAATGAACTTTAATAAGGCAAACCTAAATCGAAAAATTCTTTTGACTGATTAGTTCAACCTTTCTTTTACTTCTGTTTGTGGTATTTTATTTCCCTTATCGGAGATTCTTAGAAACATTATTACTAAAGGCAAGTGCTATTTACTCATCTTGGGTGGAAGCTTGCGAATAATAGTAATCATATCTTCTGTGTTTTCCCACCAAAATCTTTGCCTTCCATTCCAATATCTTTGAAAAGGTGATTCGGCAATTATCATACAATTTTTACGATAAGCATTATTTATGGATTATGGGATTATGAATTGATAGGTCGGGTTTTTAATAGTTCTTATCTATTACTGGTATGAATAGCTGCTTCGGATATATGTATTAAATCTTGCTTAGTAAGAGAATATTTGCTTGTGCTATTTTCCCATACAGTTAACATTCTTTTATACGCATCCAGCACAGGGCAATGACTATTATAGTTATCAAAACCTTCGCCGATGTCCAAAAATCGTGGTTCACCATATTCTCGGCAAAGAAACTTTGCAAATGCCAAATACTTACCTTCATTATTTCCATCAAAACCTGCAAATTTTAACTGGCTCAAATTTATTCCTGTTTTATCATCAATTCCTTGAAGAGCTCTAGTTATCATTTCAAACATAATCAAAGTATCACGTACCAGTTTACCCTGATCCTCCGTCAATATTTCATCGCCATCCGTAATGTATGGAATACTCTCGTCATATAACAACTCATATCCACTGTCTATTATCTCTTTAGTATATTTATAGTAATCTTTTTGATCATTGTCCAGGATACCCAATATTTGTAATTGATTTGATAATATCCACCTTTCAGCAATTGTCAATTTCATCTTTTCCTCCGGAGATATTGAATTTATGTTTACGTAATACTAGCATAATGCTTTACTTCATGTAGTCATTTTGGTAATAGAAAAAATGTTTTATGTAATTTAATTACGAAATTTTTTATCAATCGAAGGTTTTTAGACCATGACATTCGAGTCATTTTTATATTAACAAATATTCCGTACGCATTGTATGGGATTATGATACAAAGGCTCCTCGAGCAGGACTCGAACCAGCAACCTGGCGGTAAATATAAAAATTTCTATTAATCTACATCTCCATTTTGATGATCAAAAACCGCATTACCTTCTACTTTTCCACATTATTACTTCAAAACTGGTCGCTTGAATAAATATCCCTTACCTTTTCTGGCGCCGGATTGATTTGTCCACGTGAGGGTTTTGACCGTCGTTCAGGTTTTCCACATGGCGGTTATGTGGATAATCCCGGTGCTTCTCGGGATTAGTCATATTCCTTGTGGGAAACCTGACGGGCTGTGATTGTGGGCGTATCTGACGGGCTGTCCTGTGGGAAAGCATGTCTATCTACAGTATCAGGATTTTTTGTCACGTGTGAGGCTTCTTTTGCCCGCCACAAAATCAGGGCGCATAAAATCAGCAATGGCAGGGCGGCGTTCCAGATTTCAGTTTGATAACGGATGCTGACCAGCAGAAGCGCCAGGGCCAGTATATCCAGCAGCAAAAAAAGAATGGCTGCCGGCAAAAAGGATGGCAGTCTTTCAGCCAGACGGTACGTGAGCAGCACCACCGGAACGACCAGCAGCAGTTGATCATACGGCCAGGTATACGGCGTGATCAACAGCGTACCGGTCAGCGCCAGGCTGACCGCATAAAGCGGCGACAGCTCTGCGCGCCCGCGGATAAACAGGACAATCAGCCCGCCCGCAACCGCAAGGCAGAGCGCTGCCCCCAGCATAACAGATCCGGTCGGGGAATGATGGGTAAAAAAGCCTGCCAATCCCCAAACGGTAGGTGAATAACCAAAAGTCTGAGAGAGCTTTGTGCTTCCTGCCGACCAGAAGTCCATCAACCAGCGGTTGTTCAGCAGAAACCCGGATAAAAAGATCAACCCGCCGGAAAGCACCATCACCCCCAGAGACCGGTATTGTTTTTGAAACAGTAAATACACAGCCAGCAGACCAATGATGGGCATGCCCAGGTTAGGCTTTAAAGCCAGCAGCGGCAGCAGGGCGCTCCCTGCACGCCAGTTCCCCCTCTGCCAGAGAAAGGCCACCGCAGCAGCGATGATGACCAGCAGGGCGGTCAATTGTCCGTTACGAAGGGTGAGGAGCGTGGGCCTGAACAGGGCGGCCCCAGCCAGCAGCGGCGGCAGAAAGCGGGTGAAAGAAGGTGAGGGCATAGCTCTGACCAGTAACAGAATGGATGAAAGAATCATCCACTGGGTCAGGATGGCCCACACCAGATACGCCTGCCCGTACGGTAAAAGCCCCAGCGGGATAAACAGGTAGGCCAGGGGCAGAGGATATATGAAGGTTTGATTGGGGATCCATTCTACGCCGTACTCCAGGTGCCCGCCCACCCATGTTTCCTGCATATATGGGTTCTCACCTGAGGCAGCCAGGCGGCCCGCCAGCCAGAAGGTGAAGAAATCGCTGTTTGGATTGTTGGCCGTATAAAAACAGTAGCTGGCAGTCAGAAAGAACAGGACCGTCAGTAGGAGGATAACAGGGTATCGTAAACGGGCCCATATTGGGCGGGTGTGATTGGCAGATGTGGGCGGTTGCGGGGTATTTTGTTCCATACGCTATCTCGGTAAGGCAGCCGGAGGCATTCCGGCTTTAAAGAGTTTCAGGTACATAAGCTGTGAACAGGTCGACCAGAGGATAACAGATACAGGCATTAACTGGTCCGAACCCGGGCAGACAGAGGGTTTTTACAGGTTGAGGGCACTCAGCTACTGTTCCGCCTGATCTGTACTTTACCGTTTTCCGAAACGACGCCTGCGCGGGAACGAAATCAGAAGCAGCACCACAATCAGGAATGGGCCAAATAACGCTCCGAACGTTCCATACACCTGCTTCATCATGTCTGGAAACAGAAGAAAAAGAACGACTCCAATGACACCTAAAATAAGAAAATTACGCAAGAAATCCTTGAGAAAACTCATCTGTTTCTCCTAAATGAATGTTTGGCCAATGGCCCATCGTGTGACTGATCCAGCTAATTCATCCTGTTATCCCACTGGCGGAAAGTTTCCCAAAGGATTGGGAATGCGCTTAATTAAAGTATATTGAAAAATAAATTTCCCGCTTGATGGATGGGAGGGGTAAAATCCGCCATTTGAGACAAAAAGTGCTTCCAACAGAATTTTGTGGAAGCACCGGAGGAAAAGGCTCCTCGAGCAGGACTCGAACCTGCAACCTAGCGGTTAACAGCCGCGCGCTCTGCCGATTGAGCTATCGAGGAACGAACGCCCTGCTATTATAACGTTTATCACATCCTTGTCAAGAAGTGAGCATGATCTTTGCGTGCAAAGTTTACGTGAAAACTTTGTGCCCATTTTACTTCGCCTTTCTGGCAGAGCGGAGGGCCTTTGTTGTATAATCAGCCCATCCCAACCATGAACAACCAACCCCCATCCCCCACCACCTCAACTCTGGAAGATATCCTGCTGCAGTATGACCGGCGCGGGATTTCGGCCCTGCGCACCCATCTGCCCGCCGACAACTATCTGCAAACGGCCGAGTTTGCCCTGCAGCGCGCCGCGCGCGTGTTGATTGTGACCGGCTTCTACGTGAACGGCACCGCCGAAACAGACGGTCCGCCCGGGGCGCTGGCCCTGGCCGGTGGTTTTTCCCGCCTGGGCAGCCAGGTGACGCTGGTATCGGACCGGTACAGCCTGCCCTTCCTGGAAAGCGACACATCCGCCTTCAAACTGGTCGATTTTCCGATTACTGGTCCGGAGGAGAGCCGCCTGTTCGCGAAGAGCCTGCTGGAGGAGATTCAACCCACTTTGCTGATCTCGGTGGAGCGCTGCGGGCTCACCCCGGAGGGTGTGTACCGCAATATGCGCAGCGTGGATATCTCGCCTCATACCGCCAGGCTGGATGAGCTGTTTTTCGAGCAAGCCGATACAATTGGCATTGGCGACGGGGGCAATGAGATCGGCATGGGGCTGCTGTACCCTCAGCTTCTGCAGTTGCCGGATCTGGTGAAGCACCCCACCAGCACCGCGACGACGCGGCTGCTGATCTCCACCGTGTCCAATTGGGCGGCCTGCGGGCTGCTGGGGGCCATGAGCCGGCTCAGCGGGCAGAACCTGCTGCCGACGGTGCAGGAGCAAAGCGAGCTGCTGCATTGCATCGTGGATCGCGGGGCGATCAACGGCGTCAACGGGGTACGTGAGTACAAGGTTGACGACTTTGACGAGGCGGTCAACAATGGGATATTGGAGCAAATCCACCGGTGGGTGAGGGAGTAAAGCCTATCCCCGAGTTTAGGATACATGGCTGAAGCCATTTATCCTAAACTACCCCTTCCCAATGGGAAGGGGGAACGTTATTAATGGGCAAAGCTGGTCAGCAGACTGACCAGCTTTGCCCATGTGCAGCAATAAAATACAAAAACCCTTCACAGGTATTAATTTTGATGAAGGCATTTTCACCTGTCTCGCTGGCAAGTTTTGCCGTTCTGACGGCAAACTTGCCAGCATAAGTTCTTTCCCCTCCCTGAGGGAGGGGTAGGGGTGGGCTGAAATGTTTGATCAACCCGGTATCGCATCATTTACAAACTGAGACCACCCCGGCGCTGCGCGCCACCCCTCCAGTGGAGGGGAATGGATTCTTAATGGGCAAAGCTGGTCAGCAGACTGACCAGCTTTGCCCATGTGCGGTAATGAAATACAAATACTTCTTACAGATATTTATTATGATGAAGGCTTTTCACCCGTCTCGCTGGCAGGTTTTACCGTTCTGACGGCAAAACCTGCCAGCATAATTTCTTTCCCCTCCCTGAGGGAGGGGCAAAGGTGAGTTTCCCCTTACTTTATCAGATCCTCGTTGTAGCCTAAATACCTCACCGCATACTTTAAGCGACGGACGAACTGCTTTTTCAACTCAGGGGTGAGATCCGGCAGCGTCCGCTCAAACGGCCAGACGTACCCCTGCGCCGCCGTGCGGTTAATCAGCGTTTCCACCACACCGCCCACCAGCGCCAACTGCCCCGAGTCGATCAGGTCAATCGCATCACCGGCGGTGTGCATATAGTGCGTACCCACGCCCTCGCGCTGGAACGACACGCCCGGCACACCCACGTTGGCAAAGCTGAGATGATCAGAACCGTACAACCCCTCGGCGCTTTTGTGGTGAACACCCATCTCACAGGTGAGCGCGTGGACGTAATCCTTCAATCCCTGTGGGCCCATCACATTATATTCATTGTGCCCCAGGCTCATCCCCAGCACATCCAGGTTGATGTTCAGCAGGTGCTTCTCCAGCTCGGTTTTGCTGTATCCTTCAATATAGTCCGGAGCCTGTTTTTCCTCCAGATGTTTGCGCTTGAGTTCCAGGGCATACTTGAAGCTGCCCACTAAGCCGCCCTCCTCACTGCCCCAGGCAGCGAAGCGCAGGGTGCGATAGGAGCCACGTTTGGCAAACACGCGCGCCAGTTCCAGCATGGTGGCGGTTCCGGCGGCGTTGTCGGTGGCGCCGGGGTCGCGCGGCACACTGTCCATGTGCCCGCCGATCAACACGATCTCATCCGGGAACAGGCTGCCTTTCAGCTCGCCGTATACCGCGTAGGACTGGCCCTTGCTGCGCTCGGTTTGCAGCGTCAGGCGGGCCTTCTTCGCACCCGAATTCCACAGTTTTACCGCGCTGTCATAGGTGATGTGCAGGGTGGGCACCAGTTGATAGGGGTGATTGGTTTCCTTCATGATCACATGAAAGGTGTTGGGTTCCAGGCTCATGGTGTGACCCACATAGATCAGCGCTAGCGGCCCGTACTTCAACAGCGGCTGCAGCTCACGCCCCAGCATGCCTTCGTTCACCAGCACCACAATTTTTCCCTTTACATGCGGGCCGATATAGGGCTCGCGCAGGCCCTCGGCAAACACCAGTTCACCGGTCAGACCTTCGGGCGGGGTATCGGGCGTGCCGGCCAACGGGCGGGCTTTGATCTCACCCAGCGGGGGATCCAGGATCTCCAGGCTGAAGGCGGTGGTCACATCGTTGTCCACATCAAAGCTCAACTCCGATGTTTGCAGACCGTACGATGCAAGCTCGCTTTTCACATAATCAGCCGCCTGGCGTTCCTGCGGTGTGCCGCTGACGCGCGCGCCGATGGTTTTCGACAGGTATTCAATGTGTTTGTACGCTCTTTGTCCGTCAAATTCCGTATTCATGAC
>CAZHMZ010000150.1:0-9360 GCA_964532655.1 uncultured Anaerolineaceae bacterium
TTACCCTGACCGCCCGGCCCTCAAATACCATGTCGATGGTCTCCAGGCTGGCGGAGAGCGTGCAGGACGGATTTGCGGCAAGGTTGCGGGATTTCAACGTGGAGGGACCGCTGGTGAAATAGATTTCGCCGTCAAGCCAGAGCGCGCCAACCCCGGCAGCATGCGGGCGGCCATCCGGGCGCACGGTGCCCAGGAAAGCGGGTCTGCCGAAGAAGATGTTAGCCGCCAACAGATCGCGCGGCCTGCTCCATGGCAACGGGGTGTGCCCGTAAATATCGAGATTCCGGGTTTCAATCGGAGCGGGCTCAGTCATTGGGTTTCTCCCTTCTGGTACGGCCAGACCTGAATTTCATTTCAAGCGGGCTCCCAGGCGAACAATTGTTGTTCAATCACTGCCAGATCGTGCAGACCTTTTCGGACGGTTGCCTGAACTTGCTGGGGGACAGCATATGGCTTCCAGCGCGATGTGCATGCCCGGCGCCTAATAGCGAATGCCATGTTCCAGGAAAAATTTCATTTCGGTCAGCACACTGGCCCAACCGGCAACCCGGTTGAGCAGATCTTTCATCCCTTTATCGTCGTTTTTAAAGCCGTCTTCATGAACACGAACAAGCGTGCCGTCGTTCACCTGGGTAAAGCTGAAGATGGTGGTGGTGAAGTAACCGCGCGAATCGGCCTCCCACTGATATACATAGCGGCTAGGCGGATCGTATTCGAGCACCTTGCCGGGATATTCACCGGTGTAGTTATCGACCCCGTGGTTTTTGAAGCGGAAGATGATCTTGCCGCCCGGCTGGGGCTCCAGTTCGGTTCCGGTGGTGAACCATTCGTTCAATCCCTCAGCCGTCGCCAGCGCGCGAAACACCTTTTCGATGGGTACTCTGACCAGCACACGGAAATCGACATTTTCATCACGAACATTTTCCATAATCACCTCTCTCTTGCATGTTATCACAAAGGCTGTTTGGAACAAAATGATTGCATTTCGTATTTTGACACCTTGACGAGCCCGCAACCTGAGCATATAATGCCATTCGTTTAATTAAGAGGGCTTATTAGTTTCAAGGACTTAATCAAATGAACAAAGAAATTCTGGTCGATCTTTTAGTGGAGATGTTGAACAAGTTTCGCGGATATTCCATGCGGAACAATATTACCTTTGCCCGCAGGAATAACCTGTCAATGTCTCAAATGGGCACCTTGTTTCGTCTCCATCGGCAGGGCCCCAGTGGCGTATCCCAGATTGGCTGCGAAATGGTTATCAGCAGCGCGGCGGTCAGCCAGATGCTGGAAAAACTGGTCCAACAGGGACTGGTGCTGCGCAGCGAAGCGCCGACGGATCGACGCGCCAAGGTGATCGAGCTTACACCCGAGGGCCGGCAGATGGTCGATGAAGTTCACGGTGCAGTACGGCAATCGATTTTGCATGTGATGGATGAAATGAGCGACGACGAAGCTCAAAAGGTTTACGAGGTTTTGAAATTGATCATTGAAAAAGTCGATCAAAGTGAAAGCAAAGAACAGACACAGGAAGAAACGAGGGAATTTTAAAAATGCTGCGTTTGATCAGGTATCTAAAGCCTTACCGGTTGATGATCCTTGCAGCAGTGGTACTGCTGTTTGCGCAGGCCAATTTTGATCTGGCGCTGCCGGATTACTTATCCAAAATTGTCAACGTGGGCATCCAGCAGGGCGGCGTGGAGGATGCGGTTCCTCAGGCTGTGCGGGGTTCCACGGTAGAGAAAATGAAGCTGTTTATGAACAGCGAAGACTTCAACTATTTTACGGCGCAATATACGCTGGTAGAACCGGGCTCGGAACAGGCCGGAGCGCTGCTGGAGAAATACCCGGTATTGGAAAGCGAACCGGTGTACACCCTCAACGAGATCAGCAAAGACACGCACACTGAACTGAACCGGATCCTGGGAAAAGCCTGGCTGGCAATCGCGGGTGTCCAGAAGTTGATGGATGATCCCACTGCTGCCCAGAGCATGGGCATGCCGGAAGGTTTCGATCTCTCCTCCATCCCGGCTGGGACGGATCTGTTTACCCTGCTGGGGCAGCTTCCCCAGCCGCAGCGGCAGAAGATTGCTGATGCCATGGATGCCCGTTTCACCTCCATGGGTGACAGCATAATCACCCAGGCGGCCGTGAAGGTGGTGAAAACAGAATATGAAGCGTTGGGTATGGATACCGGTCGTCTGCAGAGCCAGTACATCGCCGGCATGGGCGGATGGATGCTGCTGCTTTCACTGGGATCGTCTGTAGCGGCTGTAGCGGTCAGCTATCTGGCTGCGCGCACCTCTGCCGGCACCGGGCGCAACATGCGCCGCGATGTGTTCCAGCGGGTAGAAAACTTCTCCAGCGCCGAATTTGACACTTTTTCCACGGCTTCGCTGATCACCCGCACCACCAATGATGTATCTCAGATCCAGATGGTGGTGATGATGATGATCCGCATGGCCTTTTTTGCCCCCATCATGGGCATTGGCGGCATCCTGCGGGTGGTCAACAAAAACGCCTCCATGTGGTGGTTGATCGCGATTGCCGTGGTAGCCCTGATTGGCATGATTATGGGCATCTTCTCCACCGCGCTGCCGCGCTTCAAGATTGTGCAAAAGTTGATCGATAAACTCAACCTGGTGGCCCGCGAAGGTCTCTCGGGCATGATGGTGATCCGCGCCTTCAACATGCAGCCATTTGAAGAGGATCGCTTTGACAAAGCCAATCTGGATTTGACCGCCACCTCGCGTTTCATCAACCGGGTTATGTCGCTCATGTCACCGGGGATGATGATCATCATGAACGGATTGTCAGTGGGCATCATCTGGGTGGGTTCACACCAGATCGCGCAGGCCAATATGCAGGTGGGCGATATGATGGCGTTCATCCAGTACGCCATGACGATCATGTTCTCGTTCATGATGCTCTCGATGATGTTTATCATGCTGCCGCGCGCCTCGGTTTCCGCCGACCGCATCGCTGATGTGCTGGCTGTAGAACCGGTCATCCGAGACCCGAAGCAGCCCCGCCAGTTCAACAAGCCGTTTGAGGGCAGGATCGAATTCCGCAATGTTTCCTTCCGCTACCCGGACGCCAGCGATGATGTGCTGCACGATATCAGCTTTACCGCTCACCCCGGGCAAACCACAGCTTTCATCGGCTCAACCGGCTCGGGAAAATCGACCGTGGTGAACCTGGTGCCGCGTTTCTTTGACGTGAGTGAGGGACAGATTCTGATTGACGGGACCGATATCCGAGAGGTGTCACAGCATGATCTGCGCGAGCAGATTGGCTATGTGCCTCAAAAAGGCGTGCTGTTCTCCGGTACGATCGAGAGCAACCTGAAGTATGCCGATGAGAATGCGTCCGCGGATGAGTTGAAAAATGCTGTTCACACTGCGCAGGCCGCCGATTTTGTCTTTGCCAAAGAGAACGGAATGGAAGAGGAAATCGCACAGGGCGGAACCAACGTATCCGGCGGACAGAAACAGCGTCTTTCCATTGCTCGCGCGCTGGTCAAACGCCCGCCCATTTACATTTTTGACGACAGCTTTTCAGCGCTGGACTTTAAAACCGATGCGGCGCTGCGTAAGGCGTTGAAGCAGGATACGGCTGCCAGTACCATTCTGCTGGTGACCCAGCGGGTTTCCACCATCAAGAATGCAGATCAGATTGTTGTGCTGGATGAAGGCAAGATTGTGGGCAAAGGCACCCATGCCGAACTGATGGAAAACTGTCCTACCTATCGTGAAATTGCCATGTCGCAGCTCAGTCTGGAGGAATTACGATGACCATTATGATCAGACCTGGCGGCGGCGGACCCAACCAGGGACCGCGCCGCGGCCCAGGCCCGGCCGGTATGATGATGAAAGGCGAGAAGGCCAAAGATTTTAAAGGTACCATGAGCAAGCTGATCCGGTATCTCAAACCGTACCGGCTGGCTTTGATCGGGATGTTTATTTTTGCGATCGCTTCTACCATCGCGAGTATTGTCGGACCAAAGATCCTGGGTAACGCAACTACGCGGCTGTTTGAAGGCGTGATGGCGCAGATTTCGGGCACCGGTTCGATTGATTTCAACTATATCGGGAACATCCTGCTGTTTACGATCGGGTTGTACCTGCTCTCGGCGGTCTTCGCGTTTGCCCAGGGCTGGGTGATGGCGGATGTTTCCACCAACCTGGCTTACCGGCTGCGCAAGGATATCGACCAGAAAATTAACAAGCTGCCGCTGAAATACTTTGACAGAATCACGCACGGCGAGGTGCTGTCACGCATCACCAACGATGTGGATACGGTCAACCAGACCTTCAGCCAGAGCATCACCCAGGTGATCACCTCGGCGGTGACCATGGTGGGTATTCTGATCATGATGCTGTCGATCAGTTGGCTGATGACGCTGGTGGCGCTGGTGGTGATTCCGCTCTCAGTACTGGTGGTTTCGTTGGTGGTGGGAAAATCGCAGAAATACTTCAAGCAGCAGCAGGATTACCTGGGGCATGTCAACGGGCATGTGGAAGAGATGTACGGCGGTCACCTGGTGGTGAAAGCCTTCAACGGCGAGCAGAAGAGTATCGAGCAGTTTGACGAATACAACAACACCCTGTACGAATCCGCCTGGAAGGCGCAGTTCCTCTCCAGCCTGCTGCCGCCGGCCACGCACCTGGTGGGCAACATCGGCTATGTGCTGGTGGCCATTTTAGGCGGCTGGCAGGTGGTGCAGGGGCGCATTACTGTGGGCGATATCCAGGCTTTTGTGCAGTACGTGCGCAACTTCAACCAGCCTATCACCCAGTTGGCCAACACCTCCAATATGCTGCAGCAGACGGCCGCGGCCGCTGAAAGGGTGTTCGCCTTCCTGGAAGAAGTGGAGGAACCCGCCGACGCCGCCGAAGCGGTGGAATGGGTGGATGTGAAGGGCGAGGTGGAGTTTGATAACGTGCACTTCGGGTACAGCCCGGAGAAGATCGTCATCAACGATTTCTGCGCCACCATCCAACCGGGGCAGAAGATCGCCATTGTGGGCCCGACCGGGGCAGGCAAGACCACCATGGTCAAGCTGTTGATGCGCTTTTACGATCTGAACGGGGGCGAGATCCGCGTGGATGGACACAACATTGTTGATCTCACCCGCCACGATCTGCGTGATAAGTTTGGTATGGTGCTGCAGGATGCCTGGCTGTATAACGGAACGATCATGGAGAACATTCGCTACGGCCGGCCGGATGCTACGGATGAGGAAGTGATCGCGGCTGCGCGAACCGCGCGCGTGGATCATTTCATCAACACCCTGACGCAGGGATATCAGACCATGCTGAACGAGGAGACCACCAACATCTCGCAGGGACAGATGCAGTTGCTGACCATTGCCCGGGCGGTGCTCAGCAATCCGCGCATCCTGATTTTGGATGAGGCGACCAGCTCGGTGGATACGCGTACCGAGGTGCTGATCCAGGAAGCGTTGAACAATTTGATGGTGGGACGCACCAGCTTCATCATCGCGCACCGCCTGAGCACCATCCGCAACGCCGACTTGATTTTGGTGATGCGCGACGGTGATATTGTGGAGCAGGGCACGCAGGAAGAGTTGCTGGCCAGAGGCGGGTTCTACGCCCAGTTGTACAACAGCCAGTTTGAGGGAGTCGAGGAGCCGGCGAGGATTTAGATTTTTATGAGTGAGTGTGTGCAGAGGACTGCACACACTCACTCATCTGCGAGATTTCCGTCTTAAATGGGCATTTTGCCGGTCATCCGGCAAAATGCCCATTTAATTTAAATTTTCCCGCCCCTCGAGGGGCGGGGACAAAGGGATGGGGTGACCATTGCGCCCCCCTAACCCCCTTGCCCCTTTCCCCGAATCGGGGAAGGGGGAATAACTATTTATGGGCAAAGTTGTGCAGTCTTCTGCGCAACTTTGCCCATTGGCGGGAAATAAAAGGGCATTTGTCTAAACACCAGAAAAAATGTAGAGAAAGGCACTTCCCCATCCTGTCAGCGAGTTTTGACGTTCTTACGTCAAAACTCGCTGACATAAAAAATATCCCCGCCCCTCGAGGGGCGGGGACAAAGGGGTGGGGTGATCTTACCTCACCTCTATCCGTTCAAAACGCAGACCGCGGACCGATAAATTCCATAGGCGGAAGTCGTCCACCTGCCCATCCCCCCCGCGGGTGAAGTGCAGCGACCATCCGCCCAAAGTGAACACATCGGCTGGACCGGCGTTCAGTTCACCCCGCAGACCGGTTATGTTCACCAACTTCAGCTTGCCGTCCACAACCGCTGTCTCATACAGCGCTTTCACATCGGTGCAATAGAACTTGCCGGTAAAATCCTCCAGATGAGATGAGGCAGCATCCATTACCGGGGTCTGCACCAGAGCCGGCAGGTCGCATTCCATCATCACCGGCTGCAGCGTCCACCCGGATGCCGCGTGAGCCTTCTCCAGCGTGAAGCGCATCAAAAATGCCTCGGCGCGATCCTCATATTCCAGGGTGAAAGCCTCTTTCTCAGCGGTCACATTGTGGGCGGTGAGCTCTGGTTCAAAATTGAAACCTGCCCCACAGGCCCACAGATGCCCATCCTGGTTGGAAAGCCGAGCAAACGCGCCGGTAGCAGTGTCGTAATAGAAACCGGATGCGCCTTCCACCACTGCTGTGGAAAGAGGCTGCGGTTGAGCTTTGGGGGCGCTGACAAAGGCGAGTTTCTGCTCAGAAAGCAGCAGCCCGGCGATCTGCTCGGAGATTTCAGCCGGGCGGAAGGTGGACAGATTGGCCAGGCACATAATGGAGAGGTGCCGCTCAGGGAAGCGCAGCGTGTTGGAGCGGTAACCGAACTCCACCCCGCCATGCCAGATGGCTTTCTGCCCGCAGATGTCGGAGTGGATCAGCCCGGCGCTGTAAGGCACCTGTCGCCCATCGTTGAAGCAGGTGGGGGTGGTCATCAGGCGGATGAACTCCGGCCCGCCCACACGGGCATCGTAAAAGTTTTGATCCCAACGGTACAGATCTTCCACGGTGGTGAGCACGCCGGCCGATCCCAGCACACTGTTGGCCGCCAGAAGGCAGCGGTATCCGCCGTTTTCAGCCGGTTCATAACTGGCCGCTCGATTCTTGAGCACCAGTCCGTGGTCATCGCTGAACACGGTGCTGCGCATGCCCAACGGCTCGAACAGGTTTTGCCGGATAAAAGCGGGAAGCGCCTGCCCGGTGACGCGCTGAACGAGCTTAGCCTGCAGCACAAAACCGGCATTGCTGTACAGATAGGCTTCACCGGCCGGGTAGTTGACCCCGCTCTGGCGGCAGATCATGGCTACCGAATCGGCGGTGCGGTACTCCAGATCGGATACGCCAGCCAGGAAGCTGAGATAACCGTGCTCGCGCAGGCCGTTGGTGTGGTTGAGAATGTGCTCCACCCGCACCGGATGAGGATAGATGGGCATCTCCGGAAAATACTTGTGGATGTCATCACTCAGTGAAACGAGACCCTGCTGGACCAGCAGCATCACGCAGGCGGCCATGAACTGCTTGGAATTGGAGGCCAGATACATCAGGCTGTCAGGGGTGAGCGCCAGACCGTATTCAAGGTTGGCCATGCCATAGGCTTTGGTGTAACTGATCCGGCCGTCCTGGAAAATTCCCAGCACACAGCCGGGTGAATCGGTACGGTTCCAGACTGTGAACAGCGAATCGATCTGCTCGACGAGATATTGTTCCATGAGATGCTCCGC
This sequence comes from uncultured Anaerolineaceae bacterium, assembly GCA_964532655.1. Lineage (GTDB taxonomy): Bacteria > Chloroflexota > Anaerolineae > Anaerolineales > Anaerolineaceae > JAJFTV01. The sequence continues at coordinate 7,730 of CAZHMZ010000150.1, forward strand.
GGGGTTGAAGAATGAGTGAACAGGGTGATTGTACACCTTTAATTAACACCCCACCCCTTTTTCCCCGCCCCTCGAGGGGCGGGGAGATTAAAATGCTGGCGAGTTTGGCCGTCAGAATGGCCAAACTTGCTGGCGAAGCGGGATTCTAATCTTCATTCAGATTAGTTTATGAACAAATGAAACCTATTATACCTTTTCTCGCACGTGTCACAGCCGGCGTCGTCCTCGACGCCGGCTGTGACACATTAAAAACTTCCCCCTTCCCTATGGGAAGGGGGCCAGGGGGATGGGTTGAATACCACCCCGGCGCTTCGCGCCACCCCTCCATGGAGGGGAACTTTGCTCTGTGCTTCATAAAGGGACTTGTTTATTGGGTTTTCGCCGTCCCTGTTGTGAAGTTGTACAGTCTGCTGCACAACTTTTCAACTTAATCAATTTTCCCCTTCCCTGTGGGAAGGGGTAGTTTCAGCGAATGGGGTTACCATTCGCTGAAACTCGGGGATGGGTATTCTACTCCACTTGCCAGATCAGCTCACTGAGCGTATCCATGCTTTCTTTGGAATGGTTGCTGTTGGTGAAAATGATCACCGCGCCGCGACGCTCCAGCGACAACTGCAGGCGTGTATTCACACCCGGATCGCCGCCATCATGGCTCCAATACTTGATGCATGATGGCTCCTCGCGGTAGGGCGTGAAGAACCACGTCAATCCCAGACCCACTAATTGCCCATGCACCTCGCGCACCGCGATTTGCGGGGTGAAGCAGGTCTGCATGGTCTCCGGGCGTAGGGGGATGCCGTCATAGCGTGGGATGCTGAAGGCGGACGCGTAGCGGGCCATCTCGCGCACACTGGTGCGCACCAAACCGTCTGACAGGTTGGGGAAGGAATACAGCGCCAGCGGTATGGGTCCCTCAGTGCCCGCATCGGCCGGGTTGGCGAACAGCGGTTTGAGCATGCTGTCCTGATCATCGGTATACACATACGGGATGGCGTGATTGGACTGATCCACCTCGCTGAGCAGCCAGCCCGAACGGTACATCATGAGCGGCTCAAAAATGTGCTCGCGCACATAGCCGGTGAAGGGCGTGCCGGAAATCGACTCCACCAGAAAGCCCAGCAGACCATATCCGACATTCGTATAGTCGAATTCACCACCCGGGCCCCAGGCACAAAAGTTTTGCTCCTCGTCGTAATACTTCCCGCCGGGCAGCAGATAGCGTTCCAGCCACTCCCGCAGGGTGATGGCCGGATCCCCGGGGGCGTAGCTGGTGTAATAAGCCGAGCTGTCCTGGATGCCGCTGGTGTGAGTGAGCAGGTGCCGGAATGTAATAGGCGTGTCAAAGCGCGGGTGACGAACCGCGAACGGCAGATAGCCGCTCACAGGGTCATCCAACTGGAAGCGGCCTTTCTCCCACAACTGCATCAGCGCGGTGGTGGTGAAGGTTTTGGAAACGGACGCGATGTTGAGCAGCATGTCAGGCGTCATGGGATGCTGTGCCGATAAATTGGCATAGCCAAAGCCGTTTTCCCAGACGATATCACCATCCTGCACGCGGCAGGCGGCCAGCCCGACGATGCGGTTGGCCTGCATATGCGCCCGGATGGCGCGGTCAAGTTCAGCGTGGGTGA
>CAZHMZ010000151.1:0-9240 GCA_964532655.1 uncultured Anaerolineaceae bacterium
TGCGGATATCGTGGTAGGCGAAGGCCAGCCTTTGGGCATCCCGATGGAATTCGGTGGTCCCTATCTGGGTTTATTCGCCACCACCAATGAGCTGATGCGCAAGATCGCCGGCCGCCTGGTGGGTGAAACAGTGGATGACCAGGGAAGGCGCGGTTACGTACTCACCCTGACAGCCCGTGAGCAGCATATTCGTCGTGAAAGAGCCACATCCAATATCTGTTCAAACCAGGGGTTGATGGCACTTGCTTCGACCGTCTATTTGAGCCTGCTGGGAAAGAATGGTTTGCGCCAGGTAGCGGAACTCTGCTATCACAAAGCGCATTACGCCGCGGATCAGATTTCACAGATCCCGGGCTTTAAACTTTGCCACGATACACCTTTCTTCCATGAATTTGCCGTATGCTGCCCCGCTCCGGTCTCGGAGATCAACGCAGCTCTGCTGGAACACGGCATTATCGGTGGTTACGATTTAGGACAGGATTATCCCGAGTTGAAAGATCACATGCTCATCGCTGTGACGGAAAAGATGCCCAGCGAAGACATCGATTATCTCTGTGAAGTCCTGAAGGAGTTTTCTCATGACTGAGCCAACCATTTATGAACTTTCTTCACCTGGGCGTGTCGGTGTTCAATTCCCTGAACCTGATGTTCCCAAAGCGGAACTGCCGCAGTCATTCTTACGCGAAAAACTCCCGCTCCCTGAATTGTCCGAGATCGATGTCGTCCGGCATTTCACCAAACTGTCAAAGTTGAATTATTCCATCGATGAGGGCATTTATCCATTGGGTTCCTGTACCATGAAGTACAACCCACGCATCAATGAAGCGACTGCCCGGTTTCCCGGATTTACCCTCACCCACCCTCTGCAGCCCGTTGAAACCATCCAGGGCAACCTGGCTTTGATGTACCAGTTGCAGGAATGGTTGGCCGAAATTATTGGGATGAAAGGCGTCAGCCTGCAGCCCGCCGCCGGCGCGCACGGTGAATTTACCGGCGTCAGCATCATCCGAAAATATCATGCTGATCGTGGTGACACCAAACGCACGCGTGTCCTGGTACCTGATTCGGCACACGGCACCAACCCTGCCACCATTTCCATGGCCGGGTTCGAGGCAGTCAATATCCCGTCTGACAGCCGTGGAAACGTGGATCTGGAAGCATTGCGCGCCGCCTGTGATGATACAGTAGCCGGCCTGATGCTGACCAATCCCAACACGCTGGGCCTCTTCGATGAACACGTTTGCGAAGTAGCTGATCTGATCCACCAGTGCGGCGGTTTGATGTACGGTGATGGCGCCAACCTGAACGCTCTCATGGGCATCGCCAAACCGGCAGAGCTCGGGATCGACATCATGCATTTCAACCTGCACAAGACCTTCTCCACCCCGCATGGCGGCGGCGGACCAGGTTCAGGCCCGGTTGGCGTGGTTGATTTCCTGACCGATTATCTGCCTGGCCCGATTGTGGTCATGACCGATGAGGGTGATGAAGAGAACCCACCATACTTCGATTTACAGATGCCGTCCAAATCGATCGGCCGTGTTAAGAGTTTCTGGGGTCACTTTGGTGTGATGGTTCGTGCTTTCACCTATATCAGCATGCATGGCGCGGCTGGATTACGCAACATTTCGCAAATGGCCGTTCTGAATGCCAATTACATCTTGGCGCTCATCAAAGATAAATACTATCTGCCTTACGATCGCATCTGCATGCACGAGTTTGTGGTCGAAGGTCAGTGGAAAGATGCCCCCGGTGTTCACGCACTGGATGTCGCCAAGCGTCTGATGGATTACGACTTCCATCCGCCCACCAATTACTTCCCGCTGATCGTACCGGAAGCATTGATGATCGAACCGACCGAAACCGAAAGCAAGCAAACCATGGATGCTTTCGCAGAGGCATTGAATAAGATCGCCGATGAAGCCAAAACCGATCCGGATTTGCTTCACAACGCACCACACAATGCACCTCTCCATCGTCTGGACGAGGTCAAAGCAGCCCGTGATCTGGTGATGTGCTGCTATCTGCCTGAACCGCTATAAACCCATCTGTTCGATTTTTCCAAAAGCTGCCGCTTGGCAGCTTTTGGTATTTAATTCAACAGGCATGTTTATTGCACCTTCTTAACAGTGTAAAGATTTCCAGTCACTTAACAAATTTCTGAGCTTGAATCGGTCATGTAAAATCTGATTCTTATATATAATGAGTATCGTGGAAGGAGGTGATTGATGATGCTTTTTGCACCAAAAACGCAAACCGGACAGGGTTTGGTCGAATATGCATTAATTCTATTATTGATCGCACTTGTCGTAATTCTCGTTTTGACTATGTTCGGGAATTCTCTTGGCGTCACATATTCAAATATCATTGATTCGATATAGTCCATTTTCTTTCAGGCTCACAAAAAAAGACAGGTGAGTGTCTCACCTGTCTTTTTTTGTGTTGATCGATCAGGTATCGCCAGAACCGCTCAGGAAATCAGGTTCTGTTTGATGTATTCATCGGTCAATTGAAGAGCGTCCTGCAGCTTATCGGCGAATTTACCACCCGCCTGCGCGAGTGTCGGTTTTCCACCCCCACCGCCGCCAATTTCCTTCGCCAGCGTTCGGATCATCTTCACCGCATCCAGACCCCGCCCTGCCAGATCCTGACTGACAGCAATCAGAATAGAGGGCTTGCCCTCTTTACTCGATGCCAGTACCGCCACTCCGCTGGAATATTTTTCACGGAATTGATCGGACAATGACCTCAGAGTATCGATATCTGTTTCAGGAACAATACCGGTCAACACCGCAACATCGTTGATTTGACGAGTATTTTTCAACAGGTCGGTAAAAGCGCTGTTTGCGTTCTGCTGCACAAGCTGCTGGATTTGCTTTTTGGATTGATCCAGTTCTTCCATCAGGGAGGTAATCCTGGCAGGCACGTCTTCAGGGACGCTGTTCAGAATACGACCAGCACGTTTCAAGGCGGTCATCTGGTTATGTGCCAGATGGTAGGCGCCTTCACCGGTTACCGCTTCGATACGACGCACACCGGAAGCCACACTTCCTTCGCTTTGAATGAAAAATATACCAATTTCTCCGGTGTTGTGAACATGGGTACCGCCGCACAGTTCATAAGAGATGGGCGATTTCGCGCCAATTTTGACGGCGCGCACCGTTTGCCCGTATTTTTCACCAAACAGGGCGGTTGCGCCGTCACTGATTGCCTCATCGAGGCTTTTCACAGCCGTATCGAGATCAAACTCCGCATAGATATTCTGGTTGACAATCTCCTCAACTTTGTAGAGTTGCTCTTGCGTGACCGCTTCAGGATGTGTGAAGTCAAACCGCAGATACTCCGGGCTTACCAGAGAACCGGCCTGACGGGCGTGTTCACCCAATACTTGATGCAGCGCGGCATGCAACAGATGCGTGGCGGTATGGTTGCGCATGATCGCCAGCCGCCGGCGTCGATCAACTGCAGCCTGGGTATGGTCACCTACACTGGGAATGCCTCGTGTTACTTTGCCGGACAGAACAATCAATCCCGCCGCGGCTTTACTGGCGTGGTCGATTGCAATCTGCCAGTCACCGTTATTCCCGGTAACCCATCCGGTATCTGCCACCTGTCCGCCTGATTCGATATAGAAAGGCGAATCCGGGATGACAATTTCAACGCTTTCGCCAGTCTGAGCCTCCCTGCACAACAGGCCATCCTTCAGCAAAGCCAGCAATTCACCGGAACGGGTCAGATCACCATATGGATCGTACGACACCCCGGTGGACGGCAGTTTCCCGTTATCGACCAGGTCTTCGAGAATATGACTGAAAAGATCCGAGCGTTCGATATTTCCGCCATCGAAACCTTTCCCGGCCGATGAGACCAGCCGATGTGCTTCCATGGCGCTTTGGAAACCCTGCACATCGACCGAAAAACCCGCCTCCAAAGCGATATCGCGGGTGATTTCCAGTGGTAAACCGTGCGTGGCATACAGATCGAATACATCCTCGCCTTTCAGCATCTTCTGACCGCTCGGCTTCAGTTCATCAAACAGTTCTTGCAATCGCGCCAGCCCGTTTTCGACTGTTTTCTGGAAACGTACCTCTTCACGATACAGTTGATCGCGGATGATTTCCCGACTTTTCACCAGTTCGGGATATGCCGCCCCAAATTCACGCACCACAATCTCTGACAGTTTGTACAAAAATGGATCCATCAAGCCAATCTTGCGTCCAAACAGGGCAGCACGCCGGATAATCATACGGCAGACGTAGTTTCTGGCGACATTTCCCGGGATCACACCATCGGCAATCAAGAAAGACGAGGTGCGGATGTGATCGCTGATCACACGGTACGGCGTGCGACTCTCCTGCCTCTTTTGATCATCATGTCCGGTCATTTCCTGAATGGCGTCCATGATAGGTGAAAACAGATCGGTGGCGTAGTTGGATTCGACATGCTGGAGGATGGAAACGATTCGTTCAAACCCCATGCCGGTATCCACATGCTTTTGCGGCAGGGTTTGGAAGGTGGTCGCATCCACCCGATTGTATTGGATAAATACCAGGTTCCAGATCTCGAGATAACGTGTGCAATCGCCGTTTACCGAACAGACATGCCCTGGAACCCCTTTTTTATTGCAGCGATCCGGTCCAAAGTCATAATGGATCTCGCTGCAAGGCCCGCAGGGGCCGGTTTCTGCCATCTCCCACAAATTGTCTTTTCGTCCAAAATACAAAATGTGAGAAGGATCCAGCCCCGGTTGTGATTTCCACTCCTGTACCGCTTCGTCATCCGTAGGAAGCTGTCCGTGATCATCTTTGAAAACTGTAAACCATAAACGAGATGGATCGAGTTTCCATACGCGTGTCAGCAGACCCCATGCCCAGGCGATGGCTTCTTTTTTATAATAATCGCCAAAGGACCAGTTCCCCAGCATTTCAAAAAAGGTGTGATGCGTGTCATCACGCCCCACTTCATCGAGATCGTTATGCTTACCGGCTACACGCAGACACTTTTGCGAATCAACCGCTCTGGTGTACGGGCGTTTGTCTGTACCCAGAAAGACATCTTTGAACTGAACCATACCCGCGTTGGTGAACAGCAGGGTCTGATCGCCGCCAGGCACCAGTGATGCGGATGGAACCGCTGTATGGCCTCTTTCAACAAAGAAGTCAATAAACGATTGACGGATTTCTGCACCCGATAAGGTTTTATTCATTCTCAACTCCAGGTTAAAAGAAAATCTCTCTCAGGGGTCATCTTCCTCCTGAGAGAGATTATTATAACAAATCCTGCGACTCGATCAGCGTGAAACTGCCACTTTATCAACATGCCCGTTCCGGTCCACACGGGCCCGTAAATAATGTCGATGCACCTTGGAAGCGATCGGTACAGTCTTGCTGACCGTCACCACCGTCTGACCTTTGCCGTTTTTCCGGATAGACCGGCTCATCTTCGATTGGCGTCCTCCTGACGCGTCCTCAAAGCCCGGATCGGTCAGCATCTGCTGCTGGCTGACGTGGATATTCAATTCCTCCAGACCCGGCAGGTACACTTCGGCGATTTTCTTCACCTCGTGCAGCGTTTCCGCGGAGATGTCCTGCTCGAAATCGGCCATATCTTCATCATCGGACATGATGTTCACTTTAGGCGCCATAATGCGCTTTACAGCCCGCTTGCTTTTTGCGGTCTGCGCATTGATCGCTGACATGGGGTCGCCATAGAAGATAAATGATAGAAGGGTCTTCTGATCCTCGCCGTCTAAAAAGCCCTGGCGTTTGTCCATTTCTTTGGTGAACTCGAGTTTGGCCTGGATGAAGGCCTCACCCAATGTGTTGGCGCTGCTCACGTTTTTCCAGAAGTAGTTAGCAAGCAGATCCGCGCCGATCAATGGGGTGTCAATCGAGCCATATGCCACGCAGGTGGAGCCGATAAAAGCCGGTGTGCCAATGCCCAGGTACTTAAGCGCGATGGACTGATCTTCGGTTTTCCCATCCACAAATCCGCCGTAACAGGCTTCACTGAATATCACCTCCGGTGAGGCAGATCCTTTGACAATCTCCCGTGGCGTCAGGGCAATCGGGTAATCGATTTGCGATTTCAAATCCCCAGTTTCACGCTGTCCGTACCATTCAGCGCCATCCTCAACCCCATGCAGGTTGAAATATCCAACCGAAGAGGAAGAGAAGCGGGTTGATTTGATGGAGCCAGTTTGTTCGGGGGGTGAGGTGAAAAGCTTATTTCCGTACTCAACCGGTTTATAGGCATATTTCGATGAATTTTGCCACACTGCGGCTGAATAGCCAATGCTGGTGAGTGCTTTCTTCTTTCCATTCTTCTTGGAGCTGACGGCTTTGAAGATATTGAACAGGTTGAGCAGAAACTGCAGCCATGAAGTCGATGGTTTTTTCTCAACCGTGTGGTGTGAAATAACCGATCGGATCTGGCTTAACAAAAATCCCGCGTCCGTGCCAGATTCATCGGGCAGCCGGCCAACAGGCCATTCCTGTACGAAATAATTACCGTCTGTGGCGGCATATGGGTTATCCGATTTCACCACCTCGTCCAGATCGTCGGTTGGATTGGGTAGTTGGTGGAAGGGCACGATCTCATCACCGCCTACAATCAGCAGCGATCCAATCATTTCACCCTTCTTAGCCAGGAATCGATCCAGTTCCAACAGCATGTTCTTGATCTTCCAGGGATCAATCGAGTCAAGTGTGGTCAGGCCATAACTGACCATGCTGACTGGGTCATCAGGATAAACCACCAGTGAACCCCAGCCCATGTGGCTACGAATTGCAGTTGCCATCGATTGCATCTCGGTATCCAGCACCAGAAAAGTCTGCTTTCCGTATTTCTTGATCAAATTGGTTTTGAGCGAAAGAATCACATACACCGGGAAGCGTCCTTCGGTGCGTTTCAACTCCGGCTGTTTGAGTTTCTTGGAGAGTTTTTCAAAGATCTGATCCACCACCTCAATGGTGTTGGAGACATCTTCTGTTTCAACAAAATCTACAGTCTCCGGTTGGGGAGCAACCTCAGGAGTTTTGGGAACATCAAGCTGTTCAGGGGCCTCTAGCGCCTCTTCCGTTGGCTGAGCGGTGCCTTCACCCTGGGGGAGATTGTTCAACCCCATAAATGACATCACCTCGACCGGTATTTGCACATTGAATTCCATCTCATAATGATCCGGCCAGAGTGAGCTGTAGCGGTGCTTGCTGCCCCACAGGCGTGTGGCTACCAAACCCATCGAATCGTTGGTGACACATTGATACAGCAGTTCAACCGCATCCAGATCGTTTCCGTCTGACATCAGCAAATCCGCTTCATTCAGGGTGAAGTGCAGGCATTCGGGAAAACGATTGTGGTAAAGGTGAATCAACTGCCTGCTGGCAATGTCGTCCTTTTTCACCACAACAATGCGGTGGTGAAGGATCGCCGCCAGTGCCAGGTGCGGCTTGATGGCAATCACCTGCTGGATCAAATGGTCGGCATCTTCATACTGTTCTGCCAGAAAAGCCTGCCAGGCGGTGCGGAAGATAAAACTCCAATCCGGGATCGAAAAATCGACATAGATTGGTTTACCCATCGCATAAATACAGGAAAGAGTATCAATGGATGGATGTGTTTCGCCCTGATCACACAACTTCACCAGCAGTTCCTGGGCTTCTACAAACTCCGGATCATACTCGCACAGCTTTTCAAGCAGGGCTTTTGCCTCACTGATTTTTCCTTCCGTTGCCAGAATGCGGGCGTGGATGTACTGGATCTCGAGATCACCGGGATATTTCTCCAGCCACAAGTCGGAAAGCTTCTTTGCGAAAGACAGCGCCTCTGTCTGCAAAGATGCAAACAGCAATTGCTGAAAATCCTTGCGTTGAATAATTCCAGTATTCAGGTAGGTGAGATTCAAATTATTCATGGAATGGTATTCTCCTCTTGTGCATGGTGAACCATATTTAATGCAATGACTGCACTCAATTGTCTTCGGATGTTCAAATCATCAGGCGCGAACTTGGCCGCCTGTTTCAACATGGTTTCGGCTTCAAGGTAATTGCGTGTTTCACGCAGCATCAATCCGGCTTTGAAATACGCTTTGTGGTTTTCGGGGTTTGCTTTGATGGCTCGATTGTACACTTCCATCGCTTTGACCGGATCATTTTTGGATTGATAAATATCAGCCAGTTCAAAATAGGCGTCGGTATTGTTGGGCTCCAACTGGATAACCTGAGCAGCATAATGAGAAGCCAGATCCAGTTGCCCGTTGCGGTGATAGAGCACCGCCAGCATCATGTTCATCTTCGGATCAATCGTGTTGACCTTAATAGCCGCAATTGCTTCACGTTCTGCTTTGTCAGGCTGATTACTTTCAAAATATGCTTCTGCCAGAACAGCGTGCATTTCCTCCGGAAAATCACCTTTATCATGAAGGTTCTCCAGGAAATTTAACAAACTGGCAGAGCCGTTGCGCATTTGTTTTTGACGGACATATTCTCTGATTACAGTCCAGCCGGCTTCACCACCGACCACCACATTTTCAAGAAGCTGGAAAGCCTCATCAGCATTTCCTGCCCTTTTGATATACCGGCTCAGGCTGACCAAAACATCCTCATTTTCAGGTTTGAGTTCCAGCGCCTTACGTGCATACTCCATAGCCGCGTGATGTTGGTCGAGAGAATCGCTTGCTTTCGCATATAGCAGATACGGCTGCTCTGATTTTGGATCGAGATTTTTGGCTCGCTCGGCGAATTCAAAGGCTTTTTTGGTATCACCCAGTTCAAGATAGCCATCACCTAATTGCATCAATAGTGAGAAATCCACGCATCCATCCCGGTAAAGGGGTTCAAGAATTTCGATCACTCTGGTGTATTCGCTGCGATCCTGATGGATCCTGCCAATTTTCATGGCAGTTTCCAACTTCCGGTACCCCAGATCAAGAGCCTTTTTCAGGTGGAGCACTGTGCTGCCCTGATCACCGCACCGCTCGGCCAGTTCTGCACAGTGAGTCAACCATTTCGGCTCGTCCTTCCAAATATGAACCGCTTTACGGTACGCCTGGTAGGCGGCCGGATAGTCCTCATTTTTCTCGGCAATCTGCCCGAACACGATGAGGTTCAGCGGAAAACCTGCCGCATTATCCGTTTGATCTTTGAGCAGTAACGCGGCTTTTTCGCGGTCGGTGTGCAGATAACAAAGCGCCTGCTGCCAGATATTGGTAAAATGGCGGCTTAGCTTTCCGGCGATCTCGGC
>CAZHMZ010000152.1:0-9176 GCA_964532655.1 uncultured Anaerolineaceae bacterium
ACTGTGACCGGTACATCCACCGGCCCCATGGTGACAGTGCGATCCGATGGTGAACCATTTGTGAATGTCAGATCCGGTCCGGGAATGTTTTATGACAAAATCGGTGTATTGTTAGCCGGTCAGCAACTTCCTGCCAAAGGCAAATCTGCCGGCGGTGACTGGATCCAGGTGGAGTACCAGGGTGTGGAAGGCAGCGTCGCGTGGGTTTACGCCTCATTTGTGAATCTCACCCCGGGCTCGCTGCCAGTGGTGGAACCGCCCTCAACACCGACACCGCAGGTCACCTCAACCATTGACCCAACGCTCGCTGCACAATTCATCGTCACTGCTCAGGCGACCCGATTGCCAACCTTTACTGAACCGGCTCCACTGGTGATCCCGACTTATGAGACGGCCAGTTCGGGCAGCTTCTTAGGGAACATTCCCGTAGGAATGGTGATCGTCTCGCTGGGCGCGATAGGTTTACTGTTGATGGTCATCGTCCTGACGCAAGGGCGTTAGTACGTAGAAAGAATTGATTTCCTCATGGCTGAACACGTCAAAATCATTGCGCAAAACCGAAAAGCTAAGTTTAACTATTTTTTGCTGGAGCATTTTGAAGCCGGTCTCGAGCTGAGAGGCACCGAGATAAAATCCATCCGTGCTGGCAAGGTCAGCATCGAAGAAGCTTATATCACGGTGGATGGAAAGCAGGCATGGTTGGTGGATGCGCACATTGCACCTTATGAGGAAGCCAGCCGGTTCAATCATGATCCGAAACGTGTGCGGCGTCTGCTGTTGCATAAAAAGGAAATTCGATCTTTGTGGGATGAAGTTCGCCTGAAGGGCGTAACCATTGTGCCTACTCGGGTGTATCTGAAGAATGGAAGAGCCAAGCTGGAGATCGCCATCGCCAAAGGCAAGAAGCTTTACGACAAACGAGCTTCCATTGCGGAACGAGAAGTGAAACGCGACATCGAGAGACAAAGGATCTGACCTCACCATGTTCAACAGTATTGTAGCTTTTTTAATTACTGCCGTTATTTGTGTCATCTGGCTGAGAGGCGTCGATATGTTTGCACATAAAGGGCTGATCTCAGCTCGAGTCAGCCGGAAGATCATTCATATCGGAACCGGTCCCATTTTTATCCTATGCTGGCTACTGTTTAAAGACAGTGTGTCTTCCCGATACCTGGCGGCTATCATTCCACTGCTCATCACATTGCAATTCGCCATGGTGGGGATGGGCATCATGCAGGACAAGGCATCTGTAGATGCTATGTCTCGCAGTGGTGACCGGCGAGAAATCCTGAAAGGCCCGTTGTTCTACGGCATCGTTTTTGTGGCTCTCACTATTCTGTTTTGGAAAGACAGCCCGATTGGGATGATCGCACTACTGATGATGTGTGGCGGGGACGGTATGGCAGATCTGGTGGGAGGTAAATTCGGCAAGGTCAAAATCCCCTGGAGCCGGAATAAATCCCTCGCAGGATCCATTGCTGTGTTTTTGTTTGGCGTTGTTTTTTCACTGGTCGTTTTAGGAATTTTCTCTGTGGCGGATCGTACGGCTTTGCCATTTTCGGAAATTGTGGTTCCTGTGCTGGTGATTGGTTTGCTGGTCACCCTTGTCGAATCACTTCCGGTGAAGGATATTGATAACATCACAGTACCTCTGACGGCTGTACTGGCAGGATTGGTGTTATTTTAGATAAAATACGATTGATTACGTGGAAACAGGATGAAAAAAATTTCGCGAAGGAAGTTTTTAGAATACTCGTTGCTTGGGGCCGGCGCCATCAGTCTGAGCCCCAATTTGATGTGGGGCCAGTTGCAGACTGAGTGGCCGGATGCGGAGCGGTTGGGGCGAAACTGTACCGGCGGCATGATCAATATGCGCGCGAAACCCCGGGCGGACAGTGAATCGGTTCAAACTCTGTATGAAGATGCCATCGTTGTCTGGCTGCGTGAAGTAGTGGGCGAAGCACCCAGCGGTGTGTATAACAAGCGCTGGGTGGAAACCCCGGATGGGTATTGTTATTTACCCAATATTCAGCCTGTTTATTACAAACCCAACACGCCTTTACAAACGCTGCCTGTTACCCCTGAGGGAAACGGTATGTGGGCTGAGGTTACGGTTCCTTATGTGGATATTCAGCCTGATAAGCCACCCTGTTCCTACTGGCTGCGCGAAATTCAGTTCCCACGCTTATATTACAGTCAGGTGCTATGGATTGACGGGATTGATACAAACAGCCAGGGACAGGTACTGTATCGTGTAAACGAACGCTATGGCAACTGTGGAGATATCCTTTGGGCGGCTGCTGAGGCTTTTAGACCGATCACTGAGGAGGAAATTGCTCCCATCAATCCCGATGCTGAAAACAAGAAAATTGTTGTTGATCTGAGCCACCAGACGCTTTCGTGTTATGAAGACAATCGCGAGGTGTATTTCTGCCGTGTTTCCACCGGTGCAAAATTTGATTATCTCGGTAACCCGGTGGATGAATGGTCAACCCCGATTGGAGAGCATTTACCCTGGAGAAAATCGGTATCCATCCACATGGCAGGCGGTTCCACCGGAGCCGGATATGATACCCTGGGGATTGGCTGGACAACCTTGTTTGATCCGGATGGCGCAGCCATTCACTCCACCTTCTGGCATAATGATTTCGGTATGATGAGATCGCACGGATGTGTGAACGCGACCCCTGAAGACTCAAAGTGGATTTTCCGATGGGCATTACCCACCGTGAACTACTTCCCTGGCGATATCACAATTACAGGAGCAGGCGGCACCATTATTGATGTGCGTGAAGTAGAGTAGATCAGGCGATTGAATGGAGATCACCTTTGGTATTGCTTTTCTGGCAGGGCTGGCATCCTTTTTATCACCGTGTGTGATTTCCCTTGTCCCGGTATATATCGGGTATCTCACAGGGCGAAACGTATCCATCCAGCAGGCTGGTACAGAAAGCATTGATTTTCAGTCCGTGTTGCACGGCAGTTTTTTTGTGCTCGGTTTCAGTGCTGTTTTTATCACCCTGGGTATGGCATTTTCAGCAGTAGGTAATCTGCTTTATGATGCCCGTGGCTGGCTCGAAAAAATTGGTGGGTTGGTGGTGGTTGTTTTTGGCCTACAGATGACCGGCCTGATACGGATACCGTTTCTGGAATTTGATCTCCGTCCACGATCAAGTGTTGAACGAAATCGGGGATTGATCTCTTCATTCGTATTGGGTGTCTTTTTCTCGGCAGGGTGGTCACCGTGTGTAGGACCGGTTTTAGGCAGTATACTGGTTCTGGCCATGAACCAGTCCGAGATGAACAGCGGGGTGTGGCTGCTGGCAGCCTATTCGCTCGGTATGGCAGTTCCGTTTCTGGCTGCCGCAGCGGCTGTGGGTTGGTTTACAAAAACCATTCGCAGGTATCGAAAACTGCTTCATTATCTGGAAATTGGGATGGGTGCCTTGATGATACTGGTAGGGGTTTTATTGTTTTTTGGTGTCTTTGAAACCCTGGCAAGATTTGGCACTTTTTTCAATACGAGCTACTAAGGAAGGGGAAACGATGCTGGTTGTTACACTTTACATCAAGGACGCCAATCAAGACTACCATCAGATCCACGCGTGGCTGGATGCCATGCAGACAGACGTTCCCCACAAGGCGGTAGAGATTAACATCGCCTATGACCCAAAATTATCTGAGCGATTCGGCGAAAAAATTCCGGTGGTTCAGGTCGGTCCGTATATTCTGCACTGGCCCTTTACCGAACCCGAACTGAAAGTGTCGCTGAATGCAGCCAAAGATCGGCAGCAGCACTACACCGATGTGGAAGATAAGAAATATCAGGCTCGCCTGAACCGCGGGCGTACTCTATCAGGGGCTGACCGTTTTTCGCTGTGGTTCTCGAAATATTATATGGCAGTGATTTCGGTGCTGCTACTCATTTATACCGGTCTGCCGTTTCTGGCGCCCATTTTCATGATGCAAAATATGCCCGGGCCGGCAAAGCTGATTTACACCATATACAAACCTCTGTGTCATCAACTGGCGTTCCGATCGATTTTTCTTTATGGAGAACAGTGGTTTTATCCGCGTGACCTGGCGCATGTTGAGGGTTTAAAAACCTATGAGGAAATCACACACCAAGATGATGCGGATGTTCTGGAAGCCCGAAAATTTCTTGGGAACGAACAGGTTGGATACAAAGTGGCGTTATGCCAACGGGATATCGCCATGTATGCGTCGCTGTTTCTATTTGCGTTGATATTTCTTATCAGCGGCAGAAAGATTAAAGGAATCCCTTGGTACATTTGGATCATTTTTGGGATGGTCCCGATTGCGATCGATGGATTTTCACAACTACCCGGCATTGCCAGTTCCATTCTGCCTGCCTGGCTACCGGTACGAGAATCGACACCGGTGATGCGGTTTGTGACCGGTTTTCTGTTTGGTTTCACGACCGCGTGGTATCTGTTCCCGATGCTGGAAGAAACTATGTCAGATATGTACGAGATCATGAAACGGAAGGCGATGGTCGTACAACAACTCAACGAAAGTGAAACCACAAAGTAAAATGCTGCATCAAACTGTCAACGGCATTCAATATTTACAATTTGAAACATTTGCTAAACATCATTTACCGCACGGCATGTTCCTCCGGCATGGAGGGGTGAGCCCAGCGCCATTTCAATCACTGAATTTGGGAGGCAACAACGGCGACGCCAGACCAAACGTGGTAGAAAATCGTAATCGGATTTTTGACGCGATTGGACGGAAAGTTGACTCGCTATATGACGTCTGGCAGGTGCACAGCGACACGATCGTCTGCACGGATCATCCACGTCCATTGGATGTTGGACACCTGCCTGCTGATGCCATTCTGACGAATAATCCGGACATCACGCTGTTTATGCGGTTTGCAGATTGCGTTCCAATCTATGTGTATGATCCTGTGGAGCGTGTGGCGGGGTTGATCCACGCCGGTTGGCCGGGTACGGTAAAGAAAATCGTTTTCAAAACGATTGTGAAAATGGGCGAGGTCTACGGAAGTAAACCCGAGCATATTCTGGCAGGTATCGGACCGTCGATTTGTGTGTATCACTATGAGATACGCGAAGACGTTATCGAGCAGGTACTGAGCGGTTTATCGCCAAACGGAGAAGCCTTTTTGAAACGGATGGATGGCAAAACCTTTCTGAATTTGCAGGAAGCCAACCGGCATCAACTTCTGGAGGCGGGTGTCAGACAGGTTGAAATGTCAGGTGTCTGCACCGCCTGCAATACCACTGACTGGTTTTCACACCGCGGCGATCACGGCGTAACAGGGCGGTATGGAGCGTTACTGGCATTATAATTAGGCGATATGACTGAACAACGCGATCTCGAGATACAAATTGCCCATAATCTTGACCGGATTTCTGAAAAGATCCGTCGTTCCGCTGAAGAATCCGGACGCCGGTTTGAAGATATTTTACTGGTGGTCGTCAGCAAAAAGCAACCTGTCAGTCTGGTCCAGGCAGCCAGAGCGGTAGGGATTTGTCATTTCGGCGAAAATTATCCAGAACAGGCCGTCGAAAAATTGGATGCCTTTACAGCCGATCAGCAAATTCGCTGGCATATGATTGGCCATCTACAAAGCAGAAAAATCAAGCTGGTTGTGGATCGGTTTCATTACCTCCATTCACTCGACAGCCAGGAGCTTGCGGTTAAATTGGACAGGGCATTAGGGTTGGCAGGCAAAAAGCTTCCGGTATTGCTGCAGTTCAACGTGGGCGGTGAAGAGAGCAAACACGGTTGGGATGCGTCTGATGAAGGTCGCTGGGGCAGTTTGCTGGGTGATGTAGAAATAATCCTGCAGTATTCTCATCTGGATGTGCGTGGCCTCATGACCATGCCGCCCCTGGAAGCCGATCCTGCAGAATCCCGCCAGTTTTTCTCAAAATTGTTCAGATTACGCGAATTTCTTAAGAAAAATTTCCCTGAAAGAACCTGGGCAGAACTTTCAATGGGAACCAGCGGTGATTTTGAGGCTGCCATCCTGGAAGGCGCCACCATGATCCGTATCGGACAGGCGATTTTAGGCCCGCGTCTGTAATGGGAAATCAAGAGAGGAACTTATGATGATCACTGTACTGATTAATATTATCGATATCGCAGTAAAAATCATCTCTTTACTGGTGATCGTCTATGTGGTACTTTCGTACTTTATGTCCCCGTTTCACCCGGTACGTCAAACCGTCAATCGAATCATCGAGCCCATGCTCAACCCCATTCGCCGCATTTTGCCCTCCATGCAGGGGATTGATTTCAGTCCTTTTGTGTTGATTCTGGCTGTTCAGTTGATTGAGATCATCCTGATCAACATTTTACGGGCGATATTCTAGCCCGATCAGTTTGCGTATAAAATCCGTCCGCAGGTAGAACAAAACGATAATCCGGCTGATGACCGGACGGTTTGCCATTCACCGGCAGTCAGCGGTGCGCCACAGGCTTCACAGGTGCGGTCATCGACTTTTGCTACCGCTGTTCCACGTTTTTGTTTCATCAAGCGAAGATAGGTTTCAACCTGGTCTTTGGGGATGGATGTGAGTTTGGCAGAACGCTCCACCTCCAAAGTTTCCTTCTGTTTCTGCAGTTGCGATTTTTCACCCAGTAACAAGGATTGCGAGGTGGCTACCTCGGATTGGACTTGGTGCAGATGTTCTGTCAATGAGTTAATCAACGCTTCCTGGGTTTCGATCTTCAGCATCCCTTCGATCTGAGCGTCCTCATTTTGATCCCGTTTTTTCTTATCCAAATTGACTTTGCTTTGAAGATCCGACAGCTCTTTCGGGTTTCTGATCTTTCCAGAGTACATGGAGGCTTCATTGGTCTCAATTTCAAGGCGGATTGACCGGCCGGTTTCTTCATATTCACGCAAGGTTTTGCGCAGTTTTTCGAGTTCAAGGCGCGCCTTATGGATCCCATTCTCTGCACTGACAATCCGTTCATCCCGGGCGATGATCGCGTCAATTTCGTCTATACGAGCCTGAATACGCCCGATTTGAGTATCTACTTTTTGAAGCTGGTAGAGATGAAAGGCCTGGTTCATAGAGAATCCTTTCCTGAAACTGATTGATGAAGGAGAGTGAAAAGATTGCTTGAAAAAATTGCTGATTTATGAAAATCTATGTATACTGTCAGAAGCATTCCTATGAATAATCGACAAGCAGTGGTTCTGATTGGCAGTATTCTGCTAATTATAATTTCTTTGCCGTATCTTGTTGCCCCAAAGTTGGCAGGGATCGGGAATGAATTTGGCGGATTTCTGATCAACCCGCTGGATGGAAACACCTATTTGGCAAAAATGTATGAGGGTTATCAAGGAGAATGGCTGTTTACTCTCCCATTTACCGCCAATCATACACAGGGTGCCTTTTTATTCGAGTTTTATATTTTTCTGGGGCATGTCGCCCGATGGCTTCATTTACCCCTTTTGACGGTTTTTCATCTGGCGCGAATTCTATCCACGATATTGTTTCTGATCGCATTGACAGAATTTCTGGAAAAGGTGATTGATCTCAAGGGAAAACAATTCACCCTTTGTACCGCCTTGATTTGTTTTGGATCCGGTTTGGGCTGGATTTTTATCTTTTTTGGGCAGGCCACGAGTGATTTATGGGTGGCAGAAGCATATCCATTTCTGTCTTCATTTTCAAATCCGCATTTTATTCTGGGTATGGCGCTTCTGCTGGCCATTCTGACGCGAACTGAAATCAAGGGGAGAAAAAACCTGGCGGTGCTGTGGATTCTGGGGATTCTGCTGGGGATCATCATGCCGTTTGCAGCGGTTATTGCCGGTGTTGTCACGGCGGCACGTGAAGGGTGGCGATGGTTTGAAGAGCGGAAGATCAATTTATTCCCTGCGCTGTCCATTTTGTTGGGCGCGGGGTTGGTTGTGTCGGTGCAATACTGGCAAATCCTTCGAGACCCATTTCTGTCTCAATGGAATACACAAAATGTAACCCCTGGTATCCCAATCTGGGACTTATTGGTCTCTTTATCGCCGGTCATCCTCTTCGCGGCGGTTGGATTATTTTTGGTGGTGAAGAATCGCGAATATAGCCAGGCAAACAAACTGTTGATTACATGGGTGATCACATCTCTGGCGTTGGTTGTATTTCCATTCTCACTTCAACGGCGTTTTATTTTTGCGATTTATATTCCACTGGCAATACTAGCAGTAGCGGGAATTAACAAACTTGCCAGTAGGCTTCAAAGATCGGGCACATCCTGGTTTTTATCGATTTTCGTTTTATCCTGCCTTACCAACGTAGTGATCATATTTTCCGGCCTTTCCCTTGTGAAAAACGGCAATGAATTGATGGTCATCAAGCAGGGTGAAAAGGCCGCTTTTGTGTGGGTAGGGCAGAATTCCGTGGCAGGCGATATCGTTTTAGGATCTCCTGCACTCGGTAACTTCATTCCCGGCCGAACAGGACGAAAAGTGGTGTACGGGCACCCGTTCGAAACTGTCAATGCTCGGATGCGCGAGGATGAAGTAAACAGTTTTTATGCGAATTCGCTTTCTATCGAGGAGCAGCGTAAGTACCTAATTGATCAAAGCATCGATTGGGTCATACAGGGACCACGTGAAAGAACTATCGGCGAACCCGCAATTCTGGAAGAATTATTGCCGGCTTTTCAAAATGAAACAGTGACTGTATACAAGGTTGCTCCATGAAACGCCTGTCTGGTGCAACGATTTTGATGGTTTTATGCCTTATCCTTCCTTTACTGCTGTTGGTGCCCGGATACACTCACTTTATTTATCACGCGGGGTCTGAATACTCCGATCTGACCCTCTCGCATTACCCGAATCTGGTGTTTTTGAAACAATCACTACAGGAAACGGGGAACGTTCCATTATGGGCCGACACCATTTTCAGCGGTTATCCTTTTGCAGCCGACCCACTTTCAGGGATAGGGTATCCGTTCACCTGGATCCTGCTGGTATTCCCCCAGCCGTTTGGGTACAACCTGGTCACGAGCCTGCACCTGTTGATTGGCGCGATCGGTATTTTACTGGTACTGCGAAAATATGGAGTAGGTTTCCCGGCTGCCATTTTGGGCGCAATCAGCTTTGAATGGTTGCCAAAACTGCTGGGTCACTACACCGCAGGGCATGTATCACTGGTATGGGCTGTCAGCCTGAC
>CAZHMZ010000153.1:0-1299 GCA_964532655.1 uncultured Anaerolineaceae bacterium
ATAGGGGAGATCTCTCTGGCCGCTTTTGCGGGTTCACCATGCAGCAGGATTGTAAGGGCAAGTTTCAGGCGGGCAGAAAAACGCATTCCATCTCCATGATTATGATTTATCGTTCAGTCTTATCCAGAAGGCACATTATAACCAAAAAATGACCTGAAAGACAAGTTGTCTGGATATGTTGGTCACGAATTTGACAGATCCAGACGCATCATGTATCGGAGTTCGGATGTGAGCATTGCTCACAAATGCCAAACAGAATCAGGTGATTGGTGACGATGCGATATCCGGTTTCCTGGGAGATGTGTGAAAAGAAAGGTTGAACATCCTCATCCCGTAACGTAATAATCTTTCCGCATTTCTCGCAAACCATATGATGGTGTATTCCATTACCGACCAATTCATATACCGCTGATCCGTTGCCGATATCCGACACGGACACCAATTCGCGGTGGACCAGACGCTCCAGCGCACGATACACGGTTGATGGATTTAATGCGGGTAATTGCCCGTGGATATCTTCATAAACCTGAAGAGATGTAAGGTGAGTGCCTTTTCTGGACAGGGTTTCCAGGATAAGTTGTTCAACAGAAGATGTTCGCATTTGAAATGACTTATGCTCTATCTATTTATAACGCAAATCTTTGCATTAGCAAATTATGGCGCTATAATACATCGATGAGTTAATTCTATCACTAACCTTTTGAAGGAGAATGGCATGCTTTTTTCACCGTCACAATCACCTGTTCTCATGCACATCCCGGATGGTTTCCTGTCAGTTTTGGTCTCGATCATGTCTTGGGTAATCTCGATTCTCGTTTTGGGCATTTCCCTGCGAAAATCCAACCAGATCATGGGCAGCCGGATGGTACCACTTATGGGGGTGTTGGCGGCGGCGATTTTTGCCGGCCAGATGCTCAATTTTACGGTAGCCGGCGGGACATCCGGTCACTTGTTAGGGGCAGCCATATCCACTATTCTGCTTGGTCCGTGGCCGGCAATGCTGGTGATGACTTCAGTTGTGGCAGTACAGGCGCTCATCTTTCAGGATGGCGGCATTTTGGTGATGGGAGCAAACCTGTTTAATATGGCGATCGTCGGTGTGTTGGTATCTCATGCCATTTACACCGCAGTCAATCGCGTGTTGAGTAAACTACCTCAGGCAAAATTCATCTCCGGTTTTTTGGCGGCCTGGTCATCCATTTTTGTTGCCTCCCTGGCGGCTGCACTACAACTGGCACTTTCAGGAACCTCGCCCGCGAATTTAGCCATCCCGGCCATGGCGGGGATTCATGCCCTCAT
>CAZHMZ010000153.1:1309-8857 GCA_964532655.1 uncultured Anaerolineaceae bacterium
CATCGGGATAGGAGAAGGGCTCATTACAGTTGGGGCGATGGCTTTCCTCTCCGCGGTACGTAAAGATTTGCTGGCTCCGAATACACAAATGAAAGAGGGGTCGAAAGGCCTGGTCATTGGCGGATTGGCGATTTCGTTTTTGCTGGCGGCCATTTCGCCTCTGGCGTCAAGTCATCCTGATGGCCTGGAATGGGTTGCGGAGCAGCAGGGGTTTCTCCAATCTGCCCGCGAGGCCGTTTATCTCGTCATCCCTGACTACACACTACCCGGTATATCCAATCCTGCCCTGGCAACCATTCTGGCGGGCATCATTGGCGTCATCATCGTTTTTTCAGTTGTATTTTTCCTTTCAAAAGCCAATAGGGGCAGGGAAGAACAATAATCCTTATCGCTGAGAGCAACCTGTGCTAGATTTCTACGTCGATAAACATAGCCCGGTCCACCATGTGGATGCACGAGTCAAGGTGATTCTGACCCTGGCGGGTATCGTATTGATCAATTTATCACCCCCAAAAGCCTGGCCGGCATATATTCTTTTTTACAGTGGATTGATTTCTATTGCTCTTTTGACAAGAATCAAACTCAGCGTGTTGAGTAAACGCGGTTTGCTGGCTTTGCCCTTAATTGTCAGCGCGATTCCGCTGGTATTCTGGGGACCAGAACCCCACATGCAAATTCCGTTGTTGATGGGGATTACGCTGAATATCAGTCAAAAGGGTCTGTTTCAGTTTCTCAGTATTCTGATCAAATCATGGATTTCAGTTCAGATAGCATTTTTGCTGATCTCCAGCACCCGTTTTCCGGATATTTTGCGTGCCATGCGAGCTATCAGAATCCCCGTATTGTTGTTGACGATCATGGGTTTGATGTGGCGGTATCTTTTTGTGATTATCGATGAGGCCAAAAGACTTCTCCGCGCGCGCGCAAGCCGAAGTGTTTCATCGATGACAGGCAGTAGACAGGGTGGGTCACTGGCCTGGCGTGCGAAGACGGCAGGGGGTATGGCAGGCAATTTGTTTTTACGCTCACTGGAACGCAGCGACAGAGTATACGCGGCCATGTATGCGCGCGGGTACAACGGTCAACCAATGGTGATGGAGAATCGGCCCCTTTATCAAAACGAAAGGTGGATGACCATCACAGGGCTCATGCTGTTGGGCTTGGTTTTTCTCACTGGTATTTTCTTTGGAAGTTGAATCATGAACTCGATTATCACTGTCAATCATTTATCATTTACATATCCGGACGGGCGCCAGGTATTACAGGATATTTCTCTTGAGATTGCCCCGGGCGAGAAAGTCGCATTAATCGGTGCGAATGGGGCCGGAAAATCGACGTTTTTGTTGCACTTGAATGGGATTCTATCCGGGGAAGGCAATGTTGCCATTGATGGGTTATCGGTGAACCAGGAGAGCCTTGGCCGTGTTCGCGCAATGGTTGGGCTGGTATTTCAAAATCCGGATGATCAACTCTTTTCACCCACTGTATTTGAAGATGTGGCATTTGGATTGGTTTATCAGGGTCAGGAAAATTCAGTTATTCGTGAAAAGGTTGATGAAGCTTTATCCAGGGTTGGTATGCTGGAATTCAAAGATCGCACCCCGTACCATTTGAGTGGAGGTGAGAAAAAAAGAATCGCGATCGCGACGGTGTTATCGATGGAACCAAAAATTATGGTTTTTGATGAACCCACCGCCGGGCTTGATCCGCGTGCGCGGCGCGAGTTAACGTCACTTCTGGGGCAAATAAACCAGACCATGGTGATTGCAACTCACGATCTTGAAATGGCAGAAACAATCAGCACACGCACAATAATCATGGATAGCGGCAGGATCGCGGCTGATGGGCTTTCAGAGCAAATTCTGCATGACCGGATCCTGTTAAGTCGACACAACCTGTGTTGAAATCAACGCAACGAATCCCGGGGTGTGGCAATATTCTGCGTCAGAATTGCCCTGAAAGATAACCTTTTGTGCGTTCCTGCTGCGGGTTTTCAAACACCGCTTTAGCCGGGCCGGCTTCCACCACCTCACCCAGGTACATGAAGATCACGTAATCCGCCAACCGTTTGGCCTGCCGGAGGGTGTGGGTGACCACGATGGTGGTGTACATTTTCTTCAAATCCAGCAGGCGCTGCTCGATGTGCGCCGCCGAAATGGGATCGAGCGCGGAGGTGGGCTCATCCCCCAGCAAAATCTCCGGTTCCACTGCCAGGCCGCGCGCCAGACAGACCCGCTGTTGCTGCCCGATGGACAGGCCGGTGGCAGGGGCATGCAGCCGATCTTTGACCTCATTCCACACGCCGGCGGTTTCCAGGTTATGCTGCACTGCCTGATCCAGCTCTTTTCGATGGTTCATGCCGTGGATGCGCATGCCGTAAGCCACATTTTCATAGATCGACATGGGCAGCATATAAGGCCGCTGCGCCAGCAGACCGGTTTTTTTGCGGATCTCGGTCACGTCCATGTTGGGATCGTAGATATTCAGGTCGTCGATCAGCACTTCACCGTTGATGCGCGTACCATCGGTTAATTCGAGGAAACGGTTGAACGTTTTCAGAAGCGTGGTTTTTCCGCAGCCGGACGGTCCCATGATGACGGTGATCTGCTGGCGGGGGATTTTCAAGTTGACGTCCATCAAAGCCTGATGATTGTGATCATAAAAGGCGTTGAGGTTACGGGTTTCGATATGCGTATAGTCGGTCATGTTTGCCTGCGCTTACTTGTTGATGAATTTTCCAAGCCGGGCAGACAGAACGCGTGAACCCAGGCTGATGGCTAAAACGATGAGGGTCAGGATCAGCGCCGAGGCATAGGCGCGCTGTTGAACCTCGGGGTAGGGTGTACCGAGCTGGAAGAAAATGGCCAGAGGCAGAGAAGCTACCGGGCTGTTAAGCGAGGTGGGGATGCGGTCGGTGTAACCGGCGGTGAACAGTACGGAGGCCGCGTCGCCAATCCCCCGCCCCAGAGCCAGCAGCACAGCGGTGACGATACCAGGCAGCATCTGACGGGTGACCACCCGCAATGCAGTCTCCAGGCGGGATGCTCCCACTGCCAGCGAGGCCTGCGTCAGATCAGCCGGCATCAGGCGGATCACCTCATCGATGGCGCGCGTCATGATGGGGATTTCCAGCAGCGCCAGGGTGATGATGCCTCCCAGCAGCGAGGCCCGCATGCCGATTTGCAGCATGAGCGTGAAACCGATAGCCCCATACACGATGGATGGAATGCCCCACAGAACATCCATCACCAGACGCACAAAGCGCGCCCAGCGTGATTTGGGGATGTAAGTTTCGAGGTACAGGGAGATGGGCAGACTGATCAACAGGGCGATCACCGTACCCCCCAGCGCCAGCAGCAGTGAACCGACAATGGCGTTGAGGATGCCGCCTTCTTTGCCCAGGTAGTACCCGCCTTTGGGTGTCTGGGTGATCATATCCCATGTGAGAGCAGGCAGACCTTTGGAGAGAATGGTCCATAAAATGGATACCAGGCTGCCAGCCACCAGCAGGAAGGAAAGCAGCATCAATCCCTTTGCTAAGGTTTCTGCCACGTGACGTTTTTTGAAGTGCCAGTTTCTCACCATGACCTCCTGACCCGCCCCATCAGCTTGCGCAAAACCAGCGTGGAGGTGACGTTCAATACCAGGATCATCGCCAGCAGGATCAGGGCCGCGCCCATCAGGGCAGATTCATACATGGGGATCGACATAATCTCACCGTAATTGTTGGCGATGAGCGCCGGCAGGGGGTATCCGGCATCCAGGATGGATTGCGGCATCTGCACCACATTGCCCACCACCATCAGCACCGCCATGGTTTCACCCAGTGCGCGTGAAAGACCCAGCACCACACTGGCCAGAATGCCTGGCAGGGTGGCGGGGATGATGACGCGCAGCGTGGTTTGTAGACGCGTGGCTCCCACCGCCAGCGAGGCCTGGCGAATACCGGCAGGAACAGAACTCATCACCTCATAGGTGACGGCAATAATGAACGGCACGATCATCAAAGCCAGCACAATCGACCCGGCCAGCAGACTGAAGCCTGTGGGGTTCAATGTCTGCAGCAGCGGCAGATTGGGATGCGCTTTGGTGAAGGGCAGCACGCTGTTCTGCACCCACGGCACGACGATGAGCATGCCCCACACACCGTAGATGACGGAAGGGATGGCGGCTAGCAGATCAAGGATGGGTCGCATGATCGAACGCAGCGCCGGACTGGCATACTCGGACAGGTAGATGGCAGTCAGCAGGCAGGGTGGCAGAGCAATCAGCAGGGCCAGAAGCGTCACCCACAGTGTGGCGGCGATAAACGGCAGGTAACCAAACAAACCTTTCGACGGCTTCCACACCGTGCCGGTTAACAAATCGATGAGCGAGTGTTCCCGCAGGATGGGCAGGAACCGGATGATTAATACCGCGCTGATTCCAACCGCCAGCGCGATTGGGATGAGCGTCAGAACAAACAGAGCTCGGGAACCATACCGGTCGTGAAATCGACGAGGAATAATCCTTTTCAACAAGTGGCTCATTTTCGGTGTGATTACTGAATCTTTGACAACGCAGCCTGAATATCATCACCGGTCAGGGTGATGTAGCCGCTCTCGCCCACAAATTGCTGCCCGTCTGTCAGAATCCAGGCGATGAAGGATTGCACAATCCCCTCCGGCTTTCCTTTGGTGACCAGATTGAGTTTGCGGGCAGGCGGGGCAGGATACCGGCCTTCTGCCACAGCCGCGACAGCTTCGGTGGTGGAGGAGAGTAATTCACCATCGTCGGCCAGACCGTTTTCATTCACATCAATCGGAGCAACCAACGAACCGGTTACCGTCTGGCCGGTGGTGATATCAAAGGCGTAATTGAGGTTGTTGTACCCAATACCAAGCGGGTCTTTGATCACAGCATCCAGCAGGGCCGGGTCGGAGTTGATCCCGATCCCGAGCAGATCTTCCTGTTTGCCGCCCAGGTATTTGGCCCAGGTCTCCGCGGCTCCGCAGGAATCGGAGCGGGTATAAACGTGAATTTCATCGGTGATGGAGGGATCGCCTACCACATCACCCCAGGTGGTGTACTCACCGGTGATAAAGATTTTGGTGAATACTTCCTGGGTCATGGGCTTTTCGAGCAATGTACCCAGCACGGGATTGGCGGCATTGATGGTTGGAAATACGGCATCGATCACCACCGGCACCCAATAGGCACCCTGCGTTTCTTCTTCAGGGGTGATATCGCGCGAGACCATGCCGATCTCTACCGCATTGGACAGTGCGTCGGTCATACCTTTTCCGGCGCCGCCGGCTGAAACATCAAACTGCACATCCGGGTAAACTTTTTGATACTCTTCAGCCCAGCGGGTCATCATGGGGTATAAAGCAAACGCGCCAGAGATGGCAATGGTCCCTTTTGGGGTGACGGTGTTCGCGGCATTGGAGGTGTCTCCGGTGGTTTGGTCGCTTTCCGGCGCGCCGGTTCCGCAGGCAGTCAGTAAAACTGCGATGATGCAAAAAACGGCGATAATCTTCGATAAAGTTTTCTTCATGGCAACTCCTGTAGCAGTAAAGTAATTATGTCTATTGATTTAGTATAGATTCGATCGAAAAAAATATCAGACAACTTCTCTGGTCGACAAAACACGTTTCGATACATCTGCCAGGGATGTGTGATCCAGGATATTTGCGATGGCGTTGCGAACATCTCCCATCACCATTCGCAGACCACAGCTCTTTTCGTCGGGGCAGCCGCATGGCTCATAGGCCAGTTGGCTGACGCAGCGGATAGGGGCAAGCGGTCCATCCAGCAGACGAACGATTTGCCCCAGCATGATCTCCGCAGCCGGTTTGGCGAGATAATACCCACCGGCAGAGCCGCGTTTGCTCTGTAAATAACCTGAATTCTTGAGGGTGAGCAGGATTTGCTCCAGGAATTTTACCGGCATCTGTTCCAGAGCGGCGATCTCGTTGATCTGCATGACGCGTAAAGATCCATCCGGGGCAGGGTGCGCCAACAGGATCATTGCTCTGAGACCGTATTCGCCGCGTTTGGATAATTGCATATATTATCTCTATTATTTCAATCGACTTGATAGAGAAAGTCTATTGCAGCTCGTAAGATTTGTCAAGCAATTATCTGAAAAAGGCTCCAGTAGATCACTTATGGTTGGCTGAGGGGAAACTCATCCCAACAGGTGAATCCCACAGGCGCCAAGGGTCGTTCAAAAGCGTATTCATCGATGTAAAGGATGACCGTGGTATTTCCGTATACGATCTCATATTCGTCCAGTATGGTATCTTCAAAGTTTAAAGAACCAAGTCTTTGATAGGTCACTTCTTCTCCATTTGGCCCCAACAAATTATCCAGGTAATACCGCTCGCGTGGGGGACCATCGAATGCGCCGCCACCCACCCGGATCGCCTTTGCCTGTGTATAACCATAGTCTGGATCGGTTGAAATCTGACACGTTCCTGGTTCAGCAGTAATGAAATGGAGTGTAGAAAGAACCGAATTAAATACCTGTTGTCCATCTGCTGCCCATTGATCAATCCCTGAAAAAGTGAAACCCAATCCTATCCCGTACAGGATCCGTCCACCGCCGCGATTGATCAAGATCGTTTTACCTGAAATTTCCTTACCGGTGATATCACCGGTATACTCGATCAGGGTGCCATCCATCCCATCGATTTGAATTGGCTGGTCGGAGATGATCTCAAAATCGACGTTCATACGTTCCATTACTGTCGCGAGCATGTACTCATTCAGATTCTCCTGATTGATTTCCTCATCACCGAGAAATAAATCGGAAAACATTATCGTGAAGTTTTGTTCTTCATCTGTGATCACAAAATTGTAATCGTCATAATCCATGTAATAACCCCATATAGGGTTAAATGCAAACTCCCCTCCATGAAAAACCTGTTCTTCTTTTTCAATGATCGGCATATCGACGGTGGGTGTTAAGGAAGGCTGCAGGGTATCAGTAGGCTGTGGCGAGGGAGTAGAGCTGGGCGGGGGCGTAAAAGTGGTGGTTGGAGTTACGGTAATGGTGCGGGTGGGTGTGGGTGTTGGATCATTCAGGATGTTTGTGAAACTGCACCCCGATATCAGAGCACTGATCAGAATCACCAGAGAACCGGTTATCAGATTGAATCGTTTTTTGATCATTATTCCCCTTATGGATGAAGAATCGAAGCCGACAGGATTATTGTAGTGATTTCACACAAAACCACAACCCGGGTCTGCCTGAGATTCATCCCAACTCGCACCAGTTTAAATGTATATTATTTGCTGCTTCCGCTTACGATCAGTGGGATTGCAGAAGTTTCCGTATCATTTTCTTGACAGACGCACTTGCATGCGGTACAATCTTGCTCACCCTCCAAAAGGGCCTGTAGCGCAGTTGGGAGCGCGCATCAATCGCACTGATGAGGTCGAGGGTTCGAATCCCTCCAGGTCCACTGGTAAGCCGGACCTGATCGACGCAGGACTTTGACAGGGTTTTACAATTGAATGGGCCCATAGCGCAGTTGGGAGCGCGTCTCAATGGCATTGAGAAGG
>CAZHMZ010000154.1:0-8835 GCA_964532655.1 uncultured Anaerolineaceae bacterium
TCGATCACCCAGTTGATGCTCCAGGCGATTTCTTCCGCGGTGCAGGGGGTGCCGTCGTGGAAGGTGAGACCCTCGCGAATTTTGTAGGTCCACACCAGGCCGTCATCCGATACCGACCAGGATTCTGCCAGACCCGGGATAAATTCGTCCAGCGTTCCCCATTCCACCAGGGTATCAAAGGTGAGGTTGCGCAAAGAGTAGTTGTACCATCCGATGGCCGGATTGGCCGAGTCCCAGATATAGTCGGTGCCCACATTGATGGTGACGGGTTCACCGCTGCCAGTCTGTGGCTGGGTCTCGACCGGTGCTTCAGTTGCGACGGGGGCCTGTTCAGGGGCAGTGGTTTCAGCAACCGGCTGGCAGCTGGATAATGCAAATGCCAGGGTCAATGCGACGGAGATAGCGATCAGTAACCAGTTCCTTTTTTTCATAAATCCCTCCTGAAAGCGAGCTTGTTGTATCAGCGTATAGGCGGATGAGAAAGAAATACCCTGCCGGTGTGGACAGGGATGGAATTTGCTGTATGGTGTGGATAAAATACGGAGCAGTGCGGCAAGTGGGTTCTGCTGCTGGTGCGAATGGTCGCGTAAGCCATCACCGCGTTGGAAGGTAGAGGATCGTCGTCAATGGATGACAGCATGTTGGTGGGATACTGACATGAAATGATGAATTGAAATCATGATAAATAAGTTATAGCATGATTGCATTAAATGTCAACGGAAAAAGAGGCAGTATTAATGAGGTATAATATGGACGAACGCACCCGTAGCTCAATGGACAGAGTACCTGACTTCGAATCAGTAGGTTGAGAGTTCGACCCTCTCCGGGTGCGCCATATATGGCGGTCGCAAGGCCGCCATTACCTATATATGGGGGTCAATCGCGATATTTTGCTAGTTAGCCTCGGTTTTTGACAGCAATTTGACAGCAGTTAAGGTCATTGTCATTTATATGCTCAGTAAAGATTTACTTCACATATCCACTTCGCCCAATTGGAAATGTGAAAGCCGTAATGATTTTTGTGGTATTCTTAGCTCATCATCGTTTGATTGATCCCCAAAATCTTTCAGAATACGCATTACACAGTAGTTGTGTTAAAGTGAGTCAATAGATTTTTTCCCTGCAAACACAAATTGAAATCTGACGCAGAATATCCGGCCAGAAAACTCAAAGATAGTTTGTTATGACGCAATCTCGTTGAACTCTATGAAAAAAATCCGTTTGATTTTTACAACATCTATTCGAGGCAGATTACTTTATAGCTATTTGTTTATCGCATTATTAACCGCTTTTCTCGTCAGTACGATGACCCTTACCTTTGGCATCATTTCAGGGCAAAAAAACACATTCAATCAGCTTGACTCTGCCAAGGAATTAAAGTTACTAAAAATTGATACCTGGATAAATTCTTTACAAAACGAAACGGGATTTGCTCTTAGTGAAAAATATGCCCTCGATCGGGCAACAGTGGTACTAAAGCTTGGTAATAGCATTTCTTCTTACCCATACTACATTAATGCCTCTCGTTATCGCTTTCAATTATTCGTTGATAATTCAAAATTTTTATCTTCACTCACCTTAGTGAGTCTTGATGGAATCGCTTTGCTATCTACAAATCCTGAACTTCAAGGGATGAACTTCACAACAGAAGATTTCTTTCACTTTGGGCTAAACGAACCGTACAATCAATTTGCCCGAAATAACAACCTCACCGAAGCAGGAAATATAATCTCAACCCTTCCGATTAAAGATACACAAGGAAATCTTCTGGGAATTTTGGTCGCTTGCGCTCATCCCGAAATCATCAATGAAAGTTTAAATGAGAACAGTGGATTGGGATTTACGGGTAAAGCTTATTTGATAGATCAAACTGGCAAAATAGTCAGCGGGCTAAATTTGCCTTCGGTCTCTCAGGCGTATCACTCTAAAGCTATCGATGAAATTTTGACCACCCATGAGGACGGCTCTGGGATTTACCGGGATTATCGAGGAAAACGGGTGTTTGGTGTTTATCAATGGTTGCCCGAACTGAATGCCGCCTTTTTTGTCGAACAAGATATGTCAGAGGCATTAGGATTGATCGCGTCAAATCTAAAAGCAAATCTGATCATTACGATAATCATGATACTTATCGC
Source organism: uncultured Anaerolineaceae bacterium (assembly GCA_964532655.1). Classification (GTDB taxonomy): domain Bacteria; phylum Chloroflexota; class Anaerolineae; order Anaerolineales; family Anaerolineaceae; genus JAJFTV01. The sequence continues at coordinate 2,136 of CAZHMZ010000154.1, forward strand.
AGGTATAGCCTCGGTGAGTATCACTCAAAGTATTTCTCGGCCACTCGAAAAATTAACGAAAACTGCTTCCCTTATCGCGTCTGGAGATCTGAACCAGGAAGCCATCGTAGAAGGAAATGATGAAATTGGTTCTCTTGCGAATGTTTTTAACATAATGACTTCTCGACTCAGGGAGCTGATAAATTCCCTTGAGGACAGGGTGGAGGAGCGTACACTCAGCCTCCGACATCGGGCCAGTCAGTTGGAAACAATATCCCAAATCAGCAGTGAGATTAATTCAATTCTTGATATTGAAAATCTGCTTCCCAGAATCGTTGAACAAATCCTAAAAATCTCTCACGCTACACATGTCAGCATTTTCTTAATCGATTCAAGTACAGGATGCTTGAACCTTGTTGCACCAAACGATAATCGTTCATTTACCTCAAGGATGTTATCCCTTGAGGGAGAAAACCTTAACGCACAAGCCATTCGCGCGAATAATCATATATATATTGAAGATGTCGGCCACGTTCCTGATTTACAAAACGGGGATGTTTCCTCGGATACCCAATGTTTGTTAATCCTTCCTTTACATATGGGGACCCAAATCATTGGCACATTGGATGTTCAAGGTGGACGCCCCAATGCATTTTCCCAGGATGAAATCATCGTTTTTGAAACACTTGCCAGTCAAATTGCTGTGGCAATTGAAAACGCTCGTTTATACAACAACTCCAGGAAATTGGCGGTACTTGAAGAGCGCGAACGTTTAGCGCGTGATCTGCACGACTCTGTCATTCAATCTTTATATAGTTTGCGTTTACTCTCTGGAGGTTGGCGATCAGTTCTTCAGAATGATAACAGCCCTCAAGTGGAGGAATACTTTAACACAATTAATGAAACCATTGAAGCAGCCTCGAAAGAAATGAGGCTTCTCATTTACGAGTTGCGTCCATCTATACTGGAACAGGAAGGTTTGCTAGGTTCATTACATGCACGTTTTGATTCAGTAGAGAAACGTGCGGGGATAAAGACACGCTTGATCGCTGACGAGTATGTTGATTTACCAATTGAGATTGAAAAAGAGCTCTATTGGATTGCTCTTGAGGCACTGAATAACTCCTTAAAATATGCTGAGGCAAAAAGTATCGAAATTCATATCTTCTTTCGGGATCACAGCCTGATTATGGAAATTAGTGATACTGGGAAAGGATTTTCACCAAAATACTCGACTGAGCAGGGAGGCCTTGGGCTGAAAATCATGGCAGAACGGGCAGAGAAGTTACAAGGATCGCTTTCGGTGAAATCAGAATTAGGTGGTGGGACAATCGTTCAAGTTGAGGTCCCACTCAAGAATTAAAGTAATTCTTTTGAAAATGGGAGCGGATATGAAAATTAGCCTTCTAGTCGTTGATGATCATGCGGTAGTTCGCAATGGTTTGAGATTTATGATCAACAATCATGAGGATTATGAACTTATTGGTGAAGCCAAGAATGGATATGAAGCCGTTGAGCTGGAGCAAAAACTTTGCCCTGATATTATCCTAATGGATTTGGTAATGGAGGGTATGAGTGGCGTTCAGGCGATAGAGGCAATCAAAACAAGAAATCCAGATGCTCGAATTTTGGTTTTAACAAGTTTTGCAGAAGATGATTTGGTGTTTCCGGCTATCAAAGCCGGCGCGCTGGGCTATTTGCTGAAGGATTCATCCCCCGAACAACTGGAACAGGCGATTTACAGTGTTTATCGCGGCGAGCTTACATTGCACCCACGAATAGCAATCAAAGTGATTAAAGAGTTAAAAAATCCTTCTTCCTCACTTCCCCCGACTAATCATCCCCTTACTGAAAGAGAGGTGGTTGTTCTAAAACTATTAGCACAGGGATTAAGCAATCACGAAATTGCTGATAAATTGTTCATCAGTTGCCAAACCGTGGATACGCACGTCCGGAATATTTTGAATAAACTCCATCTGGCCAACCGTACTCAAGCTGCACTGTATGCGTTGCGAACTGGCCTGGCAGATATCAGTGATGGATCTGAATAATCAAATGTACCGGTTTATGGGTACAGTAATATCATCCTTTCTATGGAATTTACAATCCAAGTTTCCTTTTATCATTCCTCAATATTTTCATGGATGATATTGCCGATCAACTCAGTTATGATCATTCATTGTTTACTGAATCTGTTCTACTTGTTGGCTCCTTTACAAAGTAAAAAAATACTCCGAGGTTTGGTTTATTTCTTCGGAAAGCAAACACTTATCTCGGAATGAACATCCTGCTTTTAGTCTGTTCTCATTTTTATAGGCTGGCCATTTTATGACAGTTTACTTACTTCGGCGCATGTTATTGATGATCCCAATTCTATTGGGTGTGACCTTCTTAACATTTGCGATAAGTAAGGTTACTCCGGGTGATCCTGCCCAAATCATGTTGGGTTCTCGTGCAACTCCTGAAAGAATTGCTGAATTGCATCGAGTTTTAGGATTGGATGACCCGTTTCTCGTTCAGTTTGGTCGTTATGTTTGGAGAGCAATCCAAGGTGATCTGGGGACTTCAATAAGGACCGGGAATCCGGTTTTACGGGAAATTCTAGATCGTTTTCCAAGTACATTACAACTCACGCTCGCCGCCTTATTCTTAACCATCTTAGGTGGAATGACTGCAGGTGTTGTTGCCGCAATGGTCAAGAATCGAATTCTTGATGGCTCGATCATGTTTTTGGCGACTTTGGCGCTTTCAATTCCGCAATATTGGTTAGCAATTATTCTGATTCTATTCTTTGGGCTTCAGTTAAAGTGGGTCTCTGTAACCGGCGGTACTGAATTTAAGGATCTCATTCTTCCCAGTTTTTGCCTCGCGCTTGGACCTGGAGCAGTTTTGGCTCGCTTAACTCGTTCATCAATTCTTGAAGTAGCCCAGGAGGACTTTGTCCGTACGGCAAGAGGTAAGGGCCTGGATGAAAGGGTAGTGATCACTAGACATATTCTCAACAATGCTCTGATACCAATCGTCACTGTGGTGGGATTGCAGTTTTCAGATATGCTTGGGGGAGCTTTTTTCATTGAAAATGTTTTCGCTCGTGCGGGATTAGGCCGTTTTGCGATCAACTCGATTACCGCAAGAGATTATCCTGAAATTCAGGGCATGGTTCTCTTCACAGCATTCATTTACGCATTTTTAAACCTGGTTGTGGATGTGCTCTACAACTTTTTAGATCCACGTATTCGTTATGAGTGACCAACTTGATTATGAATTCTGTTGATAGAACGCCTACTTCTAAAGTAATGAGACGATTGGAAAAACCAACCTCTTCCAAATCGAAGAACAGTCAATGGTACCTGGCCTGGCGTGCTTTGCGCCGAAATCCTTTTGCCATGATTGGTGTGGTAGGACTTAGCATTCTTTTCCTGGTCCTAATCATTGGGCCTTTTTTTGCCCCATTTTCCTCAACTCAAATGGATTCAAAATCGTTATTATCACCGCCCAGTAAATTGCATCCGCTTGGGACCGATGATTTTGGTCGTGATATTCTAAGCCGATTACTTAATGGCGGGCAAATATCTGTGTTAGTGGCAATACTCGTCGTGGTTATTTCTATGGGTGGCGGAGTCTTGCTGGGACTGTTGACGGGATACTACGGTGGAATACTTGATATCCTGGTGATGCGTCTGGTTGATATCCTTTTGGCTTTTCCGACAATTCTGCTCTTACTGAGTATTGTCGCGGCTATCGGTCCCAGCTTATCAACCGTTTTGATTGCCATCGCTATTGCTTCAATCCCTGGTTACTGCCGGTTGGTTCGAGGTTCGGTTTTATCCGCCCGAAATAACGAGTATGTCACTGCAGCTCAAGTTATCGGAGCAAAAAATGGCCGCGTTATGGCCAGACACATATTACCGAATATCATACCGGTCGTCATTATTTACGCCACACTTGGATTTGGTGGTGCTATTTTGATGACATCCGGTCTAAGTTATCTTGGTCTTGGTGCACAACCCCCTTCGCCTGAGTGGGGGGCAATGCTAAACGCCGGCAGAAGTTATCTTCGGAATGCCTGGTGGATGTCAGTTTACCCGGGGTTTGCAATCGTTTGGGCAGTTGTATCCATTAATCTATTGGGAGATGGATTACGTGATGCATTGGATCCGCGGCTGAAGAATCTCCGATAATCGCAGTGATTCATGCTTGCATTGATTACGGTCGCTTCAAATGGCATCATGACAAAGTTCATATCGTTCTACACCCATATCGCATATCCTTCATTTCCTTTTGACTAACTTATTGACAGATTAATTGAAACCACTCATAAAAAAAACAACCAGGTTAGGTGTGTTGACCTAACCTGGTTGTTTTCTATTTCGGAAAATCTGATTTTACGATGTCACGCTCATAAATCGAAAGGTTTACGTTTATTGAGCGATGTAGGCATCCTGATACCACAATTGACCGGTCTTGATGCAGTATTTTGCGCCCTGAATACGGTTATTTAATGCTGTGTATCCAATCGTAGAATACAGGGGGGCAAGATAGGCCTTTTCGATGATATATTTTTGTGCTTCAGTGACAGCTTCCTGACGCAAGGTGGGATCTACGGTCGTGATGGTCCGATCAAGGATTTCATCCAGAACTGGGTCCTGGACCTGGAAGATATTGAGTGAGCCCATCTGGCTGGAATGCATACCCATCCGCATGATTTCGGCATCATACCAACCTAAACCATAGGTTGCTGTAATCTGGAAGTCACCGGCCATCTCTTTGTCCCAAACGATACTGGAATCAAGAAGTTGAATCGTCATTTGAACTCCCAGCGCACGGAACTGCTCAACCAGAACCTCAGCATTTTTCGAAGAGGTACCATAAGTAGAAGTGATGAGATCCAATACAAAGGGTTGTCCTTCAGGCGTCAATAACATGCCACCAGAATCGTAGGTATAACCAGCCTCTTGCATCAACGCTTTAGCTTGCTCTAGATCATAATGATAACCAAGGCTTTCCACAATCGGATCGTATCCTAATGTGTTCGCTGTGATTGGTCCATAGAGGGGCATACCATTTCCCTTTAATACAATTGTGACCAAATCTTCACGGTTGATAGCCAGGTTGAATGCTTTTCGAACGCGAATATCATCAAATGGAGGTTTGGTAACGTTAAACACAACCAACGGATTCATACCTTGCTGCTGACCTTCGATCTTTGTAAATCGCCCATCTCCTTCGAAACGAGAAATGTCAGAATAATCGACAGAAGGGATGATGTCCAGGTCACCACTTTCAAGACCCGCGATCAGTGTGGAATATTCCGGGATAATGCGGTATTCGACTGTTTGAATGTAAGCTGGGCCTTTATGAACCCAAGAAGGCCCCCAAGTATATTCTGGGTTTCGCTCATAAACAATTTTCTCACCCGATACATACTCTTTAAGTAAATAGGGACCCACACCAACGGCCTGTTGACCGTAATCAGCACCCAGTTCCTCAATTGCTCTCTTGGAGACCGGTCCTGCAGTCGCATAATTCAGACCCATTAGGAAAGTGTAACTTGGTTCAGAAATGGTGAAACTCATTGTGTAATCGTCAACGACAGTACAATTCGTCACCAAACCCCAGGAGGTAGATGCAACTGGCGAAGCGGTTTCCGGAGCCATAGCGCGCTCGAAGGTGTAGCACCAATCCTTAGCGGTTAACGTATCTCCGTTATGGAACTTAACACCTTCTTGTAATTTGAACGTATAAATCAGACCATCTTCTGAGATCGTCCAACTTTCGGCAAGATAGGGGGAGAGTTCGTTGGTATCAGGATTGAACGCAACCAGGGTCCCATTGAAAAAAGCCATTTGGGTATCATCCCACCCCGACATCTTGTGAATATCATAAGTTCCTGGTTCAAAATCAATCCCGATATGAAGTGTTCCCCCAACAGGTGGCTCTGAAACCTCCGGGATTTCAGTTGGTTCCTCTGTAGGTGCCTCGGTCGAAACAGCCTGTTCAGGGGTTGAGGGGTTCGCGCTTGGAGTACATCCTGCTACCCAAAAAGACAGCATGATAACGACAAGCATGATAGAAAGCATTGCCTTTTTCATTATTCCTCCATTTTTCTCTGAAACAATAGGATTTCCTTTTTTAATCTTAGCAATGCGAGGGTTTGGCTTCATCCACGGAAATATTGAAGTATGATGGAAAAATCATGGATGTAGTGTACATAGAAACCTTGACAAGGCTCCTACACAGAAATAGGTATAACATAATTTTTTTATGCGTGAGATAGGTCACATTTGAAATAAGAAAAAGCTTCTACGTTTATTTCGAATTTAGGGAAATACTAATTCTAAGTGGATTCTTGCATCACCATTTTCTAATCCACATTGTACAGAATAGTATTTGTGAATCTTGAATTAACCGCTCGACCGGTTCTAATGAGGGAACACAAGTCATATTCAAGATGATTTCTATCAAGAAATTATTTAACTGACTGAGGAGAGTCGCCTTTCCAATGTTAAAGAATGCTGTGGATAAACTCAATTGGTTTGTAAACAAACCTGCCTAAATTGTCCAATGCTTTGGTGCAACCGTGTGCAATTGAGGAAAATACTGTGTGAAAACATGGGACTCAAAAGACATTTTTGCATTGCACCGAAGGATCAGAAGGACGATATATCACCCGAAAAACAATATAGAACGCATGTTCTTCTCCCTTCGAATCAGTAGGTTG
>CAZHMZ010000155.1:0-8709 GCA_964532655.1 uncultured Anaerolineaceae bacterium
CGATATTGCTTTTCCAGGTGGCCCAGACCATTTTGTTGTCAAAAATGGCCAGTCCTTCGCCAAAATACTCATCACCCAATCTGCGCATGCGCTCCACACGCCCGGTTACCAAATCAACCCGGCGGATGGAAGACTTTCCATTCAACCCAGTGGTTTCGTATAGTTCCCCGTTGTAGATCACGAGGCCTTCCGTGAAAGCTCCGGAATCGTGAGGGTAAGAGTTGATGACTTGAAAGGATAGTTTTTCAGGGGATGAGTTTTCAGCCCGGATGGCTTCGGTGCTTCGTGCAGAAGCGGTCTGTGATGGAAACCGGGTGGGAGATGAATCAGGCGTCGATTCTCCCGGCGGGTTGCCCGTACATTGCGTGATCAGAATTGCAATCAGAATCAGTACAATAATGCCTGCCCAACGGCGTTCGATCATCTACCTATTATAATAAAATTTGATTGCAGGCTGCATGAATTCAGGTTTACGTCTGAGACGGAAAGGGATGGCATGAAAACAATTGGAATGATTATCAACCCGGTAGCTGGTATGGGTGGAGCGGTAGGTCTGAAGGGAACCGACGGAGAAATGTACCAGAAGGCTCTGGAATTGGGGGCACAACCGGTTGCGCCTGACCAGGCCAGGGATTTTCTTCAGCATATCAACCGGAAAGATCAGATCCAATTTCTGGCAGCACCTGGAGCCATGGGAGCCAATTTACTGGAGGAAATGGCGCTTCCGTACCAGGTTATCGGCAACCTTAACGGCCGGCCGAGTAACTCAGCAGACACGATCGAGATTTCGCGTGAAATGGTGAGTAAGGGAGCCGATTTGATTGTGTTTGTAGGAGGTGATGGCACCGCACGGGATCTTTATACCGCAGTCGGCGTGGAAACCCCAGTCATTGCCATTCCTGCTGGGGTGAAAATTTTCAGCGGGATCTTCGCCGTCAGCGCGCGAGCTGCAGCAGGCTTGCTGGATGCCTTTTTGGATGAGAGCGGCTTCACCACAGAGGAAATCCTGGATATCGATGAGACTGCCTATCGTAATAATCAGCTTCAATCCCAGTTGTTTGGATATATGAAGACACCCCAGGCAAGTGCCTTCCTGCAGCACAGTAAATCCGCCTCACAATCGTCAGGTTCTGAACTGGACGATCAGTTGGCATCGGCTGAATGGGTGGTTGAAAAAATGCTTCCGGATACGCTTTACCTGCTCGGTCCGGGTACCACGGTAAAAGCGATCACCGATGTGATGGGATTGCAGAAGACCTTACTGGGTGTGGATGCGCTGTATAACGGTGAAATTATTCAAATGGATTTGAACGAACGCAATATTCTGGCGTTGCTGGAAAAGTACCCTCAGCACTTTGTGGTCGTCACACCCATTGGTGGCAACGGGTTTATTTTTGGGCGCGGCAACAAACAATTCACCGCAAAGGTGATTCGCAAGGTCGGTGTAAAGAACATTATCATCGTCAGTACACCCGGAAAAGTCAGCTCACTGGCCCAATTGCGGGTGGATACACACGATGAAACTCTGGACCAGGATCTGGCAGGTTTCCGGCAGGTGGTGATTGGGTATCGCGAATCGCGGATGATTAAGGTGGTATAACGGGCTATTTTTGCCCCGCCATCTGAACATTTTCAGGATGCCGGCCCAGATACATCTCAGGGGGGACACCAAAAAATTCAAATCTGGCATCCGTACCGGTTTCTACATTGAGGATTTCTGTTACCCAAACGGATGCCTGGGTATGACCATCCAGCTCTGCGTTGATCATTCGGGTAGGGGTGTCGGAGCCAAAATAACGCACTGAACCGCTCATCAGAATGGATTGTTTGTCGATTGCACCGTTGATCACTACCGAACCGGACCCGGAAAGATCGAGTTCAACCGCTTCGTAAGTGAGATCAGTCAGTGAAATGGAACCCACGCCGTCATGAGTGAGCTCCAGTGTCTTCCCTGATAATCCCGTACCGACAATATTACAGGAACCTGCATGATCGATTGACTGAATGCCTTTGACGGTGAGGATCATCTGGATACCGGATTGCGGATCGAGAGAAGCTAAGGTGATCTCATCCGCAAAACCCAGATAAAGGGTATCTCCCGTGATGGAGTATGTCATTTTCTCCAGAATGGATGGTTCCGCGATCAGCGTCAGAGAATTCGCCTCACCCTGTGTGATGGTCACCTGGCCGATGCCATCAACCTGTAAAGCGGAAAATTCGCCCAGGTCATAGGTCTCGTTGGCCAACACCTGTGGCCCGGAAAGACTGCAAGCAGCAAACAGCAGGGTGAGTGCAATCACAGTCAAAATCTGGGCGGCATGGATTCGTTGATCAATTCGCATAAGCAGGTTTTTCCGTCGTTCCCAACGCCAGCAACAACCGGGAGAATGAACGGTACGCAAACCACCAGACCGGCCGCTGCTCCGGCGACGGCCATCAGCACCGAATTGAACGGCAAGTTGAGGATCAGGAACGAGACGACGCCAGCCAGTACTGCACCGGAGACTACTCGCAGAAGTGTTTTTCTGACTCTCAAAACCCCAGGATATTTTCGATTGAGGAAGTATAAAAGCAATAACGCCTCAAATGTAAAGGAAATACTGTTGGCAGTGGCAATTCCAGCAAAACCAAGCCCCTGCATTAACAAAACCGCGAAGACGATGTACATGGCAGCGTTGATGGCTGCCGCAATCAAAGGCATGATTGCATTCTTCTGCGCATAGAAGGTCCGGGAAGCGATCTCCAGCAGCGCATGACCTGCCAAACCTGCCAGATAGATGCGTGTAGCCAGTACAACCATATCCGTTCCCGCAGCATCATAATCAAACGCAAGCTGGACGAGCGGCTTAATCACCACCGCGAGGATCAACGCCGCCGGGAGTGTGAGCGCCAGCATGGTCTTTACCGCCGAGTTGATGGATGTCTTGAAGCTGTCCATTTCACCCCGAGCAAACATCTCCGATATCGTGGGAAGCAATGCGATGGCAAAAGCGGTGCCCAGCAGGGTTTCAGGCACCTGCATGATAAACCAACCCAGATTGAGCGCGGTGACCGATCCCTCACCCAGCCGGGATGCCAGGTTATCCCGTACGATGAAAAAGAGCTGAATAAAAAACATGGTTAGGACGCGCGGACCTAACAACTTGAGTACTTGCTGTACACCGGCATCTCGAAATCGAATGAACGGCTGCCATTTGAAATCGTATTTAATCAGCCCCGGTACCTGGATGAGCAGATGCAGAAGGGCCCCCAGGATGACACCGTAAACAAGTCCCTCGATACCCAGTCCAAAAGCAGGCAGGGTGATGGGGCCAAGCTGATAGCCCTGGTCGGGAGCCAGTACAGCGGCTCCAAAAATTTGCCCGATATTGTACAGAGCTGGAGCCAATGCGGGCAGCAGAAAGTGCTGATTTGCCTGCAGGCCTGCCATCACCAGTCCGCTGATGGAGAAGATCAGAATGGCAATCAGATCCAAACGCATCAACCTGACGGCCTGCAGCTTCTGTTCTGGCGGAAAACCGGGGGCAATGACGTGCTCCATCAACCAGGGAGCCAGAAAAACGATGATTAAGGACAGACCGGCGGTTACCATGAACGCGAAGTTGATAATTTGCGAGAACAGCGCCCAGGCGCCCTTACGGCCCCGTTTTTGCAGGTACTCCGCCAGTACAGGGATTAAAGCGATCCCCAAAGCCCCGCCCGAGATTAATGATGAGAGCAGGTCAGGTATGTTGTTGGAAGCATTGAATACGTCCAGCTCGTAGCTGAGCTGAAATTGCCTGGCGACCAGCAACTGGCGCACCATGCCCAACACTTTATCCACGCCGAAAAAAACGGCAATCATGAGTGAAGATCGAGCGACGAGTTTCATAATGTGTTTCCCCGGATAATGAGTGGATTGTAACACAACAGAAAAACCGAGGTGTCAAGCATAAAGAAAGAAGAGCGATCACCGGGTCAGCGATCGCTCTTCTTTACAGTATGGCGATTTGATTATGCTATAGTTCTTATTTCTTCATTGTCCGGAATAATTTCCTAGAAGCTGCAAGGAAAGTCAGCAGGATGGGTACGAGCGCTGCAGGAACCAGGATATTGGGAGAGGTAAACTGAACCATCTGGCTAATTTCGAACCGGTAGCCTGTTTGATCACCGGACAAAGCTGGGTCGAGTGATGAAACGCCGATATAAAAGGGGCCAGAGGCAGTTGCGGTCCAGTTCATGGTTGCAGCCGAACCGGATTTCTCCGAGAGGATCTCTGAGACGACGGTGGAACCGTCAGAGCCCAGCAGTTGCACCTTGTAAGCGCCTGAAGAAGTGGACGGCCGGATGATAATGCGGTAAATCTTCCCCTCTTCTGCCGTAAACTGGTAGAAATCCACATCGCCCGCTTCACAAATGTTATGGCGTTGTGAATCCTGCATCTGCACCAGCGTGGCAAATGATGCTGCATCGTCACCGTCGCTGCTCTGATCATAATCGTCCGGTGTGCAGGTGGGGGCAATCGAAATATGAGAAGCGTTGCCAGCGTGGAATTCTTCTGCATTGTTGGCTACATCCACCCCGCGAATACGGAATTCGTAGGTTGAGTCCGGTCGACCGGTGAAAACCGTTGAGGTAACCGGCGCCGGATAAGTACCCAATAACTGCCATTCACCGTCGTTTTCACGGTACTGAACCTCAACATGTTGGAGATCATTCAGGCCTTCCACGATTTTCCAACTGATGGTCACTGCCGTGCTATCACTGGCAGCAGGCAGATCATCCAGCGCGGTGACGGGAGGAAGGTCGGGTTCCTGGACCGTAAAATCGATTTTTGAGGTGGCACTGCCCAGGATATTGCGGGATTCAAGCTGGAATGTATATACACCGGGCAGAAGATCTTTCAGTACCACCGAATTTGCCTGTCCCCACGCTGTCTGGGTGATCAGTTTTTCACCCTGCAGCAAAGACGCCTGATATTCGAAGGACGCGTCCACGTTCTGCCATGAGACCAGGATCGATCGGTTGGAATACAACCCCTCTGCCAACGCTTCATCGGTGATGGTGATATCCTGCAACTGTGGAAGCGGCGGGCGTGCCTGAACAGAAATGATTTGAATATCTGCAAACTTAACACCGGTTTCATCCAGGTTGAGGATGTCAGCAGTTACGGGGTGCGCGCCATCAGGAAGAGCCAGTTGAGCCACTGCTTCACTGCCTACCTGTATGGAGCCCAGGCTGCCCAATATTGAAATCTGTTCCCCGGATTTATCATAGTCACCCGGTCCGAGGAGAATACATTCGCCCTGCAGTTCGGGCTCCTCAAACAGGCCAATCTGGTCAGGGGCGGCAGTACACTTAGGCGGTGGGAGCGGGCAATCAAATTGCTTGATGAGTGTACGCAAACCGGGCTGCCCGGCGGCATCCTTATTTGCCCGATCCGTGACACCCAATGCCACCATAAAGTTGCCATCCGGTACCTCAAGGGCACACAGGTCAATCGTGGTGGTGAAGTCTCCTTTTTTATTGAGAGAGCCGAGTGGTACATCTGAGGCGGTGATCCAGTTGGTACCATCCGTACTGAGCAGCACTTTTAGCGACTGCAGACCATGATCATCTTTGGCTCTGCCTTTGATCTCCAGGGTTTGAGAGGACACTGTAATATTCTCGGCAGGCGAAGTGATTTTTCCGGTCGGTTTTTCATAATCATTATTCATCGAAACATAGGCATCGTTCTTGTTGCATTCACTGCCCAGTGACGGGAATAATTTGGCTTCATAACAGGTACGCGGTCGGCCGCCATTGACCTTCACCTCATCAAAAACGATGTCGACTGAAGTGCCCCAATAACTGGAGGAACTGGTGTGTACGTGAAAATGCAGGTGGTGACCGGTGCTGTACCCAGTGTCATCCACCACGCCGATCTTCTGGCCCTGCACCACCCTGGCGCCTGGGGTTCGCAATGCTTCTGGAATACTGTCCTGAGCCAGGTGCATATACACCTGATAGGTGGTAGGGTTGGTTGAGGTGTCTTCCAGGACAATATAGTTGGCGTGCTTGGTATTGCCGTTCGGGTATTGCCAGACCGCGTATTTTACCCGTCCACCCTTGGCTGCCAGAATATCCCACATGGTGCCGTCATAGAAATCGAAAGCGTACATACAGGTGGTTGGGCAGGATTTATACAGATATACATGCCCGATACTGCCGGACAGTTTTTTGGTTTCACCGGTCGCCCATGGCAGACGATACCCTTTGTAAACTCTGGCGGCATGCGGAATGCTTTGTTGACGATTGGAAAATTGATCTTTGGTCTCGGCATCGATCAACTTTTCTGGCATGGAATTCAGCACTTCCAGCCAATCTGCATCGGATTGGAGGGTGATCTTCCATGGGTTGCCTTCTTTCACATCGGGTTGCTTTTGCGCCAGAGCCAATCCAGTTTCGGCAGGAACAATATCTCCGGTAGCAGGATCGGTGAGGGAAAGCCAGATCAATGCTCTGTTTTTCTTGCCGTTGATTTCAATGTTGTCGATATTGACATCATAAATCAGGTACGACAGTACATCTTCACGCCCAGCAATGGCATCCTTGAAGGCCTCGGCAATTTCAGCCTCGACCGGATCCATATCTTCAGGTGTGATCACCAGCTTGGGCAGATGAATTGATGTTTCAGGGGTTTCAGGCTGACAGGCAGCCAGAATGGAGATCAAAAGTGTGCCAAGAAGCAGCAGAGAAAAGATGGGTAAAACATTTTTTGTTTTCATCAGTCATCCCTTACGCCAGAAAAATATTCCTGGCATAAGGGATGCAAAATCGATGCCAAACAAAACGCATTCATGCCTGGCAGAGATCACACAATCTGCTTCAGCTTTTTGCCAGTGCCTGATCCAGATCCCAGAGAATATCCTCTATATCTTCAAGACCAATACTGAGACGAATAAAATCTGGGGATACACCGGCGCTGATTTGCTGTTCTTCATTCAACTGGCTGTGGGTGGTGGAAGCCGGGTGGATGGCCAGGCTGCGTGCATCGCCCACATTGGCAAGGTGACTGAACAGCTTCAGATTGTCGATGAATTTTGCTCCGGCCGATGCTCCGCCTTTAATACCAAAGCCCAAAATGGCGCCTGCGCCTTTGGGTAGATATTTTTGCGCTGCCTGGTAGAACGGACTGGATTTCAACCCCGGATAGGAGACCCATCCCACCTTTGAATGTTTTTCAAGAAATTCTGCGGTTTTTACAGCGTTGCTCACGTGTCGTTCCACTCGTAGACTGAGTGTCTCTAGGCCCTGCAGGAACAGGAATGAATTGAATGGTGAAAGACACCCGCCAAAATCCCGTAAAATCTGTACACGAGCCTTCAGGATAAATGCTCCGGCGCCCTGGTCGGCGAAAACAAGGCCGTGATACGATGGGTCCGGTGAATTGAAGTTCTCAAAGCGTGGGTTCCCCTTCCATTCAAAATTGCCGCCATCCACGATGACGCCGCCAATCGATGTGCCGTGACCGCCGATAAACTTTGTGGCCGAATGCACCACAATATTGGCGCCATATTCAAATGGACGTACCAGGTATGGGGTGGCAAAGGTATTGTCGATCATCAACGGGATCCTGTATTCCTGCGCGATTTTTGCTACCTCTTCGAACGGGAAGACGTTGATCTGGGGATTCCCCAGGGTTTCACCGTAGATCAGTTTTGTGTTGGGTTTGACAGCCCGGCGAAAGTTCTCGGGATCCGATGAATCGACCAGGGTCACATCAATCCCCAGGCGGGGAAAGGTGTACGAGAACTGGTTATACGTGCCGCCGTACAGGGTGGATGATGAGATGATGTGATCTCCAGCCTGCGCAAGGGACAGGATGGCCTGTGCCTGAGCAGCATGCCCTGAACTGGTGGCCAGCGCTCCAACACCGCCCTCCAGATCGGCAATTCGCTGCTCGAACACATCACTGGTAGGGTTCATGATGCGGGTATAGATATTCCCGCTTTCTTTCAGAGAAAAAAGGTTGGCGGCATGCTCGGTGCTGTCAAAAGCATAAGAGGATGTCTGATAAATAGGGACAGCCACCGATTTGGTAGTGGGGTCAGGCTGCTGACCGGCGTGGACCTGGCGTGTGGAGAAGCCGAAAGTATGATTTTGCTCTTTATTTGACATTTTGATTCCTTCTTGTGTGTTCAGTTGCTGTATGATGATTGGCGGTGGTTCAAAAACCGAACCATCCTTTAATGCGGTTAAGATTTAGCGAAAAGGTCGATTGGGGAACGACCTGGTTCAGATCGTATGGTGTTTCCTGGTAGACATAATAGTTGATCCAGTTCGAGAACAGCAGGTGAGCATGACCCCTCCACCGCACAACCGGCTGACGGGATGGATCATCCTGAGGGTAGTAGTTACGGGGAATTTCGATCGGCAGATCGGATGCCAGATCGCGCTCATGTTCTGTTTTGAGGGTGCAGGGATCATATTCTGAGTGCCCGGTGATGTAAATCTGGCGATCGTCCTGCGAGGCCATGATGTATACGCCGGCTTCCTCCGATTCAGCCAGGATGCGAATCTGGAGGATTTTTTCGATGTCGGCCCGACGAACCTCGGTATGACGGGAGTGAGGCGCGTAGAAAACATCGTCAAACCCGCGTAAAAGCTTTGTGTTTTGCTCGGTGGCGTAATGCGCGAAAACGCCGAATTGTTTGTGCGAGAGTGGATATTTCTGAACGCCGTACTGAT
>CAZHMZ010000156.1:0-8708 GCA_964532655.1 uncultured Anaerolineaceae bacterium
GCTCCATGATTTTCTGGTTCTGCTCAGTGTTTCGGCCATCGGCGGCAAGTTCTTCGGCTGGCAGTTTGACACGCTCTTCCTGACCGCCTTCTTAACCGTGATTGGCTTCTCGGTGCAGGATAAAATTGTGGTGTTTGATCGTATTCGTGAAAACTCCAACATTTATCGCCGCATCTCCTTCGAAAAACTGGCCAACCACTCCATCGTGCAGACCCTTGGGCGCTCGATCAATACCCAGTTGATGACCTCTGAATTCCTGCTGCTGTCAATGGCTCTCTTCGGTGGTACGACACTGCGCGACTTCTCAATCATCATGCTGATCGGCTTGTTTATGGGTACTTATTCTTCCATCTTTATCGCTGCACCCATCCTGGTGATCTGGGATAACAAAGAATGGAAGAACTGGTTCAAGACCCGCACAACTACGACGACTACGACGAAATAATCCTTTGACAAAAAAAGGTTCTGGAAACCCATCCAGAACTTTTTTTTATCGTTTCATGTATCAATATCGTTCTTATCTGTGCTTGATCTGTAATAAAAACAAAAAAACATGGAGATAGAATAATGACAAAAGAAGCTGTATTAATTACCGGGGCAAATGGTGAAATCGGTCATGGGTTGATCGATTACCTGCAACAAAGTTGTGATTACGAAATTCTTGCTCTTGATATTCAGCCTTTGGATGAAATGCTTTCCGGCGCCTGCCATCAGTTTATCCAGGGTGATATTCTGGATGTCAATTTATTGGATGATATTTCAAACCGCTTTTCCATCAGGACGATTTTCCATCTGGCTTCCCTGCTCTCTACCGGTGCAGAGAAAAGACCCGAACTTGCCCACAATGTGAATGTGAATGGCACCTTCAATTTGCTGAAAATGGCTGATAAACTGGGCGAGAAATTCGGTCATCCCACCAAATTCATCTACCCGAGCTCCATTGCTGCATATGGACTGCCCGGTCCGAAAGGCAAAGTAGCCGCAGGTAAGGTACGTGAGGATCAGTACATCTCCAACTGCATCACCATGTACGGTATCAACAAACTGTATTGCGAGAACCTGGGTCGCTATTTTATGGGTTATTATGGACAGATCCGCCCCGAAGGCGCCCGCAAGAATGTCGATTTTCGCGCAGTGCGGTTCCCAGGTTTGATCAGTTCCATCACCCTGCCAACCGGTGGAACCACCGATTACGGCCCTGAAATGATCCATGCCGCCGCCCAGAATAAACCCTATGCCTGCTTTGTGCGTCCGGATACCCAACTGCCCTTCATGGTCATGCAGGATGCCATCAAATCGTTGATCATGCTGGAATCAGCACCTCGTGAAATCCTCTCACAGACTACATACAATGTGAGCAGTTTCAGCCCCACCGCCGGTGAACTGGTCGACATCGTTAAGAATGCCTTCCCCCAGGCTGAAATCACATTCAAGATCGATCCGGGGCGGCAAAGCTTTGTGGATACCTGGCCGGCGGATATCGATGACAGCGCTGCCCGCAAGGATTGGGGTTGGAAACCTGATTACGATCAGACCCGCGCCTTCAATGAATTGCTCATTCCTGCGGTCAAACAACGTTATGCTGCAAAAATATCAGGCTAATTTGTTATAATATTCTCGCTTCAACTACTCGTTGATCTTTAAAAAATGGCGGATTGGACACACCAACCGCCATTTATTTACCAGAATCCTCCCATCTCCGGATATTCATCTATGGCAAAAAAATCAATCGGTTACGTTAAATTGGAATGGATTTGCCCAAACTGCAATACAAAAAATCCTGGACCGCAGAAAACATGTTCAGCGTGCGGCGCGCCGCAGCCAGCGGATGTTAAATTCATTAAAGCAGTGCACGATGTGCTCATCTCCGATGAAAAAGAACTGGAGGTGGCCAAAGCCGGGGCTAACGTGCATTGCCCGTACTGCGGAGCCAGAAACCTCTCGGGGGCAGAAACCTGTACACAATGCGGTGCCAATCTGAGTGAAGCAAAAGCCCGTTTGACCGGTCAGGTGCTTGGTGCATTCCAGAACCAGGATCAGACTGAGCAGCGTAGCATCGCCTGCCCGGCATGCCAGACGCCCAACCTCTCAGATGCCGCATACTGTATTGCCTGCGGCGCTTCCCTTACATCCGAAACAACGCCAGGTATGCAAGCGGATGCTTTCACGCAGACTCCTGCCGCCCCTGCCCTGACCGGCAAGAAAATGAACCCGCTGGTTATCATCCTGCCGGTTGCTTTGGTGGCGCTGGCCTTCGTTCTATTTCTCATCTTCTCAAACAAGAAAACGGATCTGACTGCCCAGGTAACGGATGTCTCCTGGGTACGGAGCATCGTCGTGGAAGAGTACGGACCGGTCAGTGATACGGATTGGCACGTAAATATCCCGTCTGACGCAATCATCGGCGATTGTGATTACGAATACCATCACACCTCCTCAGAACCCGAACCGGTATCAACTGAGGTCTGCGGCACGCCATACGTGGTGGACAACGGCACAGGGTATGGTGAAGCGGTAACGGACTGCGAATACGAGGTATACGAGGAACGCTGTGAGTTCACCACCGATCAATGGCATGCGCTGACAACCGTTACGCTGGATGGTTCCAGGAACAATCCCTCCTGGCCGAACACCAATCTCACTTCTTCACAGCGAGAAGGCGACCGCAGCGAGGAATACCGGATCCTGTTTGACACCGGTTCCGATACCTATACCTATACCACCGGCAGTTTTGATGAGTATCAGCAATACGGTCTGGGAAGTGACTGGCTCCTCACGGTGAATGCTTTTGGAAGAATCACCGAAATACTGCCCGCTGAATAATCCGGGGAATCTTTACCAGGCAAATAAAAAGCAAATATCATTTACATTGGTTCCGGTTGGCCCTGGAGTTAAACCGGAACCAATTTGTTTAAAATAGCTCCAGGAATCATTTCGAGACAGGTAGTCATCAGGATCCATGCCTTTAGCGAGACCTGATTGATATGTCTCCCCGGTGACCACAGCCCCGGCCGCGTCCGTTGGTCCATCCTCACCATCGGTTGCCAGAGCAATCATGGCAACGTTTTCCAAACCGTCCAGAATTTTCACTCCGGCCAACGCCATTTCCTGGTTTCTTCCACCCCTCCCGTTTCCATGCAGATGAACGGTTGTCTCACCGCCGGCCAGCATGCAAAAAGGCCGTTCAAGCGGTTGCTCGGTGGTTGCGGCTTCATGCAGCATGGCGGCCAGTTGCGTCCCTATCTGGCTGGCTTCACCATGCAGGGAGTTGGTAAGCAAACGGGTGCGAAAACCCGCTCGTTCCGCTTCACGCAGGGCAGCCTGGCAGGCATAAGAATTGTCGCCCAAAATCAGTGTATCGGCACGGTCCAACCACTGGCTGCCGGGTTTCACAGTTTCAGGTTTTTTCCCCTGCATACCCTCCAGAATATACTGCCTTACATTGAATGGGATTTGCTCAGTGATTGCATGGCGTTCCAGCACGTCCCAGGATTCAGCAAAAGTGCTCGGATCGGCTGTGGTGGGTCCGGATGCGATGATATCAGGTGGGTTTCCGATTACATCTGAGAGGATCAGCGTGATCACTCTGGCGGGATAAAGGAGACGCACCAACCCCCCTCCTTTAAGAACCTCCAGGTGTTTTCGCAGGATATTCATCTCATTAATCGTTACCCCGCAGGATAGCAATAAATCGGTAGTCGCCTGCATCTCGGCAAGTGATATTTCATCGACTGGCAGCGTCATCAATGCGGAACCGCCTCCTGTGATCAGACATAATACCAGGTCCTCTCGGGTAAGTTGCCTGGTAAAATCAGCAACTGCCTGTGCGCTGGCCACGCTCTGTGGTCCGGGAACAGGGTGATTCCCAACCAGAATCTCGATTTCCCCCACCTGAGGCTGCCCGAGTAACAGGTGCTTGGTGATGATTCGGCCTCCGCTGATCCGGTCACCCAGAACTTCGTACAGACCTTCTGCCATGCCCACCACCGCTTTACCCGCGCCGATGACAAAAATCCGTTTCAAGCCGGATAAACCGATATCGAGTGTGTCAGCAATTGACAGGCTTTGACCATTTTGATGCAGGTTTTCGAGAATTAACTGGCGTGGATTTACCGAATTCAACGCGGTTCGAACAATTCTTTGAACTTTTTCGGGAATTGGGTTTTGCATTTCAGGAGAAAATATTCTATAATTCATGAGCCGCAAGGTAATGAAAATCCAGCAAAACAATGATTAAAGACAAATACATATACCGCTGTCCTCATTTAAAATCTATTGCACATAATATGGTCAACAATCATATCATATCTGTGATAGATAATTTTCCATGGGAGATTGAAAAGTGAACGACGACATTATGACTGGTTTGTTTAAGCCAAAATCGATTGCAGTGGTAGGCGCGTCAGCAACGCCAGGGAAAATCGGATACACCGTCCTGAAGAACCTGATCGACAGCAAATACAGCGGAATCATCTACCCGATCAACCCCTCAGGTGGTGAGATCCTCGGCATGAAAACCTATGCCTCCGTTCTGGATGTACCCGATCCCATCGATACCGCAGCCATTACCGTCCCGGCGAAGTTCGTTCCCCAGGTCGTTGAAGATTGCGGTAAAAAAGGCATTAAAGGCCTGGTGATCATTACCTCCGGTTTCAGCGAGGTAGGCAATCATGCGTTGGAAGATCAGATCGTTGAATCCGCCAAGAAATACGGCACCAGAATTCTGGGACCGAACATCGTGGGTGTGCTCTCCAACGGCGATCACATGAACGCCTCATTTGCCCCCTTCCTGCCCTTCCCCGGTAAATCAACCCTCATCTCACAGAGCGGCGCCCTGCTGATCGCTCTGGATGCGGCCTCATACACCCGCAAAGTGGGTTTTGACAAACTGGTCTCCATTGGAAATATGTCAGACGTCGATTTCGCTGATATTATCACCAGCCTGAACGACGACGAGAACACTCATTGTATTGCCCTGTACATCGAAGGCCTCAAAGAAGGCCGCAAGTTCATGGAAGCAGCCAGAAACTCTACCAAACCCATCATTGCCCTCAAATCTGGTACTTCCTCACACGGTGCGGCTGCTGCCGCTTCACATACCGGTTCGCTGGCTGGCGCAGCCAAGGTATACGGCGCTGCCTTCAAACAATCGGGCATCATCCAAGCCGCTGACCTGAACAACCTGTTTGACCGCACACAGGCCCTCTCCCTGCAGCCCCCGATGAACGGCGACAACCTGCTTATCGTCACCAATGGTGGCGGCGTGGGTGTGCTGGCGACTGATGCAGCCGAACGCGATGGAATTCCTTTGAAATTCGCCCCCAAAGAAGTTCAGGACGAAATGAAGAAACACATGCCCGAGTTTGGATCGGCCAAGAACCCCGTCGATCTCACCGGCATGGCTGGAACCGAATGGTATAACGACACCGTGCAGTTCTCCATGGATCACCCCTGGGTGGACGGTCTGGTTGTGCTCTACTGCGAGACCGCCATCACCAATCCGCTGGAAATTGCCAAAGGTATCAAGAAAGCTACCGATGCTGCCAAAACCAAAGACAAACCGATCGTGGTATCCTTTGTCGGCGGCGAGAACTCCGATTCGGCCATTCAATGGTTGATCGAGAATGGCATTCCGGCCTACAACTCTCCGGAAGGCGCCATTGACGCCATGGCCGCTCTGCGCGAGCAGGCCAAAGCCAAGATCACCGTGGCGGATAAATTCAAACCCTACGGCGATTATGACAAAGAAACCGCCCTCAAGGTTATTGCCAAAGCCCGCGCTGACGGACGCGAATCCCTCACCGAGATCGAAGCCAAACTGGTCTTCGAAGCCTACGGTCTGCCTACCACCAAAGGTCTGCTGGCTAAAAACGAAACGGAAGCAGTTGAATTCGCCCGGAAGGTCGGCTACCCGGTTGTGATGAAGATCGTCTCGCCCGAGATCCTGCACAAATCCGATGCCGGCGGTGTGAAGGTCAACATCAAAGACGATACTGCCGCCAAAGATGCCTACAACACCATCCTGGTCAATGCCAAAAACTACAAAGCCGATGCCAATATCCACGGCGTTTTAGTTCAGGAAATGGCCCCCTGGGGCACCGAGGTGATCCTGGGCTCCATCAACGACGCTACCTTCGGTCCGACCATGATGTTTGGTCTGGGCGGTATCTTCGTGGAAGTCCTCAAGGATGTCACCTTCCGCGTCTCACCCGTCTCTCAGAACCAGGCCATGATTATGCTGGACGAGATCCGTGGTGCACCCATCCTGGCCGGCGTTCGCGGTGAAGCCCCGCGCGATAAAGAAGCCATGGCCAATGCTGTGTGCCGCTACTCCAGCATGATTCTTGATCTGAAGGACGAAATCAGCGAATCAGATGCCAACCCTGTCCTGGTCTACGAAAAGGGCAAAGGCATCAAGATCGTGGATGCCCGTATCATTCTGAAGAAGAAATAAGCTACTCACATAAGCATAAGATCGATAAGAGCCACATCGAATGATGCGGCTCTTTTTTATCAAGTATGATAAATATGTCTATACGAATTCAGGGTTTAAAATGGTTTACCAACCGGGTAGCGTTCAATTTCGACCCCTACTGATCGGCTGAAACGGACTGCCCCGGGTTTCTCCACCCGTACCTGCACATGGTGCACGCCAGCGTGCTGTAAACAAATATCTGCCAGATCCGCGGCAAGCGCCTCCACGGTGTAACGGGCTGTACCCTCCACGTGAGCGATAATCTGCTTTGCCACCGTGCGATAGTTCACACAGTCATCGATTTGATCCGTTTTGCCTGCCATAGAAGTATCGGTATACAGTACGACATTGATGATGATATCCTGTCGATCAGAACGTTCCCGCTCCGATATGCCGATCACACCGCGTACCATCAGGTCTTTGATAAAAACTTTGTCCATTGAATGCTCCAATCAGGTTAAGTGTCTTCCGCCATCCAGATGAATGATTTCTCCGGTGATAATTTCGGGTCCTGCTGCCAGAAATAAAAAAGATTGCGCCAGTTCTTCCGGGTCAATCCAACGCTTGATCGGGTAATCGGCAAATAGAGCTTTTTCGTCCACACCGCCGGCAGGCGCCAGCATGGCACCCAATGCCAGCCCGTTGACCAGCACCCTGGGTGTCGCAGCAGCAGCCATCGACTGTGTTAACGCGGCCAATCCGGCTTTGGAGATGGTATACGGAAAATGATCCACCCCCGGGCGTAAAGCACGCCAGTCCAGCAAGTTGATCACCCTGCCTGGCCGATCCGGCAGACCCAACTGGATAAACCGCTGTGTCAGAAGAAAAGGCGCATCCAGATTGATCGCCATATGTTCCCGCCAATCCTGCAGGCTGGTATTTTCCACGCGGATCGGTTTGAAAATGGCCGCATTGTTGACCAACACATCCACTGGGGAAATTCGCCAGCAGCGGCTCATAAACTCGCTGATTTCTTCTGTTTTGGCGAAATCCTGCTGGATGGTCCAGCATTTCACGCCAATTTGCTGAATGGCTTCCTGGGTATGCAACGCCTGTTCCTCAGAGTGTGAGTAATGGATGATCACATTGGCGCCGGCTTGCGCTGCGGCGATGGCCAGATATCGCCCCACCCGCACCGCACCGCCGGTGATCAGTACTGTTTTCCCCGCCAGGCTGAACCGATCCATGACCCACCTTTTCTGATCTTTCCAGAGATACTCGATTTATGTTGTATTGATGTTTCAATGGTATGGTACTTTGGAAAACATGTCAAGTTTCAACGGATTCAGGGTGACTTTGCTCTAACACGCCTCTGTTCGGATGGTAAAATTTTATATGCAGCCATTATTTACGTTCATTATTGGGAGAAGCCATGACACCAAATTCAAATCTTGAAACCAGGTCAATCAACACCCTGCGTTTCCTGTCAGCCGATGGGGTACAAAAAGCGAATTCCGGCCACCCGGGTTTGCCTATGGGAACCGCGGCAATTGCCTATACGATCTGGGGAAAGCATCTCAAGCATAACCCTAAAAACCCCGCCTGGCTCAATCGCGACCGTTTTGTCCTGTCGGGCGGTCACGGCTCCATGCTGCTGTACAGTCTGCTGCATTTATGCGGCTATCCTCTGCCCCTGGAGGAGCTCAAACAGTTTCGTCAATGGGGCAGCCTGACACCGGGTCATCCTGAATATCCGCTGACCCCCGGCGTTGAAACCACCACCGGCCCTCTCGGGCAGGGTTTTGCAAACGGTATCGGGATGGCCATCGCTGAAGTACATCTGGCTGCCAGATACAACCAGCCGGGTTTCCAGATAGTTGACCATCATGTTTACGGCATCGTCACCGACGGTGATCTGATGGAAGGGGTGGCCTCAGAAGCCGCCTCGCTGGCCGGACATCTTGGATTGAATAAGATCATTTATTTCTATGACGACAACCGGATCACCATTGATGGATCCACCACGCTGGCCTTCACCGAAGATCGCGGAAAGAGATTTGAAGCCTACGGATGGAACGTTCTGTATGTCCAGGACGGCAATTCGGTGGATGAAATCGACCGCGCCATTCAGGCCTGCAAAACCAGTGATCGGCCGAATCTGATCATTTGCCGCACCCATATCGGGTACGGTTTGCCAACCAAACAGGATACATCTGCCGCGCACGGGTCGCCCCCTGGAGAAGATGAACTCAAAGCTGCAAAAACAGCACTGCACTGGGATGAGAACGGCAGT
>CAZHMZ010000157.1:0-8700 GCA_964532655.1 uncultured Anaerolineaceae bacterium
GTTTTCCAGCGGCATTAACCTGCTGTTGATTATCTTTATCCTGATCCTGTTGTTCAGTCCTGTAATACTGGCTACTGGAAGGCGGATTGCCCTGATTGTTATTGGAGGGCGTTACAGGTCCTGTTTCATACCCGCCTGGTCCGTGAAGCTCGTTTACATCCTCATTGGCTTCCTCATCGGTGATGTAATGGGATGGTTTCGGTTTGTCATCCACTTCGCGCTGGATGATATTCCCCAGGCTGGGTTCCGCCTGACGGCGCATTCCCTTTTTCCCTGTTTGTTCAGGGGCGCCGGTTTTACCCGGACCTTCAGAGCGGGAAAGAATGGCTGCTGCCTGCATGCTCAACAGCGCGGAAGCGCTCTGCGCAGCCGGTGTTGCCGGGGCAATGGGTTTTGCCGGGGTGGAGAGACGGTTCTCGGCTCTCTGGCGGATAGCCTGGCTAAAGGTTTTCACCTGGCGGGTGATGACCGGCTGATGGATCAGTTCGCGTTTCGGCGCGCGTATCCGCGTGCGTTTACTTGCGGTTTTTTGCGCGCTTTCCTGTGTGAGCAGTTGAGGAGTTGCCATCATCGCCAGCGGGCGGTCAGCCGGTTGAGCGGGTTCCGCGGCAGGTTGGCGAACGATTTTTGGTTCGGGTTCGCGCTGGATGGTTTTAGGCTGGCTTCTGAGAACCGTCAGTCGGCTGAGTGGGCGCGAAGTATTTTCCTTCACGGTCTGCTGCAGGGGGAGGATGAGCCGCGGTGAGGTTGGACGGGCTGCCGATCGGGCCGTCGTGCGCAGAGCAGGCTGCCTGATGGGCTGCTTCGCAGACAGGCGAACGGGTTCAGCAGCAGATTCGCGCCGCGATTCGCGCCGCGGTTCAACCTGTGATGAACGCGGCGGTTTTTCCGGGTTTTGGATGGGTTCCCGTGAAACATCCGCCTGGCGTATGGGCATCTCTGCCTTGCCGGTGGATGGTTCAGCAGTCAACCGATTGGTCCGGGGTGTAGCCTGCACACGGGAAGGTACTGTGAAGGTTTTTGTCGTCTGCACAGGTTTTTCCGGTATCCGACGGATGACGTTCAAAGGAACGGCCGCGTGAGGTTGGATAACGGTCGGGGCAGCGGCTCGCTTCATAGACCGGATGCGCGGTTTCAAAATCAGGGGCATCTCGGTTTTTGGCTGTGTAGTCGTCGGCTGGGCAGTCTGCGTGACAGGTTTATCCGGTTTTTCGACCGGTGAGGTTTCAATTTTCGGCTCAACCACCGCGGGTTGCGGGTGTTGAGCGAGAACGGGCGATGGTTTAACCGCTTTATCAGCCGGTTCCGCCGCCTTCGCTTCAGGTCGCGCAGGTTCAGTCGGCTGGTACTTTTGAGCGATCAGCTTTTGCGGAGTGGACTGCTTACCTTCAGGCTGCTGCTTCGCGGGTTTCTCCTTCCGAAAGGGAGACAACCGGCGCAGTTCGGGATGTGCTTCGCGTGGCTGCCAGACCGGCAGATCCATTTTAGATTTTTCGGCGGGTCTGGCGGATGGGGTTGATTTTTTGGCCAGCTTAACCGGATCCGATTCAGGTTGAGTTGTTTCGTGCGCAGGCGGTTCCGCTGAAGGCCTGGCGGCGATATCGGGTGTGCGCTGGATGGGAGCCGGGCGCAGCCTGACCTGTTTAGATTTAGGCTGAGAGGGCTCTTCGGGCATGCGCTGAACCTGATCCGGCCGGGCGTGCTGGACGACCGGTGGCATCTGGCGCGGTTCAGGAAGCGGGGTATCCATCTGTGGCATTGAGTCGGGCGTATCCTCGCCCTGCTCCGGCTTGCGCGGGTTCATCTCCACCACTCTGCTGTAAAGCCGTGATTGCGGGGTGATCTTCTTTTTGGGTTGCGGTTTTTCGGCCGGTTTGCCTTCTGAAAGCTGTTTCATACGCCGGGTGAAGGCTGATTCACCCAGGGTGGGTGCTTCGAACGGCGGTATCACCTGCCCGGCAGACAGCACATTGGATGAACTAAACGGGCTTCCCGCTGACGGGATTACCTGTCCTTCCGAGACAGTTCCTCCGGTGGGCAGAACCATCTCCATCTTCTGCCAGTCGGTCTTTTTGGGTTTATCCGCTTTCTTCGCCAGCACGGTTTTTGCCGCCGGCTGACGTTCGCGGAAATCAGCCACAAAATGTTCAATATTTTTTCGGGTCTGGAATACCGGCGTGATCCGCTGCAAGGTGGCAATCTTTGCCAGCTTTTTGACGTGTGCCAGGTGTGAAAAGATTCCGCTTTGTGCAACACCCGGTTTACGGGTGCGTTTTATGACACCTTTGAAGGCAGGTGTTGGTTCAAGCGATGCGCGGGCCGGTTCCAGTGCTTCGGGCATGGTGTTAACTCAGCAAATCCATAATAGCGCCGGCCGGGCTAAGCGGTGTGCCGACGACCAGATCGAGTGAGAGACCTTCGTGGGCGATCTCGATGGTTTCAATCGCCACGGTATCCTGTGAATTGACATTCAGGTCAGACAGCTTCCAACTGACCGGGAAGGCTTTTTCGACGCTCCAGCGTTTGACAATGCCGTACCCGGCATCCATGACGGCTGACAACGCGTTCAACCCGGGTGCGCCCTGGGTGATGGTGATATCCATCTTCTTGACCTTAAAATCGTAGATCCCGTTCCCAAACCAGCTCCACAATTCGCGCGAAAGGCTTAAGCCGCGCTTGAGGATGATATTGGGGTACTCCACCTTACCGGGTAGCACAAATGTATGATCATTCCGGCCACCCTCGCTCACTCTTTCCACCGCCCGCACCGCGCCCATACCGCTTACCTCGGTGAAACATGCCACGGGGGAACCGGACAGTTCAACAAAAAACAGGTAAGTAGGGGCCGGATCAAACCGGATCCCGGCCAGGTTCTGGATAAGAGCTGCCGCTCCGGCAGCAGCCATGGCGCCTACAGCCGGCACCTGGGTGGATGGCGGGGTGGGCGATATCTTTTTAGGACCATTAATCAGGCTCACGCGATCCTCCTTTCCAGCCTCTGCGTTCTTTCTCGATCTGACCTTCTTTTTTTAGCAGTTCAAACACCTGTCTGGCAAGCTCCTGAAGCTGATGCTGATCCAGGACTTTTCTGCTCTTTTCAGGGTTCTGCCGGTCAGGCGATTTCTCTGTTTCGGCTGGCATGACGTACATTTCCTTGTTTGCTGACTTCGTTAATGACTGCTCTGTCAATTTTCTGTTTTATGCACGGCCTTCGTTCATACGTCGATTGATCCGTGCGATCTCTTTTACCCACAGGCGGCGCTGACGGTGCTCCAGATGCAGCAGATCGGCCAGCGGCCAGTGAAAATGATAGGCGATGTAGGCTACCTCCTCGTACAACTGCTCGAGAGGGTAGCCCTTTATTCCCCCCCCAAGTCAGCCAGGTTGATCTGGATCTGTTTCCCGCAATGTTCACAGGTGCGGGTGAGGGTGGTCTTACCTGTCTCATTAATCTGCTGGTAAAAGGTTTGCAGAAAGGCCAGATCGGCGGCAAACAGGTTTTCGATGACACTGGAATTGATGTGCTTGACGGTGCCCAGGCTGGTGATCACCCGCGCCAGAAGCACAATCACCAGATAGGCGTCGTTTGACTGCACGCGCATATCGTCCAGCGGGGTGATTTCATCCATGGCAGTCGCCAGGCGCATGGTGCCGTGTTTGTGTAACGTGCCTTCCTTATCCACATATCCAATCGGTAACTCGAACTCAAATTCTGTTTGAATGCTCATCCTGATATCCTTTACCAACAACAAATTTTTTGGTTATGCCTGCATTATTCTGTCACGTGCCCGTTGTGGCGTGCAACCATTACGGGTCGTAACGTTCGATCCCTTCGCATACGAGCGTAATAGAGAACTTGGCCAGGTTGGGACTGGTAGCCTGATCGCCCTCAAACCCTGACACTTTGGTGGGCCAGGCGTTGGTGAGATACCAGCCCACCACCGGTTTAAAGCCGTCTTTGGTGAACGCATTCAGCACAATCGACACATTTTGCCGGGCATCGAATACCTTTCCGTTGTTGGCTTTGATAAACCAGTTGTACAGTTCTTTTGTGTTTCCGTAGCCTTTTTCCAGCACAATGGGGGCGAAATGGGTTGCGCCGGGGATCATCAATGTTTTCAGTTCTCCTGACAAATAGACTACGTTATGTTTGATGGGTGTGATCTCCATCTCGCCACCCGAGATATGCGCAAAGGTGGCCAACTGGGTCTGGTTGATATCCAGAGCATAGTTGACATTCAGTGGATCAATTGTTAGGTCGTTTTTTATATTTGATAACATAGTTCATTCATCACGGATAACTAAAAGATTCTTGATGGGTCGATTTAGTACAAACAGAGCAGGCTGCTTCGGGCGGCCACGAGTGCTGCCCGAAGCATGTTTTTTTGCTCTTTGCGTTTCGCCTAGACTGAAACGCGTTCCATACCTTCATGCACGATGGTGACTTCTTCGATCATGTATTCCTGGCTGCCGGAATCCATCTCAGGACCCACGACTTTGCTCGGCCATGCATCCATGAACTCCCAGCGAGCGATCGGTTTGTTGTCCTGTGAATAGGCGATGATGGAGCAGTTGGTGCGGGCTTCATCAATCTTGCCCTGCACAACGGCTTTGCGCCAATCCCAGATATCCAACACACTGGTCACGCCGCGTTTCAAAGAGACTTCGGTCCAGGTCAGGCGGCCGGGGATCTTGCGGATCAGGGTCTCGCCGGTTTCGGGGTTGGTGATTTTCTGTTCCACCACCTCGGTCTCGGAACCGATGCCGGATACATTGGTGAAAAAGCCACTCAATTTACCTTCGATTTCAAGGCCAAACTTAAAGGCGACAAGTGGATCTTCTCGATCTGCCATGTTGTAACTCCTTTTTCCTGATTAACTCAAATTAGTCGGAACCCGGTCCAGCCCACTGGCTGATGCGGAAGATGACAAACTCTGCCGGTTTTACGGGGGCTAAACCGATCTCAATGATCAGGCGGCCCAGATCGCGGGATTCAGGCGGGTTCAGCTCGTCGTCGCATTTAACATAGAAGGCTTCTTCGGGTGCGCTGCCAAATAATGCGCCGTCACGCCAGACGGTCTTGAGGAAACCCGTCACATCGCGGCGGACGCGTGCCCACAGTTTGCGGTCGTTCGGTTCGAACACCACCCACTGGGTGCCGTTCTCGATCGATTTTTCAACATAGTTGAACAACCGGCGAACGTTGATGTACCGCCAGGCGGGATCGGAAGTGAGGGTGCGGGCGCCCCATACGCGGATGCCGCGGCCGGGGAAGCTGCGAACGCAGTTGACGCCGATGGGGTTCAGGGTATCCTGTTCGCCTTTGGTGGTCTGGTAAGCCAGGCCGACGGCTCCCTGGACGACTTCGTTGGCGGGGGCTTTGTGCACGCCGCGAGTGTTGTCGTTGCGAGCCCAGATACCGGCCATATGACCCGAGGGCGGGATGTTGATGAGCTTGTTGGAGACAGGATCCATCACCTTGATCCACGGATAGTACATGGCGGCATAGCTGCTGTCAAAACCGGCCACATTCATGCGCCAGTTCTTCACTTCCTGCGGAGAGAGGTTGGGCGGGGCATCCAGAATAGCAACACGGTCACCCATGCGCTCGCAGTGGGTAATCATCATACCCTGGATATTTTTAACCAGATCCAGATCCAGTTTCTCGCCGGGCATGGTGGTCATCAGATCAGGCACCACCAGCATGGTGACGTCATCCAGAACTTCCAGACCTTCCACACCGCTGCGCTTCATCACATCACCCTTGAACTCATCGGTGGTGGGAGCGGGCAGCAGCGATTTCTCGATCAACAGGCTCTGTTCCTGATCCTGGGGAACCAACTGGCTGGCAGTGGCTTTTGGATCAGCAATCAAGATGTTGATGAATTTGGAGGGTTTATTGTTCTTGTAGGCGACGGCCACCTGTTTCTTGCCTTCGACCACTGTATCGGTCAGGGTGACTTCCTTCAGGGTTTCCAGCGATTTCCAGCCGGAGGTATTTTCCTGCTCCACAATCAACGTGAAGGCGGGTTTACCGGCGGGTGCTTCAGGGGTGGGTTCCGCTGAATCCTTATCCTCTTTGGATTTCTTTGCGCCAGCAGGAGCTTCCAGTTGAGGGGTATCGGTCACACGGACGCGCAGGCGCAGGCTTTCAACACCGGCGTAGCGGGCCTGAATGGTGAGAGCAGGTTTTCCCTGAGCGTTGCGCAGCGTGGTCTCGGCTTTGGGGAAGGTGCGGACACTGACTATGTAGCAGCGTGAACCGCCGTTCATAAAGTAACCATACACAGACTGGGGCGTATAGGCTCCGGGTACAAACCCGCCGTACCGTTCGCAGTACTGTGTCCAATTGGTGATCAGTTGAGGGCGATTAAGCAAGTTCTCCACCACCTGTTCACCATCCACTTCACGGAGCAGTTCTGCCTTTTCCGTGAACCCGACAAAGGCAGCCATGGCTGTACCAACACCTTCGATCGGTTTTGGCCCACGATCTACCTCTTCAACGTATACACCGGGTGATAAGTATTCTGCCATTCGAAATCCTTTCTCGTTCATTCAAATAAAATGGATGGATAAAAACGTTGCAAATTTGCATCTTTTGTCTGGCTCGCATAACCTCCTTTGTTCCTCTCCCTGCAATGACCTGCTGTTCTCCACGAAGGCAAAGTATCTAAAGCCTCAGAAATCAAACTACCATTTCGTACTTTGCAGAAGGCACATGGATCTTTTCGTGCCTTAATACACGATCGTTGTAGAGAATGTCGACGTGATAATCCCCTTCGTTCAGGCGGGTGATACTAAACTGGCCGTCTTCCTGGACAGAAATGATCTGTCCGGTTTCCGCCACCGCCACCTTGAGCGCCGATGGAGAATACTTGGCGCTGGTGATGGTGCCTTTGACCGAATAATAGCTCTTGGATGGAGATGAACCGGGCTCCGCCTGATCCGGGTTGACCAGCTCGGGATTTTCGTTCTGTTTGAAACGCAGCTCGGACACATTGACCGGCGCAACGATCTCGGGTTTGTACGGATCGATGGACAGCGTTACCGTCAGGCGAATGCCGGGATGCGGATCGTTATCCATGGTGTTCCAGAAATCCGAGATATTGGCTAGCCCCTTGTTTTGCGCCACCTCCAATCGGATGGACATAGGTTGATTCTTGAGCGCATCCGGCAGACCATCTTCCGGCAGGGTGGGCTGGCGCAGCAGGGTGATGAGCGTGGAGGACAGCAAAGTTTGCTCGTCCTGCACCTCTTTGGCCCAACTGGTGATCAGGAAAAAGAAATTCACCCGCACTGGATTACGGAACAATGAAAACGTGCCATCTTCATTGGTCTGTTTGCGCCACTGCTCAGATCCGCGCAGCTCAATGTTCTCCAGCAAATCGTAAAGGAAGATGTTTAGGGTCGGCTTATTTAAACGTGCGCTCCAATCGCGCTTGGGGAGATCGAACACAATGTCGACATCCCCTTTGCGGATGGGCAGCTCGCGTTTCAACAGGTCACGAAGGGCTTCGTTAATTTCGTAAATCATAGCCCGGGAACTCCTCATGGAGAGTATTAGAAGCCTGCAAATCGTGCATAAAGTCTGCCATGTTCATCTCGCCGGAGGCAAATGCCTGGATCCGTTTGTAGCGGTAAGCGGCGTAATATTCCATACCGCTGATGGTGGTGATGACGATTTGCGGGTCGGTGATTTCGTCCTGCCATTCCAGTACCTGGCGGTAGTAGATGATCTTCTGCGGTTCATTGATGCCAAAATTGCCGACCGGTGTGGTCCAGTTGATCATCATCATCAGTCGAGCCAGTTCCGGGGCGGCCTCATCCGCGAATTCAAATGGAAAGCGGATGAAAAGCTGCAGAAAATCAATCTTGGCCTCATTTTCCCCGTCGTCTGTTTCCAGGTTGGCATCCTCGCCGGCTCCCAGCCGCAGCAAATCGCTCAGGAAGAACCCCACAATCTGCAAAGGCGGTACCTGGGGAAGAGAAACGGTCAGTTGATAGATATCGTTTCCTTCGGCCAGTTGGGAAGACAGGGCCGGGTAACGCATATCGCGTAAAGTTGAAGCAATTTCATCGAACAGTTGACTGTGCATGACGATCCTTAATCATTCCCCTAAAACTTGGATAATTTAGATTTAATCAGGTCTTTTGCGGCTTCAGGATCTTCTTCCGCCCAGGCTTTCAGATCGGGCGCGTCGGTGTCACTGATCTTTAATACCTCACGGGCAAAGCGGACCGCATCCGGGTGCGGGATGGCCCACAGACGGATCAACTCGTCGGCCATACTGCCGAGTTCAGATTCATCCGGCTCGCTTACCTTGCCCAGGATGGCATTGGCAATACCTGTAACAAGACCCAACCCACCAAAGACTGCGGCTGAGATCTTTCCGGCGGAGGAGTTGCCAAAAAACGAACTGATACCGCTGGCGGTAGTGAAAGCGCCCTTGAGTGTATCGAGGCTCTTTCCAGCACGGTTCTGATTTTTAGCGGTGAACTGGGCAATCTTGTTCATGCTGGTTTCATTGGCATTGGCCGGGCTGGCTTTGACAAACTTGTTCGCGCCGCTGCTGCGCCCGAAACTCTTGAACATGCCGATCCCGCCGCGTATCATGCCGAGTGAGCCGGTCGCTGTGGCAAAGGAAGCGGAGGCGTAATCGGCGCGCGAGGATAGACCGGATTCCTCGTCCTTATCCGGGT
>CAZHMZ010000158.1:0-8648 GCA_964532655.1 uncultured Anaerolineaceae bacterium
GTCCTGGTGAACCAGTTTTTCTTCCCAATCGAGCATCATGGATGTTTCCATTTCTCCGGCGTGGACACCCATCTGCTGGGGGGTAATGGAATCGCGTTTCAGAATATGGCTGACAGAATTGGAGAAAGCATCTTCGTCGATCAGGGAGAGGATATCCACCTGCGGATATTTGTGCGCCAGTTGGGGTAGCAGTTCATTGAGAGCTGCTTCGTTGCCGCCATGGCTGAATGTGATGGCAATGCGCTTGAAACCATGCCGAACCAGTGAATCAACTACATCACGAACCACTGCTTGAAAAGTCTCTTTACTGAGGGTAATGGTGCCTTTGAAATGCATGTGATGCTCTGACATACCCGGGCGGATCACCGGCGCGATCAGGGTTTTTCCCATTTTACGGGCGGTGTAATCTGCCATGGCATACCCCAGGAAGGTATCGGTGCCGGTGGGCAGGTGTGGCCCGTGCTGTTCAATCGAACCGGCGATTAAGATGACAGTATCGTACCCATCAGCCATGGCCTGCTCAATATCCCGCCATGTCATTCGTTCCATCCAGATTTCTCTTTCCATTGGTGTTCTCCTTAATCAGGTATGGATTAAGTGTAATCAGGTTGGTTCGTTTTGTGAAGAAAGGCAGCCTGTGAAATGAATAAATAACATCACAAATAATCTATCTGAAAATACCAGTAATATGTACAAAGAAGTGAAATCACCGTATAATTAAGAAATCAAGTCCGTGAACATCTCATCTACCTTTCCGGAGGGAAACGAATTCATGAAGAGACTATTATCAGGTAATGAAGCAGTCGCGCACGGCGCGTGGGCAGCCGGTGCGGCAGTTGCTTCAGGGTATCCGGGAACTCCCAGTACGGAAATCCTGGAAGTCTTTGCGAAACTCCCCAATGTGTATGCTGAATGGGCCCCCAATGAGAAAGCAGGCGTGGATGCAGCCGTTGGAGCCGCCTACGCGGGAAAGCGCGCATTCTCAACCATGAAGCACGTGGGATTGAATGTGGCAGCTGATTCCTACTTTATGTCTTCCATGACTGGCGCAGAAGCCGGCCTGGTAATTGTCTCAGCCGATGACCCCTCTCTGCATTCATCGCAAAATGAACAGGATAACCGCCAGTATGCCAAATTTGCGCGTGTGCCCTGCCTGGATCCATCAGACAGCCAGGATGCCAAAGATTTCATGATGTCTGCCTTCGAGATCAGCGAGAAATTTGACACCCCGGTGATGCTGCGCCTGACCACCCGAATCAGCCACACCAGCGGTGTGGTGGAAATATCTGAAAGTAGGATGCAGCTTCCTGAACCGGGACTTTTCCCCCGCAACCCCCAGAAGTATGTAACCGTTCCGGCGAATGCCCGCAAGGCGCATCTGGTGATTGAACAGCGCATTCGTAACCTGGCAGAATTCGCAGAGACGTATCCGTTCAATGTGGTGGAAGAACGCTCACATGATCTGGGCATCATTACCGGTGGGATCGCTTACCAGTACGCGCGGGAAGTGTTCCCGGATGCCAGTGTTCTCAAACTGGGCATGGTATATCCGCTGCCGTATAAGCTGATCACCGATTTTGCTTCGCGTATGAAACGTGTGATCATTTTGGAGGAACTGGATCCGTTTATTGAGGACCAGGTCCGCCTGATGGGTGTGGAAGTATATCGCGGAGAAAACCCCGGGCCATACGAACCCAACGCCAAATCCATCTTCCCCATTTATTACGAATTCAACCAGTATGTGGTGCGTGAAAGCGCCCGAAAAGCCGGTTTAATTTCAGGAGAAGCGGCTGCGCTGCCGGAATTTGAGATGGCAGCTCCGCCTCCCCGTCCTCCGGTCTTATGCCCGGGCTGCCCTCATCGCAGCACCTTTTACGCTCTGAGCAAGATGAAAGTGCCGGTGAATGGCGATATCGGCTGTTACACCCTGGGAATGGTCCCGCCGCTCAACGCCATCCACACCACCGGGTGTATGGGCGCCGGTATTGGTGTGGCGCATGGCGCCATGCGAGCCGGCAGCCAGGAACGGCATGTGGCCGTCATCGGCGACTCGACCTTTTTTCATACCGGTATCCAGAACCTGATGAATGTGGCCTACAACAAAAGCAACGTCATCACCGTGATTATGGACAACCGTATCACCGGCATGACCGGCCACCAGCAAAACCCCGGAACCGGCCTGACCCTGCAAAACCAACCCGCCAATATGATCGATCTGGAGGCGTTGGTCCGCGCCCTGGGCATCACAAAGGTGAAGACCGTGGAGGCCTATGATGTCAAGGCGGTTGAGGGAACATTGAAAGCCTGGGTGAAGGAAGATGAGCCGGCAGTGTTGATCACCAAACACGAATGCGCGCTGCTGCCATCACAGCGCAAGCAGTATATGCCGCTTGAGGTCAATCATGACATCTGTAACGGCTGCGGAACCTGTCAGAAAATTGGCTGCCCGGCCCTTTCCAAATCAGAACGGCTGGATCCCAAGACCGGCCGGCAACTCTCACAGATCGACCCCATGCTGTGCACCGGTTGTGAGATCTGTGCGCAGGTGTGTCCGCGCAATGCCATCCTGTTCCGCACTCAGGTACAGGAAAAGCGTGCCGCTGTCCAAAATTTGAACTGATACAGGGAGATAAACATGGACAAAAAATCAATTAGCTTTATGCTGGTGGGCGTCGGCGGACAGGGAACCATTCTGGCCAGCAATGTACTGGCAGAGTTGGGTCTGAACCTGGGCTATGATGTAAAACAGGCCGAAGTTCATGGCATGTCTCAGCGCGGCGGCAGTGTCACCTCACATGTGCGCTGGAGCGAGCACGTTTACTCTCCCATCATTTCACATGGGGATGCGGATATTCTGATCGCCTTTGAAAAATCAGAACTGGGCCACTACATTCGCGATTTGAAACCAGGCGGCCTGGTACTGGTAAACGACTACAGTATTGTGCCGATCACGGTCAGCTCGGGCGGGGCGGCTTATCCGTCTGACGAAGCGATCAATGACATGGTTCACAAGATGACCGATCAGGTTTTCTGGGTCAAGGGTGTGGAGATCGCCGAAGCAGCCGGCAGTTCAAAAGCAGCCAATGTGGTGCTTTTGGGCGCGCTGGCACAGTGGATGGGCATTCCAGAAGATCAATGGCTACCCGTCATATCCAAACGGGTACCTCCCAAATCGCTTGAGACGAACCGGAAGGCATTTTTAGATGGGATGCAGGCGATAAAACGGTAAATCCAGACCGGTAAAAATGATCCCGCCCTTCCTCCCAAAATGTAAAAAACATGACCGGGATGAAGGGCGGTATTTTTTGAAATGAATGCAGAGCAGTCTGGCTTGCTGAAGAACAGCTCACCTTCATCATTTGCTGGGCATGAGAATGTGGTAAGATCGTCTCGATTTCATCGCTTTTCTGATGAATGATCAGGAACAAGGAAATTGTAATCACGATTTGACAGGGTGGTAATTATGAGTGTGCTTCTTTATTTTGCTGTCGGCGCGGCAATTGGCTGGGTCATCCGGAAACGCCCAAAGTTGGTCATCGCCTCCAACTGGGGTGCGTCGATTTTACTCGGGCTGCTCATCTTTTTGATGGGCTTATCAACGGGCAGCCAGCCTGATATTATGAAGAACCATTCTACTCTTGGGTTCAGCGCACTGCTGCTGGCCCTGGGAGGGATCACCGGCAGTATTCTTCTCACCCTTCCCATCGGGCGAAAATGGCATGGAGAAGATGAGGAATGAAAAATACACTTCTGTTTGCCGTTATTTTTATCGCCGGTCTGTTGTTGGGTACCCTTTTGAACGTGGATAACCTGATCACGCTGGAGTGGATGAAGACCACAGTGATCAACGTACTCCTTTTGTTGATCGGTGTTGGGGTAGGCGCTGACGTGGCATCCTTTGCCAAACTACGCCACCTTAACAAGACCATGCTGATGATCCCGTTTTTGGTGGCTGCCGGTTCGGTGATTGGCACCGGTTTGATTGCGCTGCTTTTCCCGTTGATTGGTTTTAAAAATGGCCTGGCGGTTGGAGCCGGTTTTGGGTTCTACTCGCTTTCCAGCGTCATCCTCACCGATTTACAGGGGGTTGAGCTGGGGACTATCGCTTTGCTCACCAATTTGATCCGTGAGCTGGCAACCATCCTTTCCACACCGGTTCTGGCAAAATGGGTGGGCTGGCTGGCTCCCATTGCCAGTGCGGGAGCTACCTCAATGGATGTTGCCCTGCCGGTCATTCAGCGCTACTCAGGCAACCAGTACACTTTGGTTTCGATATTCAACGGTGTGTTGCTCAGCGTTCTGGTACCCATCCTGGTGCCCATTCTGGGTGGATAAGCATTATTCATTTGTTGAAAGGAACAGCGGTTCACCGTCATTGATGCCGCCGTGAATGATGCCGTCTTCTACATAGGCACCGCTGACTACATCGGTCATCGTTCTGGCAGGCCTGATTCTGGTCGACAGCAAGGTATCATCCTGCGCCAAATAGGCGAAAACGGCCGGAAAAACATCCTGCAGGACTGTAATCTGATCATACTGAACATAATCTTCAGTCGGCCAATGGATCGCCAGCAGGGTACCGTATCGATCCTGAATATCAAGCCGGGACACTTCTGATTGATCATAAACACCGTTCAGGTGGTAACAATTCTTGGTCAGGTATGTCCCATGGTCGCCGGCGATGATCACAATCGCATCAGGATCATTCTTTAGGATGTTAGCAATATCATCTTTCATTTCACGGTTCGCGTTTTCGAGCCGTTTCAGGTAAATCTCCCTTTGGCCCTCTCGGCAAACGCCTGACGTTGGACTGTGACCGGGAAAATTGGTGTGGCTGTAAACAAACAGTGGGGTGGAGGGAAGATTCTTAAGTTGCTCCGTTTTATCCACTATAAACTCTTGATGATCTTGTTGTTGAAAGCCAAGGTCATAACGGAATTCGCCTGTCAGAATGGCTTCCAGAAGGTGATTGTCCAACGAACTCTTTGGTATTGAATAGTCGTACTTCGATGTTGTACTCAAGAACATATAATCGGTTGAAAAAAGCCCCCAGGTTGTATAGCCCAATTCATGAAAAGCCTGGTGTACGATTCCATCTCCGGACACTGATTTGCGAATATCACTTGAGAATTCAGGTGATAAATTGAGGGCAGAGTCCATTGAAAACAGTGTAGAGGAACCCAGAGAATACGTCGCCGGGTAAAGCGTAAAACCATTTTCCTTAAGATAAGTGATCTGGTTGCTGTTATCAAAATCATATTCAAGCATAGTTTCATACGGTCCATACGAGTCATACACCAGTAGATATACATTGGGCATTCGAGAGGCGGGATTATCCAGCAACAAAGAGGTCAGCGCATTTTCTTCGGATTGGGGCGTCGATTTAGTCCGTGAATCGATCTGATTGATGTATTGAAACAAACCTGATGACACGAAATTCAGGACGAAAAATATCGTCAAAATACGGGTTGGGACCAGCTTGATCACCAGAAAAATTACCAGAAACAGAAGGGCCAGAAGAATAAAACTGCCGTATTCATACCAGGTAAATTGCCTGGTGATGGAAGCCATGTTAGTGATGAGATAACTCAAAGCGAGGCCCAGTGCAAGCAGGGTTTTTTGAGAGGTGATTCGCCCGAAAATGTAAGGCAGAACAAAGATGAGTAAACCAGCCAGGGCGGTTATGCTTGCAATCACGATCAGGCTATTAGTAAATGAAAAAACATTCAGGTTGTTGACAGTGTATTGAACAACAGGGGTAAATGGAAACAATAAAAACAATAATTCTTCGGGATGAAATTGACGTGCAAAACGGGGTGACGCAGCCAGATCAGCCTTGTTGAAATATTTCTGTAAAAGCAACAAGAGAAGAATCAGCACGCTCAATCCAGTTAATCCGAGGAAAAGCTGGATCAAAAAATGATAAGTAACTCCCTTCAAGAGAAAGTTTGATGAGAGGAAGGCCAATATCCCACTGAAAATGCCAATCACCGCACAGGGAATGAGCACTTGATGGAAGAGAAAAGCAGGCTGTCTAAGTTTTGTCACTGCACGCTTGCTCAACCGGTTTATCCAGCTTATAAATCGATGAATGTGAAAGGAGATTGCTTTTCCGGCATTCCCGTTCAACCAGAACCAGACGATTTGAATTGGGTTCCATCTCACCGGTTTTAACGATTGTGGATCGAGCACTGAAATAATGAACATCCCGGCTAAAAAGATGATGACAGCAATTGCTCCGGTTGTTCTGTTGATTATGGAGGGTTTGATCCAGATCTGATATCTCTGAGCCTCTACATGATCTTTCGCTTCATTGGATGGAGAAAAATTAAGCAGAATAAATCCATCTGATGTGATAGATGATGTAAAGGTCGATGGCTTTCCGCTCCTGACGTCCAATACTGTGCTGCGTTCAAAGAAATTCCCATTTTCGGAGAACAGGAATGAATCGGGCGGAAAAATAGTAGTATCAAGCTGGAAACGCTTTGAATATACCACTTTCTGTTCTTCAAAAGACTTGCTTTGAATTGGAATCCTTTTATAGAAGATCGCGGCTCCAGGTTTGATCAAAATTATCAGACTGAAGAGGGTGCAACCGAAAAAGATGATCTCAATGACGTAATGAAGAATTCGTGTCCGGAGTTGTTTGCAATTCATAGAAAGTGTCGACCGTTTCTTAAAAATTTAGCTTCCTTCAGCCGCAAGTTTCATGCATGAACCTGCAGGGTATCCGGTAAATGTTGATTGCTTCATAACAACCGGAATGGTTTACTGCTCAGGTGATCATATCTCTGGTGTAAACAATAAGGCATTCATCAAAAAGGCAGGCAAAGATCGAAAATTAAATTCCCCTTTGCCTGCTTATCGTTTATTAGATAGTAGAAACCTGCTTATGTACGTTTGAACAAAAGCATGGTACGGGCACTGCCCGGGACTGGCGTCTGTTTTTCAAGTTGATAGAAAGCGCTGAAGGCGTTAAGAACACCATCCAGAGAATAATCACTGAAGATATCGTCTCTTGAACGAAGCAATCGCTTCACCTGGCTGTCTTCTTTGGGGACAAATTCCAGTAGTAAATAAGTTCCCAATTCGGAAAAGGTGTGAGCAATATCCAGGAGAGGAACGTTGTTGGCAATGGCAAGATGATGGATCAACGCAAGTGCCAGCACCAGGTCGCACTGCCCGCGCTGGTAAAATGATTCGCGTTCCTGATTATCCCAGCCGATGGCAGGGGAAGGGTTTGTGAGATCAATCACCAGGGGAAGGACGTTCTTTTGAGCATCAACCTTGATCTGTAAATAGTTGGCTTCTACCGCTTCCGGATCAATATCAGAGGAGATCACCAGACAATCAGGCGACCAGGCAGCTTCGCGGCTGAAGACCCCAGTATTGGCTCCCAGATCCATCACCTTTTTTGGCTTCAAAGCCTGTGACCATTCTTTGACAATCAGCTTTTTCGCTTTGAAGGAATCGTCAGTGTAGTTGGTGTTGGAATAATAGTTGGCCCATTCTTTTCCGGCGGCTTTTATATTGAGGCTGCGTACCGTCTTTTCGAGGCTATCCAGAATCCCCAGCAAACCGATCTTGCTGACCTGGGGCTTTTTCTCCGATAGATTCCTTCCGGCATCATCGCCAGTAGTGGCATAACGGTTTTCAGCCTGGGCATGCAAATGGATGTGTGAGGTGAGACCGAAGCTTATCCGCGTAGACCCGGGCAGCAGTTTACTGCAGAGC
Source organism: uncultured Anaerolineaceae bacterium (assembly GCA_964532655.1). Lineage (GTDB taxonomy): Bacteria > Chloroflexota > Anaerolineae > Anaerolineales > Anaerolineaceae > JAJFTV01. The sequence goes on from CAZHMZ010000158.1 coordinate 7,735, forward strand.
GCCAGGGGAATGCCATCGATATAGTGAATGAGCAGTTTGCCTAACTGGATATCTGTTTTGCTCATCAACGCCAGAGGCGCCAAAAAGTGTTGGCAGAACTGTTTGTACGCTACCCAGGGCTGACCTTCCTGGTACTGACAGAAACTCAACGTGTCAATCAGAATGGGCGCGCCGTGATGGAATTGAACATTATAGGCGCTGGCATCTTTGAGCGAAAGCCCGGAATTCAAGGCTTCTTTCTCGATGTTCAAAGTCAGCAAAGCGGCGTCTTTCAGTTGAGAAAACGACCACTCATAAGGATAGGAGATAAAATCGATCTTCTCGGGCTGAATGATCTTGTATGCCAGTTCGGGGAGCAGAGGGGGTTCCTGAGATTCCTCATGAGATACCAACAGCTTTTTTTTACTCAGGCAGTCATATAAACCGCTTGAGATAAACAAATCATAATCCTGCTGATAAACTTTATTAATTTGGCGTAACAGTTTGCCGTTGTGCGAATACACGACCCCACTGGGATCGCGAAAAGAGGCTGCGATTTTATTTCCCATAGCCGATTTGTTACTCTTCTTTGATTTCGCTTTCTGTGGATTTTTTCTTGCCGAACAACGACTGGATTTTTTTCCAGTAGATTTTTGTAATGACACCAATCCCCAAAAACGCTGCGATTAAGGCCTGAAGAATGATACTGCCAGATCCAGGATCCAGATACATGATGACTCCAAAATGTTGATTTAATAAATTAGTGCAGGATGCAAAATGTTTAACAGGTGCATTATATCATGGTCAAACCTATTTCATTTTTTGCGCAGTCACAGTTTTAATTCGCTATTTTTCTTATTCCTTAAGAATCGATATCCCCGCTGGATATCGATTACCAAACCGGCGGTAAGTCAAAACCGGCTTGCAGTAGTACA
>CAZHMZ010000159.1:0-8631 GCA_964532655.1 uncultured Anaerolineaceae bacterium
GCGGATCAAAATGCGAGCCGGATTGCTCGGTGATATATTGGATGGCTTTCTCCGGACTCCATGCAGGGCGGTACGGGCGATCGGAGGTCAATGCATCCCATACATCAATGACCGAGAAAAGGCGCGCCCCCAGCGGGATGTGTTTCTCTTTCAACCCACGCGGATAGCCGGTACCATCCCAGCGCTCGTGATGACTGTATGGAATTTCCAGCGCCGGCCTGAGGTATTCAATCGATGAAAGCATCTCATAGGCATACTGCGGGTGCCGGCGCATGATTTCCCATTCTTCCTCGGTTAACTTACCCGGTTTCAGTAAAATGCTGTCCGGTATACCCAGTTTCCCAATATCGTGCAGCAAGGCTCCGCGGCGGATATGAACGATGGCATCCTCCGAAATACCCACCCGCCGGGCGATTCTGATAGTCAGTTCTGTCACGCGCCGGGTATGTCCTTCCGTCTCTTCATCCCGCATATCCATGGCGCGCGACCAGCCTTCGATGGTGGCGTCATAAGCCAGCATCAGCCGGGAGTTGGATATTTGCAGCTCTTCAAAGGATTTAATGCCGTCAATGGCAATGGCAGCCTGTCCGGCCAGTGTCTCCAAAAAATTGATCCATTCTTCGTCTGGCTCCAGACGTGACCGAGTGAATACCTCAAGGACACCGATTAATTGGCCCTTTGCCCTCAGAGGAACTGCATAGTAAGAAACAAAATCTTCTCCCAAAAACAAAGGGGATACGGGATTTTGTTCATGGTATTGGATTAGATCCTGCACAAAAATGGGTTTCCAGTTGACTGCCACCTGTCCGGCAAAACCTTCACCCAATTGCATAGTCGTTCGTTTCTGGCTTGTCAATCGAAAACCATGGTTGACGCTGCTTTCCAACGTGTTGGAGGATGGCTTGTATAACAGAAAACTGACTGCGTCCACGTTAAGTTGTTTTATCGTTTCTTCTGCGACTACCTTAAGGGTCAACTCGATATCCATACTGTTGGCGATGGCAGTATCAATGGTATGCAGGGACTGAATGTTGCGCAATTGCTGCTCTGTACTTTCGTAAAGATGTGCATTGGTGATCGCTTGAGCAGCCTGGTTTCCCAGCCCCTCCAACAGGTTGAGTTCTTCTTCGGTAAACTCTCGGACTTCACCGATTGAGAACACTGCCAGGGATCCGATAAAAACATCTTTGCTCTTGATGCGTACCAGCGCCACAGTCCTCACATCGATCGATTCCATCAGCTCAAATTTTGGAAAATCGGGATAATTACACATGTCTTGAAGAATGACGGGCGCATCGGAGATGGGTGTCAACATAGGGGGCATTTTATCCAGTTCGATATTCTGGAATGATTCTTTCACGATAGCGGGAAGCCCATAAGCGGCAACCATCGAAATGGTTTGTCTTTGCAGGTCATACATATTCAACGCAACTGCCGGCCCGTTTAACGCTCTTGCCGTCTCCTCACAAACCGAATTCAGCACCACATCCAGATCCAGTCTGGAATTGATATGTGAGGCGGTTTTCGCCAGTGCTTCAGCGCGAACCGTTTGCTGACGGATCTTCTCTTCAGCGACCTTGTGCCTGGTGATATCCTGCACCGCTCCATACAGGCGAGTGATTTTCTCTCCATCCTTTTCCGCCTCAGCCTGCACACTGACCCAGATCGACGTACCGCGCATCGTGATCAATGGCAACTCCAGATAGAAGGGAACCCCCTGAAGAATGCAGATTTGAAAGGCCTCCGATATTTTTGGCCGTCCATCCGGAGTGAACAGGTTAAGCAGGTTAGTGAGCGAAAATTCCATCCCAGGCTGCATTTCAAAAATATGTTGCAGTTCACCGGTGCCATTCAACTTGCCGCTCTCAACATCATATTCCCACCCGCCCACGCGAGCCATTACCCCTGTGATGTTGAGCAATGCATTGGCCTTATTCAGGCTCTCTTCAGCGAGCTTACGCAAAGTAATGTCCTGGGTGGCGCCGTTCACTCCAACAAGCCTGTTTTGAATTGGATCCCATACCGGCTGAGCAAAGATACGCAACCAGACGATCTCACCGGTTTTTCGTATCAAACGTAATTCAGCGGTTGCAGGCTGATTTTGTTGTACCTGAGCGATGAGTTCATCATCCTTTACCAGATCATCCGGATGGATGATTGCACGCCAGCTTCCTTTGGCTTCAAACTCTTCCAGTGTATAGCCGGTGATGGTATCAAAGCCTCCGGCTGCCCAATCAAGATGAAGCCCGCCGCCCGGAAGTACACTGGAGGAATAGATATAGTCAAAGGTCAGTAATGAGATGCTGCGGTACAGGTCTTCATTTCTGACCAACTGTCTGTTGGCCTGCTCCAGGTGCATGGTACGGAGTTTCACCTGTCTTTGTAACGATAAAATCCAGAGGCCAGCCAGTAAGAGCAACGCCGCAATACTTCCAACCACCCATAGAAAATCACGTAACTGCACGGCGGAGGTGTCAGTAAGCCATTTGTTCAGCAGCCGGTAGTATTGAGAATTGTTATCGTTGCGCCACATACTGAGATGCGAATCAATCGCCATTAACAGGTCCTGATTTCGCCCTTCACCGGTAGCAAAGTACAGGGATGCGATATCCAGCATGACCGGCATGGGTACCAGATCGTAATCCTTGTAATAATAGTCACCAAAAAAGTGATTGGTAAAGGCGGCATCCACCACCCGGTCGGAGGCCATCTGGAACAGGTCGGTCTGCGTTTCGACGGTGACGATATTAAAGGATAAACCGTAGTCTTGCCTAAGCCTTTCCAGGCTACCCACCTGTATGGAACCCTGCAGAACCGCAATCGATTTATCGTTTACCTGATCGAGACGATCGATACTGACACCCGGATGGGTATAGAAGCGTGACCAGCTTTCTGCAGCGGGTATTTTATGAAAATCAAAGCGTTCATCGCGTTCGGGGGTATAAGCCACATCCGGCATCAGATCGATTTCACCGGTTTCAAGGGCAGTCAGACACTCTTCCCATTCACAGCGGGTATACTCCAGTACCCAGTCTTCCTCTCTAGCAATCATACGCAGCAGATCTACAAAAAAGCCTTCCTCCTCACCGTTATCGTTGGTGAAGACTTTTGGCGCATTTTCATAGATGCCCACATGGACGAGCCGTTTCCCAGCTTGACCAGAGGTATCAACCATACAAGCACTGCAAAGAGAAAGCACCGCAAATACGCTGATACCGGTGAAGAGATTATGCATCAGTTCTTCTCGGTATTTTCGCAATAAGGCGCACCTTTCTTGCTTATGGAACTGTTTACCGATAGGATTGGAGCTTAGCCAAATTGAACTTACCAGTACACTGATAAATTTCCTGATACGTTTAATCATTCTATTCTCTTTGTCTGAGATGAAGAGCATTGGGATAAAATGAACAAAAAGAACAATCAAAAAAGATTTATTGAATATGTAAAACCGATAACGTGCTCCCCATCCAGATCACAGTTAATTATACAAAATTCATTTAAAGTAAACAACGAAATTTTGGATTAATAATGTATTTTTAATTACCAGATACGGAAATTGCACGTTTCTTTTATATCTGCACTTTGCTCAAATGCAGGAAGCAGACATGCAAAGATTTTATGCGAACAGGTATAATTCCCCGAAATGACAGACACATCCTCCCCTCAATCAAACTCAAATCCCCCTTTAAAATTTGAAATCCAGGCTAGTGATGGCAAGGCGCGAACCGGTCGGTTTTCAACCCCCCACGGGGATATCGTCACACCTGTATTTGCACCGGTTGGCACGCAGGCCGCTGTGAAGGCCATGACACCCGCTCAATTGCTGGAGACCAACTCCAATTTGGTGCTTGCTAATACTTATCACCTGTATCTGCGTCCGGGAACCGAGGTGATCAAAGATTTTGGCTCAGTTCATGAATTCATGGACTGGCACGGTCCCATGCTGACCGATTCGGGGGGGTTCCAGGTGTTTTCGCTGGCCATGTCGCGAAAAATCGACGAGGACGGCGTCACTTTCCGCAGCCACCTCGACGGCACCTATCACCGCTTTACCCCCGAAAAATCGATTGAAATTCAGGAAGACCTGGGGGCGGATATAATCATGGCATTCGATGAATGTGCAGAACCATATGATGAAGCATACAATACCAGGGCAGTTGAGCGGACGCATGCCTGGGCAATCCGATCTAAAGAGGCCAAAAAGCGATCGGATCAGGCGTTATTTGGGATTGTTCAGGGAGGTATCTTTCCAGGTCTGCGTGAAAAGTCAGCCCGTTTCATCAGCGATCTGGATTTCCCAGGTAACGCAATTGGCGGGCTTTCGGTGGGCGAGACAAAACCCGAGATGCACAGGGTTCTCGATCTGGTAAATGATATTCTTCCTGTTGACAAACCCCGTTATCTGATGGGCGTTGGGTCACCGGAAGATCTGGTCAATGGTGTGCTGCGCGGGGTGGATATCTTTGACTGCGTTTTACCCACTCGCCTTGCACGGCATAAGGCGGCTTTAACATTTCAGGGGCGGGTGAACCTGACGCGAGTGGAGAATACCCGCGAACACAAACCCATTGAAGAAGGCTGCCAGTGCTACACCTGTCAGCATTTCAGCCGGGCTTATCTGCGGCATCTTTACGTTGCCAAAGAATCGCTGGTGGGAACGCTGGTTTCCATCCATAATGTGCATATGCTGACGGAACTGATGCGAAGAATACGTGAAAACATTCGCGCAGGTACATTTAGCCTGTTTGCCCGTGAATTCCTGGCCAACTATCAGGTGGTGGGGCAAAATGGAGATGAATGCACAGAGTAATCCCTGACAGGCGCTGGATAACAGCGCTTGTCGTTTTCTTTTTGACGTCCTGCGCCCCGGTTACGCCGCCAGCAGCGACATCCATCCCCACCCAGCGTATCTGGGAGGTGACCTACCCCCCGGAAACTGCCTGGATGGTGGAGTTATTCGACGATTGCCTGCAGAGCGAGTGGAACACCGGCATTGTCATTCAGGAAGTGATGGATGCTGAACTGGTAAACGACCCCGGTACTGTGCAATTTATGTGGGGAGATGTTGACCCACAGGATCTGTCGGCGTACCAGTTGGGAATGGATACCATTCGAGTGGTCGCCCACCCGGGTTCTACTGTTCAGCAGATCTCGTTGGATCAACTGCATGATGTCCTTTCCGGTTCGATTCGAGAATGGAGTGAGCTTGACCCTGATGCAAGCGGCGAACTTCACGGGTAGGTTTACCCGGATTTCCTTTCCATCGAGCGCGAATTTCTGGCAAGTCTGGATGGGTCTGACCGGCTGTCACCCTATTTCAACATTGCGCCGGATGTAAATGCCATGCTGGAGGCGGTATCGGCGGATCCACTGGCAATTGGGTTCATCCCGGCAGCCTGGCCAAATGAGGGCCTAAGTGAGATTTCTGTGGAGGATTGGTCAGCTCCCACGGTTCCCGTTGTCGCACTGGTCCGTGATGAGGATCCGAAACTCGCCGCCTGGCTGAAATGTCTTTCGGATACCTTACCGGAGTAATAAAGGATTTTTCCTGCAAACAGGTTGCATTATTTTGCTTTTTGATTAAAATTAATTAAGATCGTTACAATCTATACACGATCGAAAACTGACAGGGGGTTTGAGATGCAGATCACAGATGTGGTATGGTGGTTCTATTCGGCATTGCTGCTGCTGGCAGGTGTATTTCTGGTTGCCTTTATTCTGACTGTACGTAATCAGGGGGAATAATGCATATGGTAGATACAGACTGAGACAGAATTGGTTGCAGAAAAATTCAGACATTAGAGGGTCCGGGCAATACCAATGGCCTCTGCAGATTTGTGTTCAAGCGGCTGCCAAGCGTGGTAATCAGGTGAAATTGCCCGATGATGCTTTCTGAAAACCGAATCATTTACCAACCAATGCTCTTCCTGGGTAATCAGGAGGAGCGTTTTGATGCACGTTGTTTTGTGCAGCCTGTTCCGTCCTGATTTGCATCCTCATTCTCTTCATGATAAACTTACAGGTTGCGATACACACAGTGGATCGCATAAATCCGTTTACCGGCAGGGGTGTGCCGGCGCCGGCCACGCAAGAGCCGGTTGAGTTAGACAAATAACGTGCTTCTTCGTAATGGACTTGAAGGATCATGATCAAACTGCGAATGCCCTGGAAAAAAGAAAACAATATGGCCACCACTGATCCCACTCAACATTATTTGATATTCGGTTTGGGAAACCCCGGTCAGCAATACCGTGATAATCGCCACAATGTGGGTTTCAAGGCGGTGGATGCACTGGCGAAAAGGCTGGAAATTCGACTGACTCGCGTTCAGTTCAAGGCGATGTGGGGGAGCGGCTCGTATGCCGGTTCAAAGATCACACTGGTGAAACCCCAGACCTTTATGAACCTTTCCGGGCAGGCTGTAGCATCTTATGTACATTATTACAAGATCCCGCTCGAGCAAATTATCGTGATGTACGATGATATGGATCTTCCCTTTGGTACGATCCGCGTTCGTTCGGCGGGCAGTTCCGGCGGACAAAACGGCATCAACTCGATTATCGACAAACTGGGCGTCAAGGATTTCCCGCGTTTGCGTATTGGCATCGGGCGACCCCCCGGACGGATGCAAGGCATGGATTATGTGCTGCAGGATTTTCACAACCAGGAACTGAATGAATTGGAGAATATCCTGGACCGGGCTGGCTCTGCGGTGTTGACCTTCATTGAGTATGGGATCAACCGCGCCATGACAGAGTTCAATGGAGCATCTGATCATGTTGAATGATCTACTGGATCTGCTGATTCGCTCAGGTGATTATCAACGATTGCGTGGTCTGCTGGATTCCAATCAACCGGTTCCGGCATTGGGTCTGCCCCGCTCTGTGCGATGGTACCTGTTGGCCGGGGTGTATCACGAGCAGCCCCGTTCTTTGCTGCTGGTAACAGACCGCACCGATCGCTGTCTCAAAATCATCGATGAACTGCACACGTGGCTGCCGCATGCTGCGGTTCATTACTTCCCCGAACCGACGCCCTCATTTTATGAGCAGGCTTCGTGGGGAGCCACCGTGCGAAGGGACCGTTTGCAGACCCTCACGCACCTGGCGGGGTATCATATCCCTTCTATGCGAAACCAGGCGCCCAGTATTATTGTGGCGCCGGTACGGGCTGTGATGACCCGCACGCTACCAAGACGTGACTTTATCAAGAGCAGCAAACTGATCCAGGCGGGCAGTGCGTTGGCCCCGGAGTCGCTGCAGAAAAATTGGGTCGATATCGGCTACCAACCGGCTGATATTGTGGTGAGTATGGGTGAGTTTTCGCGACGCGGCGGCATCCTGGATGTGTGGACGCCCGGTTCCGCTTACCCGACCCGGCTGGATTACTTCGGCGATGAGGTGGAAACCATCCGCAGCTTCGACCCGGCTACGCAGCGAACCACTGCAAAGCTGGAGAATATTTTCGTGTCTCCTGCCCGTGAAGTCTTGCCCGGTAAAGCGCTCGGCTTGAACGGACCGGAGCAGGAACTGGATGAGTTTTTCATTCCGCTGGTTCACCCAGCCAGGGCAAGCCTAATCGATTATCTGCCCTCAAACACACTGGTGATGCTGGACGATGATGCTAATCTACGCACCACGGCGGATGAGATTGAGGTGCAATCGATCAAGATACGCGACGAAAACATTCAGGAAGGCATTCTGGCAGAGGATTTCCCGGTTCCGTATCTTTCCTGGTCAGAGATCAAGGATGCGCTGTCGGTTCACAAGCAAATCGATCTGGGGTTTTCGACTGATCCGGAAAGCGAAACACTCGATTTTGATTACAACCCGGGTCCACGCTTCGGCGGACGGCTGAAGCAGTTTAAAGATTACCTGGCCGATCTGAGTCAAAACGGGGAGCGTACGTTTATCGTCACACGGCAGGTTTCGCGTGTGCGGGAACTCTTTGAGGAGGGATTGGATCCATCTGTAGTGGAGGAAGCCCCTGTGTTTATGGAGGGTACGCTCAGTGAAGGCTGGATCCACCGCGGAGATGGAGAACGCCCGGTTCATCTGCTGACCGATAGCGAGATTTTCGGCTGGGACCGCCCCGAACCGCGTTCACACCGTAGACACACCGTAGAGACCCCAGAAAGTTTGTATGCCGATCTAAAGCCCGGTGACTGGGTGGTTCATATCGATTTTGGCATCGGGCGGTATGCCGGGCTGGTGCAGCGAACCATCGAGAACAATGAACGTGAGTTCCTGATGGTGGAATATGACGGCGGCGCGCAGATCTATGTGCCGGTTCATCAGGCTGACAGATTAAGCCGCTATATTGGCCCATCCGCCGACCAACCGACTGCCACTCGCCTGGGCAGCGGTGAATGGGCCAAGGCCAAAGGGCGTGTGCGCGAGAGCGTGGCTGAGATCGCCCGGGATCTGCTGGAGCTGTATGCCCGCCGGCGTGTGGCAGAGGGACATGCTTTTAGTGAGGACACCAACTGGCAGGAAGAGCTGGAAGAGGCCTTCCCGTATGTAGAGACGCCCGATCAACTGAAGGCGATTCACGCGGTGAAATCGGATATGGAACAGCCGCGCCCGATGGATCGCCTGCTGTGCGGCGATGTTGGATATGGGAAAACCGAGG
>CAZHMZ010000160.1:0-8533 GCA_964532655.1 uncultured Anaerolineaceae bacterium
CGTTCAACCACCACTTCGGCCGGCTCCAGAACCACCAGCCTGTTATGATCTACTAGTGTAATGACTGTGTTCGGTGTTTCCTCAATCGTCTGGATCAATTCTGCGTTGACATAAAAATGCGTGCCGTTCAATCGTGTCAACAAGAGCATATGATTCTCATTTCTTCAGGTTTCACATCCTGCGTGAAAAGGCCAGACAGACAGTCTGGGCTGATGTACGAAATTACTTTACCTGATAAGCCGGTATAAAAAAGTAAACCGGGCGTGAAAGGAGGATAAAGTTCTTATTAATATTCCATGTGTTTCTTAACGGAATATTTATGGCTTGAAAGCCCACGGATTGGTATTCTGTTCATGCCTGAGAAAATTATTAACGTCTTCGTTTTTTCTATTCGATCCTTCAACGCGGCTCCATTATCAAAACAGGGCAGGGAGAATCACCCACTCAGGAGGATAACCTGTCTTGCGAACGGAAAAGACCGGAATGGTTTTGGGTTGAATTTACAGGATTTGTAAAATGAACGAATATGACAGAACAAAGGTGAAATCTGCAATTCAACACCTGAAAGTCTTCATTCTCTCGTCCGATTCAAATTTCCACAAGCTTATACAGGAACAACTCACCGATTCTCCTTTAATTGAACTCACTCCAATTTCCAGTACCTCCCAGTTCTGGGATGCATTGCTTTCCTCTATATGTGATCTTCTCATTCTAGATGATCGGATTCTTGCGTCGGGTGATGACACATTCCTCACCGGTTTACGTAACCTGTCCACTCCGGTGGTGATGGTTCAATCTCACCCGGATATCTACCCTCCTTCACTGCAGAATCATCGAATTATGCGCACAATACGCCTCGATGAAATCAACACCTTGACAGCGGATGATCTGCTGTATCCTATTCAGATGCACCGCCAGGATGACCTCGCAACTATTGAACCTACAGTTAATGCTGTCTGTGGTATACCCACTCAATTTGGTGGCAGCAAGGCTATGGAACATATCCTGAAAAGTAGTCCTGGCATCCTGTTTATCTGGGATATTGTCAAACGCGAATTTTCATTTATTAATGATGCGGCCATCGAAAACCTGGGATATTCATTTGAAGAGATCAATTCGATGAAACCTGAGGATTGGGCAGGTGTTCTTTCATCTGATCATTTGAACAGTGTGCTCAACCACTTCAGACAATTTCCCGAGCAAAAGGATCAAAAGATTATTCAAAATGAATATCATCTGCGTGATAAAAGGAATCGCTGGCGCTGGTTCCGCAGTCATGAAAGAATTTTCGAACGGAATCCTGATAGAACAGCCCGCTCCATTATTGTGGCAATGGAAGATGTCACAGAGTACAGGTTGGCACAGGACAGGCTTGAAAAACGCTTTCGACGGGAAGAATTGTTCGCTGCAATGGCGATTGATTTTCTAAGTATCGATCCGGATCAATATCAAACACGAATTGGTGAAGCCATCAATCACGTACGGATGTTGATTGGGTGCAACGCACTGGTTGTATATGAACAGAACGGAACACTGCTGAACAGAGTTTTTGAATCGACCGCATCAGGGAAATCTTCCACGCTTCCGGAACAGATCGATACGGATAACAATCTGATTTTTTCGGCATATTTACAGAACAAAAAACCATTTTTACTTGAATCTGGCACGAAAATTGAACCTGATATCAAATATACATTTTCCCGGATCTTTGGCGAAAACTTATCCATGGCTGCCTTCTTCCCTCTCACGTATCAGGACACCTTTTTGGGCGCAGTTCTTTTTACACCCATGGAAAAAATGCTGCATTGGTCCAATTTTGAAATCAGTGTTGCCCACGCTTTTTCAATGATTCTTTCAGGTGTCATGCACCACATCAACACCGAACGGATCCTCAGCAACAGTACCGGATTCTGGTGGGGTCCAGACCGTTCGGTGACAAAACTGGTGTGCCAGTTTGATCGTAACCACAAAATTACTTACGTCAATGATGTCTTGTGTGATACTTTGGGCATTAACAAGAACGATGTCATTGGCCACAAGCCCGATTTCTTAATCCCCTCTGCTGATAACGCTTCTTTCCAGGTTATGTTGGGTTCCATGAACAAGAACAATCTGGTGATTAATGTGGAATTTGATTTCACTCGCTCGGATGGGAAAATGTTCAATCTGGATTGGATCTGCAGAGGTTTTATGGATGAGCAGGGTGAGATTAAAGAATATCAGATGATTGGCAGGGACATCACCGGCAATTTACGAGAGCGGAGCGAGTTTACCCTTGAGCAGACACACCAGGTACAAACAGCCCGGCTTCGCTCCATCAGTGAACTGGCCACTGGGGTTGCTCATCAAATCAGCAATCCATTAACCACCATCATCGCTGAGGCGCAAATTCTGACCCACGAATTGACCTCAGACCACCCCGCTCGTGAATCAGCCGAGGCTATTTTGGAGGCCGGCTGGCAGGCACAGGATGTGATTCGAGTTCTGAAACAGATCTCTGAATATAAAGAGGATCGCATCGAACATTTCTCGGTCAATGATACAATTGCCAGTGCCCTTTCACTGACCAGTGAATATCTTCAATCTGCCAGTACAGGTATTTTCACAGATTTCGAGCCAGGTATCCCGGATATCAAAGGGAATTCTCGCGATTTGATCGACATTTGGGTCAACTTCCTTTTGCTGGCTCATTCTGCCGCCAGAGCGGGTCGTGTAAACCAGGTCGAAATAAGTACCCGATTTCTCTCCCCTGAATGGATTGAAATTGTGTTTCAAAATAACGGTAGAGTCTTTATGAATGAGAACCAGGATACGCTGTTCGAGCCACGGGCAATACCGGACCCTGCAAAGATTATCCATGGGTTTGAACTATTAATTTGCCGTGAAATCATCAACCGCCACCAGGGTACGCTCAGTATCGAATCATCAGATTTCAGTACGATTTTTCAAGTAAGGCTTCCGAAAGGACACAGTTAAAGGAAATGGACCCCAAATTAATACTTGTCATTGAAGATGATGCCATTGTCGCACGGACCATGGAAAGGGTACTCAGGAGCAAAAACTTCAGAGTCAAACTCTCCGGAACGGGTGTCGAAGGCCTCCAGGCGGCCCGGCGTGAAATTCCAGATCTCGTGATTCTGGATGTAATCATGCCGGGTATGGATGGATATACGGTGTGCCGTGAAATGCGCAACGACTCGCTCCTCAGCAATATTCCAGTTCTGTTTTTGACAGCAAAAACCCGCGATGAGGATAAGATCAACGGGTTTATTGCCGGCGCGGATGATTATCTTGGAAAACCATTTAATATTGAAGAACTTATTTTTCGTATTTATGCCATCCTGCGCCGGTCACAAAAAAGCACACCTATGCCCTCCTCCGAGGTGATCAAAGGCGTTACGAGCGATGTTCTGCTGGAAACCGAAAATGAGAGAGAAGAAAAACGGATCCTCACAGTGGGTAATTACTCGCTGAACACACGGACGTATGAGTTTACAACCCCTCATGCCTCAAAGATCCGACTGACCCCGGTACAGTATGACCTGCTTTACCACCTGATGAGCCATCCTGGAGAGATCTTTGGCCCTTCGCGGCTGTTGGATGAAGTATGGGATTACCCCAGCGATACCGGCAGTACCGATCTTGTCCGCGTTCATATCCGTAATCTGCGTGAGAGAATTGAAGAAGATCCCAGAAATCCGGTCATCATTAAAACAGTAGCCGGCTATGGCTACACAATACAAAACCCTGAAGAAAATTGATCGGATATGAAAGAAAAATACTTCAATGGCGTAAACGCGCAGCAATGCGAGTCGATCGACTATTTTTATGATCTGTTGCTCCGATCAGAAGATTTCACCCACTTCCTGTCTGCGGGTTTGGAAGGTCTGGTTTCACGCCTGAACTGTACCGGCGGCGCCATGTACTTTTTCAATCCGGTCAACGAGATTTCACCCGAGTGGATCACCTTCAATGTTCCTGACGTATGGAACACCCAGTTCGCTGATCCACAGAGTCAGATCAATCAGGATGCATGCTCCTGCTATGTCAATCAAACGATCATGGGTGAAAACCTCTCACTGGGTATTTCGGCAATCCTTCCCCTGACTTACCATCGAAAAAGCCTGGGAGTACTTGTTCTAAACGGAGATGCCCTCACGCCCATAGAAGCGGAGACTGCTGAAGTATTATGCTTTACATTCTCCAGAATACTCCTGTCGCAATCGCATGCTTTATCGATTTTCATGGAGCAAAAAGGGAAAGATCTTCTTCAAACGATCGAATCATCACTGGACTTTTTAATCACCAATCCCAATTTGGCTCTATCAAATCTTCTGTACAACATTCGCAAATACCTGGGAGCTGATTATCTTCTTTTTCTCGAAATCGACCAGGATTTTCCTGAAATTGTCAGCCGGCGTCTGCTCGCCAACCAGGATGAATGGATTGCTCAACCCAGCCAGCGAATTGTACCGGAGCGCATGCAACAATTATGCGAAAGCACACACGATCCGCTGCACACATCGATGATCATCAATGACTTCCTTGCGGATCTTCCAGCGATTGACATCAGCGCCATTCGATCGATTGAGATTGCACCAGTTCAATCAAAAAGCGACCGGATTGAAAACGATGAACCGCAAAATGAACCCCCTCTCGCTTACATTCTGCTAATCAACCCCAAAGTGGCCATAGGGCCGCAATATAAAAACTATCTGGCAAAAGCCTGCCTGTTGATCTCGAATGTGCTGTTGAATATTCACTCGCTGGAAAAAATGAAAGTCAATCTTGCCCGGCTTGAGGTGGGGCAGGTTGAACTGAGAAATTCGCGAAACAATCTCAGAACGTTATTTGATAATATTCCCATGGCGATCTATATCGTCGACAGTTCATACAAGATCATCATTGTCAATATCGCCCGCGCACATAAACTCTCGCTGGAACCGTCGCAGATTGCTGGGAAAACCTGCTACGAGGCGCTGTATAACCGCACCACCCCCTGCCCAGCCTGCCGTGTTCGGGAATCGATCAAAGAGGGAATAAGCACCACCCGTTTATGGCGTGAATGGTTGACCTCTGAAACATTTGTGGAGTGGGAGATTCGCACTCACCCCATTCTGGATGAAATGCAGCGCCCCATCCAGGTGATTGTGAGTGAGATGGACGTGACCGAAAAACGGAATCTTGAAGCCAACCTGATCCAATCCGAAAAGCTGGCCGCTGTTGGCCAGTTAGCTGCGGGCGTGGCCCATGAAATTAACAATCCACTTTCCGCTATTATTGCCAACGCGCAAATCCTGCTTCAGGAAGTACCCAAAGAAAATGTCGATGAGGTGGAGTCACTGAGGTTGATCGAAACAGCAGGTATACGCGCATCGCAGGTGGTTCGCAACCTGCTCAGCATTTCGCGCAAGGAGAATCTGGAATACGAACTGATCGATATCAACAATTCCATCCGCAACGCGCTGGTTCTGGTGCAGCATGAGTTATTGAAACGCCCGATCACGGTAAAACTGGAATTGGAAGAACCTCTTCCGCCAGTGCTGTCTCAGCAGCAGCATTTACAGGGTGTGTGGATTAACCTGATGCTCAACGCCATTGATGCGATTGAAGCCACGGGGCGTCAGGATGGAATGATTACCATAAAAACCACCGCCTTACAGGGTGAAATTCAAATCAGCATCGGTGATAACGGTCAGGGGATCGATCCCGAGAAGGTGAAGAAAGTATTTGAACCATTCTTCACCACCAAATCGGCTGGTCAGGGAACCGGGTTAGGTTTATCAGTGTGTCTGCGGGTGATCAAGGAACACCAGGGAACCATTTCAGTGGAAAGTCAATCCGGACAGGGTACTCGCTTTATCATCTTACTCCCCCTGAACCTTGAAAAAATGATGAATTAATTCCGATCAGATCAGATATCGCTCGCCAGTCGGAACCCGATCGAATCGGAGAACTGCTCTGCTTTCATCCCCTCCCGGATGGCACAGCGTGCCAACTTGCGGCTGTAATACCATGCTCCGCCGCGGATCACATAACGTGTTTCAGATTCAAGTTGATCGGGATCTGCCGCAGAATACGGGTAAGGCCTAAAAACGGAGCTCGTCCACTCCCATACATTACCGACCATATCGGCAATTCCGTAAACACTGTCACCGCTTGGGGAATAAGAGCCGACCGGGGTGGTACCCTTCTTCATACTTTCAGCCGTATTGCAACGCCAGGGATCAAAAGTATTACCCCATGGAAAAATTCGACCGTCAAAACCACGCGCCGCCAGTTCCCATTCAGCCTCATTGGGTAGGCGGTAATTCAGACCGGTTCTCTGGTTCAGCCATTTGATATACATTTCGGCGTCCAGCTTGTTGACGCCGGTCACCGGATGCGCGCCCTCCTCACGTCTGAAGGAAAACCCCTGCCAGCTCCTGGGTAACCGATAACCGGTATCCCAGGTAAACAACGAGTAATCCTCATTGGTGACAGGCACTTGCCCAATCTGGAACTCGGTCACCTTCACCAGATGCTGGGGCTGCTCATTGGAGAATAGATCGTTATCATACCAATCATACGCCCAATCAGATTCCCGCAATTGCAAGTGCTGGATTTCCTGATCGCTTGTACCCATTAATAGTTCACCGCCCGGAATTCTTACCAGGATGGGCAATTTTATCTTCCTGGCAGACATTTCACCACCTGTAATCATTCAATTGTCCATCCGTTAATAAATTTGTACTGCCTTACCTCATCCTATTTTGAAGTAAAAATCTGCTCGTAAACTTCCAGAATTTTGCCGATATTTTCATCAATATCCTGGCTGACGGCGAACAAATATGGTTTTGCTTCTGCTCTTTTTCTGTATACATCAATCGAGTCGATAATCGTCAACAAACCTGCCCGCCAGGCTTCCTGTGAATTTTCAACCAGCATACCATAATCTCGGAAATCACGGTACGGTAGCCGGTCGCTGGCTATCCAGGGGATGCGGGTTGCCAGGTATTCAATCACCCGGCTGCGGCTGTAACGAAGATCATAGTCGGTATATACCGGCCCAAGACCGATATCCAATTTTAACAGGCTTCGCGCCCATTCATCGGGTGATATGGAAAAATTGATCGATTTCTTAATATTCACCGTGCTGATCTGGTCAGGTAAAGCTGCTGGAACATTCGCCAGGAAAAACCGCACCTTTGACCGCATCCGTGATATTTCTTCCAGAGCCCCCAGCAGCCCGCCCTGAACAATCGTTGGAATTGATACCCCATCCGCATTCATACCGATGTAAATTTTATCGCCGTGATCCGGTTTCAATGGCATGTATCGGTCGATGTGGATGTAATCCGGTATTTCCCAAACACGGCCATATTTCTCCAAGTCACCGGCCAGCCTAAGCGAGGGCACGGTCACTGCGTCCATCTGTGCCATCGACCAGGTAAGCTGCGGCAAGGGAAGGGGTTCCAGCCTGGTAACGGAATTTCCTGGTAGAAAGAAATTTGGCGGAAATTCACCATTGTGCCAGCGGTTGTATGATTCCATTTCCTCCGGCATCAGGTCAACCGCTTCATCCATATCCAGAACCAGTTTTCTGCCCTGCGATTTCCAGTATTGCGTGGCCTGTAATACCGGCCCCACATTGTACCGGTGGATCACGATCAAATTGGCCGCTTTACATAATCGCTGGCTGCGATCGCTGAATGCGACAAAGGATGGGATATCCACCAGAGCAGCATGATGCCGCCCGGTTCGTTCGATCGCTCTGGCAATATTGCGGCAGCGCCAGTACACCTGATGCTGATCAGCGAGATCCGTGCTATGCACAAACAGGATATTCACAGTCTTTCCCCCTGAAGGGATACCGGTGAACACAGGTTTTCATCGGCTTGCAATCTGGCAGTGCAGACCATGGTGAAAACATGATACCACTGGTTGATGTGGATGCGCATCTCCCGCCGCGCAGCTATCTGAAAACCACCCATACCCAGCGTCTGGCGAAGGTCCTTTTCCACAATCAGATGCCTTAGCTTCAGGTGCCATTCCTCTAATGAAGAACAGAGCATTCCCCCATCTTTCCATTCACTCACATCAGAGACCGGTGAAGCCACCCAGGGTATCTTCTTCACGCCGGCATACATCAGTAAATCTTCAATCTGCCGCTGGGTTGTGTTCGTTCGGCGAGTCGGGATCATCAACACATCCATTTGATCCAGAATGAATGGAATCTCATTTGAGCTGACACAGGGTAAAAATGTGACCAATCCCTCGGCATCATGATCAAACATGTGATAGGCGGCCTGATCATCCACGATCACGAGGCGCAGATGGTGTTCGAACTCGCGCAGTAACCGGATGAGGGGGCGGCGAATCAATGCCAGATCTTCCAGATTGCCTGAGCTGCCAAACCAGCCCAAATGGACTGCTGTATCCGTTGAACTGGTTGTCGTTCCCCAGTACGGGTTATCATTGCTCCAGCCATTGGGAATATAAACAACGAGATGACCTGAATTGCTCAATTCATCATACATTCCCGGTGATGAAA
>CAZHMZ010000161.1:0-8329 GCA_964532655.1 uncultured Anaerolineaceae bacterium
GCTGCCCAGAACATTGCCAAATCGAACCACCGAGAACTTTTTATTGCATCGTTGAGCGGCATCCAGCACAATCATCTCTGCCAGCCGTTTGGTGGCGCCCATCACATTAGCCGGGCGGATGGCTTTGTCGGATGAAATCATCACCAGTTGCTGCACGCCGTTAGCGCTTGCAGCATTGACGATGTTTCGGGTGCCCAGGATATTGTTGGTGATCGCTTCATCCACGTTCAATTCCATCAACGGAACATGCTTGTGAGCAGCGGCATGGAACACGATATCCGGGTGATGCGTGTTGAAAATATTGGTCAGGCGTGTCTGGTCACGCAGATCGGCAATCACCGGGCGGATGGATACCTCAGGGTAACGGCTTTTCAGCTCCAGCATGGCTTCAAACACACTGTTTTCGCCGTGACCCAGAATAATCAATTCTTTGGGCGCCCAACGGCTGATCTGACGGCACAATTCCAAACCAATAGATCCGCCTCCGCCGGTGACCAAAACAATTTTGTCTTTGATGGTGTTTTCAATACCCGCCTGGTGAACATTGATCTGTTCACGACGCAGTAAGTCGGTAATATCCACTTCGCGCAGGCGGTTAACGCTGACCTTTCCGCCAATCAACTCGTAGATGCCCGGCATGGTGCGGTACGGTACAGCCTTCTTCTGGCATACCTCTGCCACAAAACGGACCACTTTGCCTGGCGCGCTGGGGATGGCGATAATCACTTCATCGATCCGCTGGTTCTCCAGCGCCTTACTCAGTTCATTGATCCGACCCACCACCGGTACGCCGTAAATCTGATGTTTTTGTTTGGCTTCGTCATCATCCAGAAAACAAATGGGAGAGATTTCAGAATTGACGTTCTTTTGCATTTCCCGTACCACCAGCGCCCCGGCATCCCCGGCGCCGATTACCAGGGCTCGCTTGCGACGTGAAAACCGTCCGGGCACCATGGCAGCTACGCGGTTTTCAGCGAATAACCGTACCGCGAAGCGTACTCCTCCTACCAGCAGGATGGATAACAGCCAGTCAATCACCAGTACGCCGCGCGGGAAACCGTTGAAAGCATGTAAGGAGAACAGAACCAGCATCACCAGTGAGACGAGAATGGAGGCCGTGGAGACTGCCACAACGATCACTCGCATTTCCTGCATGCTGGCATACACCCACAGCCTGCGATAGAGATGGAAGAAATAGTAAACCAGCGGCTTGATCAGCAGCGCTACCGCGACCATCCACAATGCGGATGGCAGATAAAACCGAAACGCCGCTCCCAGTTCAAGCCGCAGCATGTAACTGCCAATGACAGACACAACGATGAACACGAGATCAAGGAGGAGGACGTAACGGTTTCTAACCTGAGTGATTCTTTTCACGATTTATCGTCCCCTGAAACCCAGAATATCTCCGACGGTACGGAGAATGATTGAAAAATCCAAAACAAGGCTTTGATGCTTGATGTAATACAGATCATATTCAAGCTTCACGGTGGTATCTTCTACAGTAGACGCGTAACCGTAGTTTATTTGCGCCCAGCCTGTTATACCGGGTTTCACCAGCAGCCGGGTCCTGTAAAACGGAACCACTTCCTGCAGCGAATTGGTGAGTTGTTCTCGTTCGGCACGCGGACCCACCAGGCTGAGTTCACCTTTCAATACGTTCAAAAATTGGGGAAATTCATCCAGATGGCTTTTACGCAAAAAGTTGCCCACGCGGGTGATCCGGTCATCATTTTGCACCGCCATTCGGGCAATCCCGTCTTTCTCGGCGTCCTGAATCATGGTGCGGAACTTCAAGATTTTAAAGGCTTTGCCATTTTTCCCAAGGCGGGCCTGCGAGTAGAAGATAGGCTTTCCGCTGTCAATCAATATGGCCAGCGCCACAAACGGGAATATGAACAGGAAGAAGAGGCTTCCGATCAGCCCCCCCGCCACATCCATCAGTCGCTTCGCCATGTTGTACATGATACCGGTTTGGGCCTGGTCGACAAATGTCCGCAGCAGCCAATCCGATTGTAAAACGGTGATCGGGATGCGCCCCAGCAATTCCTCGTAGATGGCCGGCATGGATTTGATTTCAATGCCTTCTTCCTGCAAACGGATGATGTTTTGAAAGGTTTTTGCATCCACATTCTTGCTGATCGAGAAAACCAGATCGGTGATCTGATATTGATCCACCAATCGGGCCATTTCATCGCTGTTTCCCAGAATCGGGTACCCTTCCAACAGCGTGTTTCGCTTGCTTTCATCATCATCAATGAAGCCGATCAGATGGAAAGGATCCGGGTAGATATCCCGTACGCAGTGAGCCAATGTACGGCCGGATTTACCGGCGCCAATGACCAGTACCCTTTTCAGAAAAGGCTGCGCGGTGAATACCTTGATATAAAAGGTTCGCCAGATCAGAGTGAAGAGTGTGGAACACACAATGAATACCGCCACACCCCGCCTCGGAAGCGAATTGGGCTCAGAGGTAAAGTAGGCCAGCAGATACAGCGCCAGGCAGACTCCCGCAGCCGAGAGGATGCCTTTTAAAGTCACCTTGCTGCTGGCAGCCCGGCGCAGATCATACAGTTCTATCAGCAAAATAAGCCACAAAACCGGCAGCAGGAAGAACCAGAAAGGGATCCGCTGCTGGATAAATTCAAGTGAAAATTTCAGCCAATCGGGCTGAGCCCAAAAGTATAAGGCAAGAATAAGTGAGGCTATCGAAGCGAGCAAATCACCAAACAAAAGAATAAACTGGCGTTCACGAACGGTCAATCGCCACTGTAAAGGTTTCTTTAACGCATCAGAAGACATGAATCGTCAGCCTCGAACCACAGATTTTACCATGCTCCACAAGAAACCTGATCCCCAGCATGTATGCATGATGGCAATGGCAATCGGGATGCCGAAGATCATTCGCCAATCTCGGTTTTTCAGCGCAGGTTGTACAGATGCAGCCTTCAGGATGCCAAAATACAGGATGAGTTCAGCAGCCAGCATCAAGGCAGCCGGGGTCCAGAATATGCCGATAATCGCCAGTATCAGCAGTGATAAAACAAACAGGGGCGGTAAAGCCTGCCGCCAGCGCAGTGTATTGGGAAAACAAATCAGCATTTGCAGTTTCCAATACCCGTATCGAAAATACTGCCGGATCAGTGAACCAAAATCGGATCTCGAAAAATAGACCGAACATATCTGAGGATCAAACCAAACCCGGCCGCCAGCTTCGCGGATGCGGACGTTGAATTCATAATCCTCATTAGTTTTCAGGCTTTCGTTCAGATATCCCACCTGATCGAAAACCTTGCGGTTGAAAGCGCCAAACGGCACTGTATCGACATAGCCGGCCTTTGTTGCGTACCGGTAGAAAGCATCTCCCACGCCGATGGGGTGAGCGGCCGCTGCGGCGATGGATTTGGCTGCCCAGGTATCGTATCGGGGCTTGATCATCCACAACCCGCCTACATTCTCTGCCACACCGGATTTGAGCAAATTAACACTCTTGGTGACATAATCGGGATTGGGGATGGAATGCGCATCCAGCCGGATGATGTACTCTCCTGATGAGGCCTTGATAGCACAGTTAACTCCCGCAGGGATGATTTTCTTTGGATTATCCACCAGCAGGATTCTCATCTCAGGATGATTGTTCTGATACTGACTGATCCGGCTGCGGGTCTGATCGGTCGAACCGCCGTCAGCGATCACCACTTCAAGTTGATCAATCGGAAAACACTGCCCGCGGATGGCATCCAACAGGAATTCAATTGTTGCCTCTTCATTCAGACAGGGCACAATAACTGAAACTTCGACCATTCCTTTCCCTCATCAATCGCTGTTATTCGAACGTCGTTTATCTGGCAGAGATATGCACAGAGTTGTTCCTGATACCGACGGTTCCGAATTGTACCACCCCGGTCAACAAAGTCATTAATGCATTAATCAAGCCAAAAAATCTGCCCAAAGGCGGGAAGAACAATTCCTTCCCCCCTTCGGGCAAGAATTTCTGGATCTATTGATCGTGAACGGTTTGGACTACCGTTTAGAGAGCCGCGATGACCTCAATCTCAACCATGGCGTCTTTGGGCAGTTTAGCTACCTGAACGGCGGAGCGAGCCGGCGGGTTGCTGGTGAAAAAGGTCGCATACACCTCATTCATCGCTGCAAAGTCATTCATATCCTTCAAAAAGACAGTGGTCTTGATTACCTTGTCCATGCCGGTTCCGGCTTCCGCCAGAATGTAGCTGACATTGGTAAGGGCCTGGCGGGTCTGTGCCTGAATGCCGCCTTCAACAATATCGCCGATGGCGCGGTCAATGCCGATTTGCCCAGCTGTGAAGATCAAATTGCCGGCGACGACGCCTACAGAGTAAGGGCCAATCGCTTTAGGGGCTTTTTCAGAGACAACAATTTTGGGTTCCATATTTCTCTCCTATAAATAAAAGGTACCTAATACACAATTTCCAATCAAACGGATCATTTTGATGACATCCAGCATATCCTTGCCGGTGTATGACAGGGAGCGATCACCGGTGCGAGACATGCCCGGGATATCGCCTGCCAGATCAGCGGAGACAGCCTGGATAAAATCAACATCCAGTTGAACCGGTTTTCCCAGATCGAGCGGTTTCATATCTTTCAGGCGAGCCAGCGCGTTCTTTGCACCTGCGCGGATGGCATCCTGTGATGCTTTGGGGGTCAGGTTCTTTGCCGAAAAAGTGCTGATCGCCCATTTGGTGACCACGTTTTCAGTCCAGGGCATGATGGCATTGACTTCTTTTTTGACTGTATCATCGCCAGCCACCATCACCACCGGGACCCCGTAATGGCCTGCCAGAGCCGCATTGATACCGGGTTCGCCGTAAGGCTTGCCATTCAGGCGGATTTGATAAAAAGTGCCGCCCAGATAGGTATGCGATAGAACACCATGTGCGGTGCCCGCCATGGAATGATAGCCAATAAACATCGCTGCATTCGTTTCGGCGGTTAACCCTTCGGCCATGGTGCCGGGCCGTGGGGAACCGCGAACCAGCAGCGCTTTTTCATGCAGTTTTTCCGCCATGATATTGCGCATATGACCGTGTGAATCGGCCACAACAATTTCAGTCGCGCCGGCTTCCAGACACCCTTCGATAGCCGCATTGACTTCGCCGGTCATCCATTCACGCGCGCGTTCATATTCCTGCCCTTCCAGCTTGGTGTCATCACGCGCCACCACACAGGCCACACCTTCGATATCTGCTGAGATAAAAACCTTCATAGTCAAATCCTTTCAGAAATTTGGAATTAAATCAGGACTTTCTCAAATACCCGCAGGAAATTCTTTCCAAGGATCTTTTCTACATCTTCGTCCGTGAACCCTCGTTTGAGCAATTCCTCGGTCAAATTAGGCAGTTCGTCAATCCGGTTAAGCCCGTTGATACCGCTGGTGAGAACCTCAAGCGGAATCATCGAGGCGCGCGCCATATCTTCATCCATTGGCATGGCCAGGTCATCTTCCATAAAATCGGTCCCCAGACCAATATGATCCACACCTACCAGATCCGCCACATACGAAATGTGATCCACACAACGTGAGATGGTCGGCTGAGAAGGATCGATGATACCGGGATGAACCAGAAGACCCATCACCCCGCCGTTTTCTGCCAGGGCTTTGATCTGCGCATCGGTCAGGTTGCGCGGGTGATCATAAATCGCACGCACATTGCTGTGTGACGCAATGACGGGTTGATCGATGGTTTTGAGTACATCAAAGAAACAGGTCTGGTTGATATGGCTGAGATCGATCAGGATGTGCAGCCGGTTCATCTCGCGGATGGCAGCAAATCCGGCTTTGGTTAAACCGCCGCCTGTCTCCTGCTCACCGGTTCCATCAGCAAAGGAGTTGCGATGGTTCCAGGTCAACCCGATCACCCTCACCCCCAGCCGGTGCATGGTGCTGAAGAGATCCACATTGTGACCCAATCCCTCAACGCCTTCAATCCCTAAAAATGCAGGGATTTTTCCCGCCGCCAGTGCCTTTGCGGCATCTGCGTAAGAAAATGCAGGGCAGATGATGGTTTGGTCATCTTCCAGATCAGCGTGATAAGCCTCGATGGTGCGAAGGGTAACCCGTAATGCGCTTTCCGGCAGGTATTCAGTATCCACATATATGGGCAGCACCTGGACGTTGACACCTCCTCTTTGCAGCTTGGGAGCCCAGTAAGAGTTCAAACGTCCCTTGTAGCCTTTATTCCGTTTACTGAAAACATCCATGAGAATGTCGTGATGTGAATCAACAACTACCGCGCGATGATGCAATGAATCCGATTTATGACGGAGTTCTTCAACCGGCTGCATAATAAAAATCTCCTTAATGAAGGGATGAGTCATTCACTCAATCCCGATTTTAACACAAAGACAGGCTAAAAATGCAATCGCCTGGGATAAAATAAGGATTGACGCCCTAATCGATGTCATTGGTCACAAAGGGCCTGACGGAGTTGAGTAGCATTTGGAAAGGGATACAGAATGGCGAGATTATATTATGGGCATGTGGTGAGCAACGGTGCAAAAATACATTACTACCGAACAGGTGATGAAAAACCCTCCGTTGTGTTCCTGCACGGCATTTCAGACAATGGTTTAGGCTGGAGCAGGCTGGCCGTCCTGCTGGAGCCTTTCTATGATGTGATCATGGTCGATGCACGCGGGCACGGTCTGTCAGAAGGTACGCTAACCGGTTATACCCCGGAAGACCGGGCAGCGGATGTTGCTGGCCTGATTGAAGCATTGAAACTGGAAAAACCTCCCGTTGGAGGGCATTCAATGGGCGCTGAAACCGCTGTGATGGTGGCTGGTATGTACCCAAAACTGGTTGGCAGCCTGATTTTGGAAGACCCCCCGTTTTGGAGCGACAGCCGCAAAGAAACCCCGGAAGCTCGTGTTCAGCGCAGGGAGCATTTCCGCAAACAAATTTCAGAATGGCGCGACAAGCCGCTGGACGATATTATTCAGATCGGCAGACGCATGCATCCCAACTGGCACGAAGCTGATTTATTCCAATGGGCCAAGAGCAAAAAGCAGGTCAACACAGTCGCGTTTGACGGCATTGAAACCGACAGACCCTCCTGGCGTGAGTATGCCAGGCAGGTAAAATGCCCGGTGTTGCTGATCACCGGCGACCCACTTCTGGGGGGAATCGTCACGGATGAGGTGGCAGCAGAGCTTAAAAAGCTGTGGAAAAAACCTGAAATAGTTCGCATTGACCACGCAGGTCATAACATCCGGCGCGATCAATTTGAGCCGTACTATGAGGTGGTCAAGAAATTTCTACGCAAAAATACCGATTGGTAAGAAATCGCTCGTTTATCGAACCGCTTCGATTAAATCCGGTGAGTCGACCTGGCCGCTGTTTACCTTTCGGGAAACTTCATATCCTGTCATCAGCTTTTCATCGAAAGGCATCAGCATCCTTTTAAGGTTTTCAGGCGGTTGGGGTTTTAGCCATTCCCAATGGTATTCATCCGGCAGGATGACCGGCATACGCGGGTGAATTTCAGCCACCAGCGCATTCGCCTGGCAGGTGATGATGGTGCTGCTCACCAGTTCGTCGCCCTGTGAAGAGGTCCAGTATTCCCACAGACCTGCGAACATGAATGGTCTCTTATCCTTCCGTTGAAAATAGAACGGAACAGCGGGTCCGGATTTTCCGCCCGGTCGTTTCCATTCATAAAATCCGTCGGCCACGATCAGGCAGCGCCGGCGCTGAAACGCATTCCGAAACGATGGTTTTTCTGATAACGTTTCCGAACGCGCATTGATCATTTTCTGCCCGATGCTGACGTCTTTTGCCCAGGACGGAACCAGACCCCAGTACATCCATTCGACCTTTCTGTCTTCAGCGTCCTTAACGACCGGAATGGGCTGGGTAGGTGCTACGTTGAAACGAGGCTCCCATCCGGCTGGCATTTCGCCTAACTCAAGCTCTTCCTGTATGACCGATGCCGGCAATGTGATGGTAAATCTTCCGCACATTCATGTCCCTCCTGATACGGCGTTTGTGAGAACAACAGTCGTTTGATTTCATGGATGAAAATCAATCGAGTATCCGCCCGAGAAATTCATCTCCATATGCAATGCTATTATTTTTGCAATGCTATCATTTTACCCTGCTGTCATGGGTTTTCCAGATGTCATTCGGTGAACCCCTGCCAGACAGGTCGGTTATAATGTTGTTATTATTCACAATCTGGATGGGCGGAAAATTCTTAAGAGTACCGAATTAACCGTCATTGATACGCGAGTCGGATGGAGAAGCTGGAAATGGAAGATCAAATCGTCGAATGTTTACCCAACTTTT
>CAZHMZ010000162.1:0-8308 GCA_964532655.1 uncultured Anaerolineaceae bacterium
TGATTGGTATACCGGCTCTTTTGGTTACTGTTTCTTACATCGCAGCACAGATGCTGTCTGATATCGCCAGCCTTCAAATTGTTCGCTTTGCGGGTCTCTCTTTTGATGCGGGCACCTTTATTTATCCCATCACCTTTACCTTGAGGGATCTGGCTCACAAGGTGCTGGGTCTCAAAGGCGTGCGCTGGCTGATTATCTCTGCGGCTGTGGTAAACATTTTCATGGCCGCTTTCTTCTGGTTTGTGGGTACGTTAACCCCGGATACCGCCGCCGGTAGCAGTGATTTATGGGGCAGGGTTCTGGCTCCGGTGTGGCGGATTACCCTGGCCAGTATTGCCGCAGAGGTAGTGGCCGAACTGCTGGATACGGAAGCCTACCGCATCTGGGTGGAGCGGGTGACCAAACGATATCAATGGCTTAGGGTGCTGGTATCCAATGCCTTCAGCGTACCTGTCGATTCGTTTATCTTTTCTTTCCTGGCTTTCTACGGAGCCATGCCGTTTTCATCGGTGATGGCTATCTTCATCGCCAATATGATCATCAAAGGCATTGTTACCGTCGTCAGCCTTCCTATGATCTATATTGTGAAAGAAAAACCTCAATAAACAAACTCGCGAATGTCATAACGGGCGATATGCGGGATGCCGCGTCCACCTGAGAACTTCAACGCCTGCTCAATTTGAAGCCCCTGGGCAAGCCGTTCTTCCTCATATAACGGTTGAAGACTCTCCTCGTATGCTTTCATTTGATACTCCATCCCCTCGCTTTCCACCAATTCTGAAAAGTAGAGGATATCCTCCGCATCGAGATGCAGCCGGTTGATCACTTTGATGGTGTCACGTACATGATCAGGTGCGTACTTTTTCCCGCCTGCGCCCAACAGTACGATGATCCCCACTGCCACGCCACCTTGTTTGAGTGCCTGTACCGTGTGAACAATCGAGTCTGGTGTGGAGGGTTTGTTCAGGTATTTGAGCAAAGCCTCATTCCCGCTTTCCAGGCCGATGTACACGCGTTGTAAACCCAATGCAGAAAGTCTCCTGAAATCCCCGCTTGATTTCGTTTTCCCGCTTACACCATCCAAAAAAGCATAGATGCCGCCTAACGCATCCACATCAAAGTGGCGGCGTGTGATTTCAAGCATTTCGATCAATTGGCTGGTCGGAATGATGAGTGAGTTGGCATCCCCCAGGAAGATGGTTCTGCGAAGAGAGAGCCCTGCACCAAGAAAAGTCTTCACCTGCTCACAGTGGGCTTCATATTCGGTTGGAGATTTGATTCTGAACGGGCGATCACGATAGAAGCTGCAAAATGTGCAGCGGTTGAAAGAACAGCCTTCGCTCGCTTGCAAAACCACAGCACCATACTGATCGGGTGGAAGGATACCCACCGGAAGATAGATTTTTCGATACTTTTCGATATCGTCTGCACGATGGGATGCGTCATGTAAGGCGGCTGAAGCCAGCGACGTGAGTGTATCTGGTGGCAGGGGGTCTTCCAGGGTAGTTTTCCCGTTGCTGATGCCCTCACGCACCTTATAGACCACAACCTGGCATTGTTGCGCAAGGGCTTCAGCTTCCTCTGATGTTAACCTGCGCCGGTGGCGGAGACCCTGAAAATCGGTCCACCTGGCTATGGTGGTTCCATCCAACCCTCGGCGGTATGAGACATCACCCATAAGTGCCGTCCACAGCCTCCCGGCATGATCAAAACTGAACACCTCAGTCGAAGTCTCATCCTCAAGACTGAGGTTAATCCCCTGCGGTTTGGAGCTGATGGTCAGACGTTTGTGCTCAAATATGCCATGAATGATCATGAAGCGTCAGATCCTTAATTTTGATGAAGAGTCACGCTGGCATTGAAGTTGCATACTGAACAGATGGGATTGTGGAAATTATAATGACAGTAATAAACATACTACACTATATGGTTGTTATGGTACAGGGAATTAAGAAACTGGTTGATCGATTTAAGCAAACTACACTGGGATTTGCTCTTACGCGTTTCAGTGAGAACCAAAGCGCAGTGGACTCAGCTGGTCTCACATTTTATG
This sequence comes from uncultured Anaerolineaceae bacterium, assembly GCA_964532655.1. GTDB lineage: Bacteria > Chloroflexota > Anaerolineae > Anaerolineales > Anaerolineaceae > JAJFTV01. The sequence goes on from CAZHMZ010000162.1 coordinate 2,054, forward strand.
CTGTTTTTTCCCTGTTTCCGCTTTTACTGGTGATCATCTCCGTCGGGAGCTTTATTTTGGAACGGTTTATGTCGCATGAAGAAATCTTTGATCTGGTCTTCAATGCCGTTCCGATGTATCAGGATGTGATCCGCGAAAATATTACGTCAGTTCTGGAAAAACGAGGCGCCATCGGGATCATCGGTCTGCTCTCTTTGCTCTGGTCGGCCTCGGGATATTTCAATACGCTGGTCGGCGCCATGAACGAAGCCTGGCCCGGGATCAAGCCAAGGGGATTTTTCCGCAAGCGGTTGATCGCCATCGGGATGATTCTGCTGCTAATCGTGCTGTTGATTGTATCGATCCTCTCCACATCGATCATCGACATCCTGTCTCGAATGCAGATTCCACTTGGGGGAAGTGTAAAGTTATACGATACGGATTTGTGGAAGTTTGTCAATAATTACCTTCCCTATATCATGACGTTTGTGATTTTCTATCTGCTTTACTTCTATACCCCCAATGTAAAGGTAAAAAAGCGCGCCGCGTTAATGGGAGCATTGTTCGCGGCGTTGATCTGGAATGTCGTCAATATGGGGTTTACCTGGTATGTCAGCAGCCGGTACTTTCAATATGACATTATATATGGCTCACTCAGTACCATTGTTTCGCTGCTGTTCTGGATCTATCTGACCAATATGGTGCTCCTGTTTGGCGCCTATCTGACAGCCAGTGTGCAATACAAATACTTCCCTGAAAGTGTCATCAAGTCTAAAGATGGCTCATTGCCTAAACCCGATGTATAAACCGACGGGAAAGGTCGTTTATTTTTCATCGAAGATCTGGTAATACCCCCGGTCCAATTCATCATCATTCAGATGTGCATAACGCGTGGTGACCGCAATGTTTTGGTGACGGGCGAGCGCCTGCGCCATTTTAAGATTCCCTGATGCCCGTAATACGGTGGTCACAAAGTAATGACGGAATGAATGCGGGGTGATGGTGCCCACCGCTTCTGCTCCAAGCGCCTCACTGACGCGTTGTGTTACGATGTTTCGGCCGGTGGCGGTAGTCATCGCCTGGATATTTTTACCCGCGCCTTTATCATGCCTGGCAAAGATAGGCATGGAGGTCAGCGGGCGACCAGTGGCCCCATCCATTTCCGCGCGAGCCTTCAGGTACATTTGAATGGCATCCTGAGAGCGTTTGGAAAAACGTACGATGGCTTCACGGTTGCCTTTCCCGATCACCACTGCTTTGGATTCGTTCCAATCGATATCCCCGCGGCGTAAGTTGCAGGCCTCATGAACGCGTAAACCTGTATCGGCCAACGTGATCAAGAAAGCCCGATCCCTCAAATTTCGAAGACGTTCAGTATCATCCGCACAGGGGCTTGAAACAAGCTGGTCAGCGTGGCGAAGCACCATCTGGATATCTTTGACAGGAAACTGCGGCAAACGAACACCAGGGCGGCGCGCCCGCTGGCGGATCAGCAATTTGATGCGTGACAGATTGACATCAGCCAGTTCCTCGCCGGCCAGGTACTCAAAAAATTGCGTTACAGCGGTGAGATACAGCCGTTCCGACGCTGGTGAAAGGTATTTCAGCTCGGATATCAGCCAGATGATGGTATCTTCCTGCAATTGAGACACCGGGGATGTCTCTACATCAATCCCTTTTTCTGTTAAAACCAACTCGAACATATCCAGCCCGTTAGCGTAAGTGCGAGCTGTATTGGCGCTGCGGGCTTCACTGAGCGTATGCAGAAAATCCGTAAACGCCTGTCTGATAGAGGGGTTCGTGCTTCTGGTTTTCAACGATTTACAACCTTGTTAGTCGTCTAAAATTAGAAAGTCATTATAATTAGATTGGAATTTAGTTATATTGGCAAGTTTTTCACTATACTCCATTATACCGGGCGGCAATTCAGAATACCATGAACCTGTTGATAATTGAAGATGATGCTGACGTAGCAAAGACGATCGAAAGAACACTGAGAGGCGGACAATTCGAGATCACTATTGCGAGCAACGGTGTTGAGGGGCTCCAAAAAGTTCGCCGGCTGAAACCCGATATCATCATATTGGACATTATCATGCCGAAAATGGACGGGTTGGAGGTCTGCCGGGCCATCCGATCCGATCCGATGCTTTCCGAGATACCGATCCTTTTTCTGACTGCGAAAGCAAAGGATGAAGATCGAATTGCAGGGCTTTTGGCCGGCGGGGATGACTACCTTGTTAAGCCGTTCAACATCGATGAACTGGTTCTCCGAATACAGGCGATTTTACGGCGCGTATATCGACCCGGAAAATCAACCGGAAAGCAAACCGAAAAATCCCAGTTGATGATCAAAAACCGTAAAGGGCATAACAAATCACGCACAGATTACGATCATCAGGAACAAATTGCCATTGGAAAATACACGCTGTATCTTTCGTCCTATCAGATTCTAACACCGGACAAAGGGATCATCCGATTGACACCCGTTCAGTATGATTTGTTGTACCATTTAATGACACATGCGGGCGAGATCTTCTCACCAGCGCGATTACTGGACGAAGTATGGGATTATCCGGCTGACGCAGGCAGCCCCGACCTGGTTCGTGTGCACATCAAGAATTTGCGTGAGCGTATTGAGATAGATCCCAAAAAACCCGTGTTCATAAAAACAGTGGCTGGCTTTGGCTATACAATCAGTAATAAGTAATCATCACGAATTCCATAATCTGAAAAACATGATCGTAATTTAGCAGGTGAGATGGACAGACGGATTTCGAAATTAGTGGATCAAATTGCGCTGGAGCGAGAGCGTACTGCCCTGGACTCCACTCAGTATCAACTGCTGACTGAAATTCAGGATGTATTAGAACACGTCGATCTGGAGCCAATCCAGGCGCAGGAAAAAATCCGTACCGAGATTGCTAGATTGGAAGGCATACGGCAGGATCTGGTCAAATCACGGAATATCCTGCGAAGTCTGTTTGATAATCTACCTGATCTTGTTTATGTGATCGATCGAAATTACGAGATCATCGCTGTCAACATGGCTTTGTCGCGTAAGAAGAAAATCTCACCAAAAGCTTTGGTGGGCAGGACCTGCTATAAAAGTCTTTATCAACGCGATGAGGCCTGTAATGGCTGCCGGATAATGGATACGTTTCAGACCGCCGAAGTGATCACCCGCAGTCAGTGGGACAGAGTTGCTGAACGGGAAACGAGCGAATGGGAGATCACGACTTATCCAATTTTTGATGATAATGGGGAGGTGCCCCAGGTGATCATCGTCGGTCGAGATGTAACGGAGCGGCGTCGAATGCAATTGATGATTGCCCAGTCAGAAAAAATGGCGGCCGTAGGGCAGCTTGCCTCGGGATTTGCGCACGAAATCAATAATCCATTAACAGTAGTAATTGCCAATACTCAAATTCTTTTACGTGAAGTACCCGCTGAAGATGATTGGCATGATTTGCTGCAACGTATCAACAGCGCCGGAGGGCGGGCGCTGGATATCGTTAAGAACCTGCTCGATTTTGCCCGCTGGGAAACCATGGAAATGGAACCCACCGATGTGAATGTAACGATTGAAAAAGCACTCTCGTTGATAGATCATGCCTCCAGGGAAAAGCAGGCGGAGATCAAATTTGAAGCGCAACCCGGTTTACCCAACCTACCGGCCAGCGCCCGCAATTTACAAAGCGTATGGATCAACTTAATCCTGAACAGTCTGGATGCCGTAACGCTGGGACAGGGAAGGGTGACCATTCAGACAAGTCTGGAGGACGGCCAGATTGTGGTTAAAATCTCGGATAATGGGCAGGGAATCTCGCAGGATCAACTTTCGAAAATTTTTGATCCCTTTTATACCACCAAAGAGCCCGGCAAGGGAACCGGTTTAGGCCTCTCGATTTGTCACCGCATCATCCATCAGCATGACGGATTACTGGATGTGGATAGCATCGTAGGAGAAGGTACCGTTTTTACCATCCGCCTGCCGGTGCACCCGGATTGAGCGCATCCATCTGATCGAGGCGGGTAAACAGATTGGTACGGCCCTGTTTCCCTGTTTGAACCAACAAACCCGATTTTGATAAGGTATAAGTCATTTTTCGAGCCAGTCCTACCGTTATGGAGGCTGCTCTGGCCAGGTCTGTGTTTCGAAACTGGGCTGGCAGATCCTGCGGCAGGAGGTTTAGGTAGTCAATTTTCGATTGCAGGGTGACCTTATCTGTCACCTTGAGCAGCTTTTGATCATACAGGCTCCAACCCTTTCTGCGCCAACTGCCCTTTCCGTCGTTGAGCCAGATGTCTTCCTGTTCCACCAGGTAGATATCCACACACAGGTTGGGATGACCGAGCAGTTCCGACAGATAGACCAGTTCATTGAAAACGTGATACACGGAAGCGTGTTTTGGAGATTTTCTGCGTTTGCGGGTGACCGATTTATCCTGGTTCAACCGCTGGATCCACTTCTGAACCGCCAGCGGGTAGATGACGTGGATGGGGTAAAGCGGAAGCAAATCGACCAGTTTGGGCCTGAGCGCATAAAAATTGCGAGTCTGGATTTCAAAGAGAGTGTTATCCCGGACAATATCAATGATATAGCGCGCAACCGGTGATTCGATTTTATCGCCGGGCAATTGAAGATATTCTTTCATACCCGCATGCAGCGAGTTTTCCATTCACAGAACCTTTCCACTTTCTTGCTGAAGTGCGGTCATTTTAACATGAGATCTGCTCGATAAAATGCGGAGGTTTCCAGGCTGGTGTGGATTATAATGTCATCAACGGCGAATTATTTCTCATCCATGGAGCACGTTATGAAACAGTTGATCAAAAAGCTGGTGGAAGCAACCGGACCGTCGGGTTATGAAGCCGAAGTACGAAATATCATCCGTGAAGAAATTTCTGCGGTCGCTGATGAGATCTATGTCGATCCTCTCGGCAACCTGATTGCCAAGAAGGGCAAAAAGCTGGATGGCGGGAAACGCATCATGGTGGCGAGCCATATGGATGAAATTGGCGTGATGGCTACCCATATTGATGAAAACGGTTTTGTCCGTTTCACCGGCATCGGCGGAGTGTACCTTTCCACGCTATTTGGCGGACGGGTAAAGTTCACCAACGGCACCCACGGTGTCATTGGTTATGAAACCCCTTCATTTGGCAAAAATTTGCCTGAGATGTCCAAATTCTTCATCGATGTAGGCGCGAAGAACCGCGAGGATTGCCCGGTCAGACCGGGGGATGCGGCTGCCTTCTATCGGACCTTCGAGGATATGGGCGACCGCCTGGCAGCCAAAGCCATGGACGATCGGATCGCTGTGGCGATTTCCATCGAAGCCATGAAGCAATTAGGCGAAACTCCGAACGAAATCTTTTTTGTTTTCACCGTTCAGGAGGAAGTAGGTCTGCGCGGAGCCCAAACATCTGCATTTGGCATTGATCCGGAAATTGGGTTGGCAGTAGATATCACCGACTCGTTTGATACACCCAACGATCACAAGATCGATATCCGTATGGGTCGGGGGCCTGCCATCAAGGTGAAGGATGATTATCTGGTGGTGGATCCTCGCATTGTGGATTGGATGGAACAGGCCGCTACACGGATTGGGATTCCTCACCAGTTTGAAGTACTGCCATTTGGCGGCACCGATGCTGGCGCCATCAGTTTGATCCGAGGCGGAGTACCATCCGGTTGTATATCCATCCCCACCCGTTATGCGCACAGCCCATCGGAAGTGCTGGATTACAACGACGTCACCAATGCGGTCAAATTGCTGGTCGAGTTAATCAGCAAACCGGTTGAACTGTCAGAGCGATAACCAATTTCTGCGGACACAGGAGATATTGAGAATGAACCCCACCCAGGATTTACCGAAAATTGAACAAACACAGCTAGATTTCCTGAAGAAGCTGTCAGATGCCAGCGGTGTTTCCGGCGCCGAGGGAAGTGTGCGCGAAATATTGCGAGAAGTCGTGACACCTCTGGCCGATGATATCAGCGAAGATTCAATCGGCAATCTGATCGCCCATAAAAAAGCGGCAACTGCCGGGGCCACCAAAGTGCTGCTGGCATCTCATATGGATGAGATTGGCCTGATGATCACCGGTGATGATGGTGATGGCCTGTACCAGTTTGAGGTTGTTGGAGGTATCGACGCCCGGCAACTGGCAGGAAAATCTGTCTATGTGGGTAAGAAACGCGTCCCCGGTGTGATCGGCACCCGTGCCATTCACCTGCTGAGCTACGAGGACATGAAGCAATCCATTCCC
>CAZHMZ010000163.1:0-6977 GCA_964532655.1 uncultured Anaerolineaceae bacterium
GAGAAGAGGAGATCAACGATGGCAAAATACCGTATTGCATGGATGCCCGGCGACGGGGTAGGTGTGGATGTGATGGAAGCCGCTGTGCCGGTTCTGGATAAATTAAAACTGGATGCCGAGTTTATTCCAACCGATATCGGATGGGAGATCTGGCGTAAAGAAGGGGATGCCTTTCCGCAACGCACCATCGATATTTTAAAAAGTTGTGACTGCGGACTGTTCGGCGCGATTACTTCCAAACCCAAAGAAGAAGCCAATATGGAACTGGATCCGGCTCTGGCTGGCAAAGGTTTTGTGTACACCAGTCCCATCGTCCGCCTGCGCCAGTTGTTTGACCTGTACACAAATTTACGTCCATGTAAAGCGTATGCCGGAAACCCGCTCAATTACAAAGAGGGTATTGATATTGTGGTATTCCGCGAAAACACCCAGGGTCTTTACAGCGGTGTGGAATTCCACCCGGTGCCTCAAGAAGTGCGGCAGGCTCTTTCCAAAAACAGCAAGGCCATGCGCAGGTTTGACAGTGTGGCCGATGAGGATATGGCGCTCACTCTGCGGATTATCACCCGTGAAGGTGCGTATCGGATTATTCACAAAGCCTTTGAGTATGCCCGCGATAATGGCTATCCGACTGTCACTCTGGTGGAAAAACCTAATGTTTTGCGCGAGACTAGCGGCCTGATGACCCGCGTAGCACGTGAAATCGCAGCGGAGTTCCCCAAAATTGATTTGTGGGAGACCAATATTGACGCGCAAATGATGTGGCTACTTAAAAATCCGCAGAATTACGGCGTGATGGTTACCTCAAACCTGTTCGGTGATGTGGTGTCCGATCTGGCCGCGCAGTTGGTCGGCGGACTTGGATTTGCCTCCAGCGGAAATATCGGCGACAAATTTGCTGTCTTTGAGCCCACCCACGGATCGGCGCCCAAGTATGCCGGGCAGAATAAAGTTAATCCCATTGCCATGTTCCTGGCCATCAAGCTGATGCTGGATTGGCTGAAAGAGAAGGATCTGTCTGCCAACCTGGAGCGCGCGATCATGGAAGTGATTGCGGAAGGAAAAGTACGCACATACGACATGGGCGGGAACAATACCACCCTCGAGGTTGGAAAAGCCGTTGCCGAGCATATCTAAAATTTGAAGAGGAACCCGATGAACTCAATCACCGGTAAAATGTCAGATTTTACCCATCGACTGTCTTTCGAGGATATCCCTGAAGCCGCAGAAAAAGAAGCCAGGCGATTTTTACTCGACAGTGTTGGATGTGCGCTTGCGGCTGTTAACCACGAAGACATGCAGGCCATGCACCGCTACATCGAACATCTGGGTGGGGCGCCGGAGGCATCGGTTATCGGCACCGGTTACCTGACGAACATGGCCAACGCGGGCTTGATGAACTGCCTGCTGACACGTGCGATGGATTACAACGATATCTACTGGGAACAGGATCCCAGTCATCCTTCCGATATGATTGGTATTGCACTGTCATGCGGGGAGGCGATGGGGAAAAGCGGCAAGGATGTGCTGACCGCCATTCTCATCGCGTATGAACTGGAACTGCGCTGGTGCCATGCTGCACATCCCGGTGTGCGCGAGATCGGCTGGCATCACGCCACGCTGACACAGTTTGTCAGCCCATTTGTGGCCGGTAAATTGCTCAACCTGACCCCTGACCAGCTCACTGCTGCGGCAGGCATCAGTGGTAGCAGTCACTTTACATTGGGCGGAGTGGTAGCCGGTCATCTGACGAATATGAAGAATACCGCAGATCCGCTGGCTGCTCAGGCGGGAGTTCATGCTGCACTGATGGCTCGTGAAGGGGTATCCGGGCCGGTTCAGGTTCTGGAAGGCAAAGAGGGTTTGTTTGAGGTGCTTCGATCGGTGGAATGGAAACCGGAGGAGCTGACTCGTAATTTGGGCGATGAATTCATGATCACCCGTTGTGGATACAAAGCATTTCCTACCGAAGCGCTCACCCATCAGCCCATTTCGGCCGCTATTCAGATTTGCCGGGAACATCATATTCAGGCTGAAGATGTAGAGGCGATCCACGTAGAAACAACCAAACGCGGGGCCGATATTCTATCCGATTCGAGCAAATTTGATCCGCAAACCAAAGAAACCGCAGATCACAGCCTGCCGTATGTGATCGCTGCAGCAGTGGCCGATGGAAATGTTTTCCCTGACAGCTTTGAGGAAAGTAAGTTATTTGATCCCCGTATTCGTGATCTGTTGAAAAAAATTAAAGTGACCGCTGATCCGCAGATTGATGCGTTATTCCCGAAGGTCAAACGGGCAAGGGTGAAAATTACCACCAAAGTGGGACAGACGTATTGTGCTGAAGTGGATCACGCAAAGGGTTCTCCTCAAAACCCAATGACGGATGCAGATATCGAAGAAAAATTCATGGCAAACGCGAGCCACACAATGTCGACTGAAAGGTGTAAGGAAATCATCGACGCAACTTGGAACTTTTCAAAAATTAAAAATGTAAGAGAATATTGTAAATTGCTATCTCATTAGTCTCATAACAAACCCGAAACGATCTGCTTCTATGATCGTTTCGGGTTTGTTTATCAGCAATATAATATATATGAGATAATCTGATAAATTAATCCTTGCCAAATTCGCGATTCTAAAATATGATTAGAGCATCGTACCACCGTAAGTGCTTTGCTTCATTCCCAGTTTATTTCCCAATTTGAAAGAATGAATCGCGCTACGGGGGAAATTTTTTACCGGTCTACATCGGTATTATCCAATCGTTATCAATATTTTCCAACTGAATATTTCTCCAATTAGTGGTTTTGTTACTCCATTATTCATCACAAGCTGATCTGCTTTGAAAGGAGGTGGAAAACTCATAAAGAAATCCGGTTTTTGAATTTCAGTATTTCTGTATTTCCAACATTATCGAAAAAGGAGAATCAAATGAAAAAGAGATTATGGTTCCTACTGGGATGGCTCGTCGTTGCTTCCATGCTGATTACAGCCTGCCAACCGGAAACCATCATTCAAACAGTTGTGGTCACCGAAATGGTTGAAGGAACGCCGGTGGAAGTTGTTATCACCGCCACACCTGGACCTGTCGAAGAAGAAGAACCAGCCGTATCGTTTGACCAGGCACCGGATCCGACTACATTGACCTATGTCATGCCTGATGACGCAGCCTGTCTGGATCCCCACCTTGCCTATGAAGGGACCAGCTATGAGATTATCTCAAATGTTTTGGAACCTCTGATTTTCTTCAATCGGCAAAAATCCAGCGAATATGTACCTCAATTATCCACCAATGTTCCGACTGTTGAAAATGGTGGCCTTTCCGCTGATGGGCTTACCTACACATTTAACATTCGCCAGGGTGTGAAATTTGAGAACGGAAATGATCTGACTGCCAGCGATGCCGCTTATTCATTTGAGCGTGTTCTGCTGCAATCTGATCCGAACTCGGGCGCATGGATGATGATTGAAGCAATCATGGGGTTCAGCTCAGGTGATATCACCGAAAAGATTGCTGAGGGAGCCTATTCGGGTGATCAGGGTGCTTTGATCGCAAACGCGACACCAGAAGAGCTGGTCGCCGTTTGTGAAGAAGTCAAATCCCACTTTACCGCCGATGACGCTACCGGTGTTTTCACTGTAACTTTGCCACAACCATGGGGTCCTTTCCTTCCCATCATCGCCCGCCCGTGGGCTTACATCGTAGATAAAGAGTGGACTGCTGAACAGGGTGACTGGGACGGCGACTGCGCCACCTGGCAGAACTTCTATGCCCCCGGACAGGAAGCCACAAAACTCGCCAAAGTGATTATGGGTACCGGCCCTTATAAATTGGAATCATGGACCCCGGATGTTGAGTGGATCCTGACTGCCAAAGAAGATTACTGGCGCCCTGAAGGCGAAGAATTATGGCCAGGCGGACCCAGTGGTAATGCTCGTATCAAGAGAGTTGTCCACAAGGTCGTATCCGAATGGGGAACCCGTTTTGCAATGCTGCAAACTGGAGATGCTGCTTTTGTAGATGTACCTATGGAACAGCGGACGCAGGTTGATGCAATGGTAGGGGAGATCTGCGATAACGGGACAGGCGAATGCGTGCCCACTGATAACCCTGAAGGTCCACTGAAAATGTTCGGCAGTCTGATCAACAACTCCAGAACCGATATTTGGCTGAACTTCAACGTCAAAGCACCAGAGGGTTCAACAAACTCTTATATCGGCAGCGGAAAATTTGATGGGAATGGTATACCGCCCGATTTCTTCTCTGATATCCATATGCGGAAAGCTTTCTCATATTGTATGGATTACGATACATACATCGCTGAGGGCATGAACGGCGACGGTATACGCAATACAAGCTTCCTGGTGGCAGATATCCTGGGATACAACCCGGACCAGGAAATGTACCAGTTCGATCTGGAAAAATGCAAAGAAGAACTGGAACTGGCATGGGATGGCAAGGTTGCAGAAGTTGGTTTCCGTTTTCAGGGTGTCACAGCCACTGGATATACAGCAAACCAGACTGCGCTCGCAATTCTTCAATCCAACCTGCGTTCCATCGACCCAAAATACAATATGGAGATCGTGACTCTTCCATGGGCATCCTACCTGGCCTCTTTCCGGGCTGCTCAACTCCCCATTGCTGTTAGCGGATGGTCCGAAGATTATCATGATCCCCACAACTGGGCGCAGCCATTCCTGATCGGAACCTATACTGTGCGGCAGAATATGCCGAAAGAATTTACAGATATCTTCCGACCATTGGTTGAGCAGGCAGTAGTTGAACCGGATGAAGCAGTACGTGCTGAACTCTATGCTCAACTTGGCGCATTACGATATGAGTGGGTACCTGAAGTGACACTGGCTCAGGCTGGTTCACGCTCGTATCTCCAACGGTGGGTTGGTGATTATATCTATAACCCTGTGGGTTCCGATTATTACTACTATAATTGGTCGCTTAAGGGCGGTGAATAAGTTCGACCTTTCTATGTATTAGCCATAAATATCCGGCGAGGGTGCAAGCCCTCGCCGGCATATCCCCTATAGAGGAAATCTATGACCGCATATCTTATCCGCCGTTTACTACAAATTCCAATAACGATGATAGGGGTTACGATTTTCATCTTTGCCATGCTGCAACTGCTTTCACCTGTTGAACGCTGTGCTTTGTATGTCAGTTCAACCCCTTATAATGACAGTGCAATTGATGCAATTATTCGGAAGTATGGATTGGACGATCCCTTTTATGTCCAATACTGGCATTGGTTGGTTGGAATAGAAGACCCGGTGACGGGTGAAGTTACTGGTGGTTTACTGCGAGGCGATTTGGGATATTCCCGAACCGGTCGTTTACCTGTCACAGAATTGATTAAGTTACGTCTGCCAGCCACTGTAGAGCTTGCTCTCTGGAGCATTCTTCCTATCATTGGAGGTGGAATTGCATTGGGTGTCCTTGCTGCATTGCATCATAACAAGTTTATTGATCAGCTAATCCGGGTTTTCGTCACAATTGGCTGGTCCTTTCCAACCTTTGTTTTTGGGCTTCTTATGTTGCTGGTACTTTACGCCAAACTCGAATGGTTTGCTCCGGGAAGACTATCTGATGCAATGACGCAAGTCGTAGCCTCAAATGCTTTCACCAGCTATACGGGGCTAAATACCCTGGATGCAATTCTCAATTTGAGGTTTGATGTTTTTTGGGATGCCTTAAAACATCTAATCATGCCCATTGTGACTTTATCTTATGTAGTATGGGCTCAAATTTTAAGGGTTACACGATCTGCGATGCTGGAGACTCTTGGGCAAGATTACATCACGACTGCTCGATCAAAAGGATTGAGCGAGCGCATGGTTATTTATCGACATGCTTTTCGGAATGCATTGATACCAGTCGTGACACTGGGGGGATTAATGGTAGTCAATATGTTGAACGGTGTGGTGGTCACTGAGATCATTTTTGATTATCCGGGAATGGGATCCGCTGCGGCGAAAGCAGCAGGAAGTTTGGATGCCCTGGCTGTATTGGGATTTGTGCTGTTTGGCGGTTTGGTCCTGGTTATATCAAATATGGTCGTCGATTTATTGTATGCAGTAATCGACCCCAGAATTCGAATGACTGGTCAAGGTGGTGGAGGATGAGCGAAAAAATACTATCAGCCCAGGAAACTGCCTTTCGAAAGATTGTTGCTGAGCATGAATTACGTAAACGAGGTTGGTTGGAAAAAACGCTTGGGCCAGAACTTTACCGATTGGTCTATGGGGTGGTCACCAATCCGCTATCCGTCGTCGGGTTAATCATCACATCATTTTTTGTTTTTGTGGCGATTTTTGCCCGTCAAATCGCACCACCTGTTGGTCCAACCTATGATCCATATCTCATCCCGCGTGATGGATATTCCTCAGAACCAAAAGCACCTGGTGAGATTTGGAATCGGGAGGTTCCACCTCTACCTGGATGGTATAAATTTATCACTGGAAATGATCAATGGGTACACTTGTTAGGCACGACGAGTGGCCAATTTGACATTTTCTACGGTATCGTGTGGGGTACTCGGATCGCATTATTTGTCGGTGTTCTGATCACAGCATTTACTTTACTCATCGGAATCATTGTCGGATCCATTTCTGCGTATTATGGCCGATGGGTGGATGATCTGCTCCAGCGAATTACCGAAATATTTATGGCATTTCCATTTCTGCTGGCTGCTTTGACCCTTTCAGCAATTCTGGTACCAATTTTCGGGAGAGGAATTTGGCCAGCAGTAATTGCTCTCGTTACCTTTGGGTGGATGACTTTTGCGAGAATGATTCGCGGGGAAATATTTTCTGCGAAGGAACGAGATTATGTGATGGCTGCACGCGTTCTGGGAGTAAAGGATTTCAGAATCGTAACAAAACAAATTCTCCCGAATGCCATATACCCGGTAATTATTATGGCATCCATGCGTGTAGGCGATTATGTCCTTTCTTTTGCC
>CAZHMZ010000163.1:6987-8233 GCA_964532655.1 uncultured Anaerolineaceae bacterium
AGTTTTCTGGGTGTCGGTACTCAAATCGGGTACGCAGATTGGGGCCAGATTATCAGCTTTTCGCGTGACTGGATTCTCAGCCTGGATATCTACTGGTACATCATCGTTTATCCCGGTATTGCCCTGTTGTTGTTTGGGTTGGGGTGGAACCTTCTGGGTGATGCGGTGCGTGATATCATGGATCCCAGGTTGCGCGGCAGATAGAATTTCGATTTTCCAATCAAAAGCGGCTATCGAATACGATAACCGCTTTTTTCTTGCCGGTAAAAATGGACATTGTTTAGCTTCCAACTGACGCTTCATTTCTTTTTTCGAGCCTTTCCAGCAACTGGCGGGTGCCATGATGATTCGGAAAAGCCTCCAGGTTGAACCATAACACCTCTGTCGCCAGAGTATATTTTTGAGCGGAGACCATCTGATACGCCAATGAGATCAATTCATCCGGTTCAAAAAGAAAACCTTCTCCGCTTCTTTGAATGATCTCCCTGCACAGGTCACGTGCTGCAGGAAGTCCGCCTGTTTGCAATGCGCGACTGACGGGGATCATCCACGAAACCGGTCCCGCCTTTGGTGTGCGTTGCAGCATTGTATCGACGGCTGCCTTCACGATACTTTCACGCGCTGATGATTCCTCATTACAAAGGATGACGGCTCCACACCGGATCTCCGGCAGCAGGATGAGAAAATCAGTCCAACCAAAACCTCTTCCGCCATGCGAAACGGTTTGTAAACCATCGTAATGACCCAAAGTCCAACCCAGACCGGTGTGTTCATAAAATGGCGGATAATTACGCGGAGCAACCGGCGTCCACATCAGACGATATTGATCTTCCGATAGTACGCGACGACCCCTGAATGCGCCTTGGTTCAGGCAGGTAATACTCCAATTGCACATATCCAGTAGTGTTGAATGTAAAGAACTGGCTGGCGCATCCGCACGATGATAGGGGTAGACCGGATTGACTGCCATTTCAGGTGTGCGTAAATGGGGTACTGCCAGACGTTCTACAGCAACTTCAGGAAAATAGAAGGTGCTGTCATCCATACCGGCCGGATGCAGGATATTTTGTTTCATGTATTCTTCGAAAGTCGCCCCCGAGACTTTTGAAATCAAATCACCCAACACGTTGTAACCGATGTTACTGTACAGAAAGTATTCTCCAGGGTTACTCACCATTGTGCGCCGGTATAAACCACGGACGTAGCGTTCACTCGCTCCATCATCGAATTCGGGATGGCTGACGAG
>CAZHMZ010000164.1:0-8178 GCA_964532655.1 uncultured Anaerolineaceae bacterium
TGATGAGCGGGGTAAGCGGGCCGATGTTTTCTTCATACAAAGTGAAGATATTGGGTCGCTGATTATCCAGGCTGATGGCGGGGTGAGCACCGCCGGGCACCGCCCATATACCCTGGTGGATTGCCTGGCAGGCAGCCCGGCCGCGTGGGGTGTTGAGAAAATAGTAGGTGGTGCCCTGATAATCGGCGCTGGTCAGAATCTTATCCTGAACAGCTCGCTCAACCGCCTGGTGCAGCAATTTTTCAGGATCGGGCTGGAAATTGCCCGCCAATACCTCATCCGCATAGAAATCCGCCAAGGTGATGTACTGCATATCCCGCTGCTGCTGATTAACGAACCAGAACGTGTACAGGATCACTTTCAACTCGCCCAGGTCTTGCACCTGGGTGAGCGCCTTACAAAAAAACGTTTCGGGAATGGGGGTCAGCTTTTCACGGCTGGACTTGAACCCTTCAAACGCCATCACAGCTCAACCCTTCTAGCGCAGCGCTTCTACAGTGGCTGCATCCACAAAACGAGCCAGATTTTTCAAGAATACCATCTGAATGCCCGAGTGGGTAGGACCGTTGCGGTGCTTGGCCACAATGATCTCAGCCAAGTTTCCGGCGGGGCCTTCTTCCATCATGTCGGGACGGTGGATGAACAACACCACATCCGCGTCCTGCTCAAGGCTGCCGGACTCGCGCAGATCGGAGAGCAGGGGGCGTTTATCGGCGCGCTGTTCCACCGCACGTGAAAGCTGCGCTGCAGCCAGCACGGGTACTTTCAAATCACGGGCCAGCACCTTCAGGTTACGCGAGATGTTCGACACTTCCTGCACGCGGTTGTCGATCTGCCGGTCACCGGTCATGAGTTGCAAATAGTCGACGATGATCAGATCCAGTTTATGTTCCTGATCCAGACGGCGGCATTTGGTCTGCAACTGCAGGGGGGTGATGGCGGCCGTATCATCCAGATAGATATGCGTTTCTGAAAGGGATTCGATGGCGGCGGTGAACAGCCCCCATTCCTGGTCCTGCAGCTTGCCGGTGCGCAGGCGCTGTGTATCGATGGAGGTTTCCTGGGCGATCAGACGGGTGGCAAGCTGCTCATTTGACATTTCAAGCGAAAAAAAGGCCACGTGCTTTTTGTGGGTTTGTGCGGCGTACTTGGCCACCGAGAGTAGAAAACCGGTCTTGCCGGAACCCGGCCGGCCGGCGATGATTAACAGATCCGATTTTTGGAGGCCGCCCAGCAGGCGATCCAGATCGCGCAGGCCGGTGGGCACACCCATGATCTCGTCACCCATCTGGGCCAACGAGCCAACATGATCGTACAGATCATTCATCACATCTTTGATGAATTCCACATCATGCCGGGTGTGTTTCTGGCTGATGCCAAAGATGTGCTTTTCGGCTTCTTCCAGCACGCTGCCGATGTTCTGATCACGGTTGTAAGCCAGTTTGGCGATATCGTTGGCGGCGGAGAGCATGCGGCGGCGGATGGAGTATTCTTCGACGATCTTGCCGTATTCCACCGCATTCAGTGATGAAGGGGTCTGATTCAGCAGCGCGGTCAGGTATGCGCTTCCACCCATCTCAGCCAGTTGATTGCGCTGCTGGAGTTCCTCGATCACCGTCAGGTAATCGATCCGGGCGCGCCGCTCCTGCAGACGTTGAAAAGCCTGCCAGACCCACCGGTTTCGGACGATAAAAAAGTCATCCGGTTCCAGAAACTCTGCCAAATCAAAATACATTTCCGGGTTGATTAATACCGCGCCCAAAACCGCTTCTTCCGCATTCCGGTTATAGGGTTGAGTTTCTACTTCTTCGGTGGTTGGGGCGTTTTCCGGGAGATAATCACTCATTCAGTTTCCCTATCTAGTAGATCGATCTAAACAGACTCGATAGTCCAACAGGACATCGGCTGAATTGGCTTCCATCTCAAAGGACAATACAGGTTTCCTTTCAGGAAACAATCAGTTTCTATAACAGCGGAGGTTCCTCATCCGGTTTGTCATCTTCATCATCCGGCTCATCATCTAATGGCCCGGCATCCGGTTTTCCGGTTTTTCCGGGTTCCAGGTGATCCAGAAAATCTTCGAAGATGGATAAACGGTCTTTAGAGGATGGATCATCTTTGATGCTGGATGAGTCGTCGGTCTGCTCACCAGTTTCGTTTTGAATATCTTTTTCCGGAACAATACCGGCGCTGTCTAAAATTTCACTGGCCACCAGGATGGGAACATGCAAACGTACCGCTAATGCCAGCGCATCCGAGGGGCGTGAATCTACATTAATAATATTTCCATTGGCTTCCAGAACCAGGTTGCCAAAATATACGTCATCCTGCAGATCAATGACTTCAACCCGAATCAACCGCGCGTCCAGGCTTTTCATCAGATTCCGTAAAAGGTCATGGGTTTGCGGGCGGGCCAGCTCAATTTCCTGCAGCGAAATGGTGATGGCTTCAGCTTCATAAGGCCCAATCCAGATGGGCAGATATCGTTCCTGGTTGACCTCCCTCAGGATGATGATCCGATGCTGGTTTGTCAGGCTCACCCGCACACTATCAATCACTACTTCAACCATTTTCGACATAAACAGACCTCATTCGCATATTGACACGATTATACTGTACTTATTTTAGCATGCCGACTCTCCCCGCGCAACTTTTGAGCATCGGCGGTGTATTCATACTCGATCAATGCATACAGAAAATTATACCCTTCTGACGTTTTGATTCCTCGCGGCAGAGGATTGTGACAGATAATGACTGTACAACTTTCTGTTTTTGGAGTTTAATTGATAGATATCGTTTCCATTCGTAATTTTCAATCATCATTTTGACTGAGGGGTTCAGCAAAACGCCTGTTCTATCCTCAACTGGTAGAACCGGTCCATCAAAGCATCCATCGTTAAGATTCCTGTAAAATCTAGAATTGTGACTGGACGAATGAAGTATGTTAATGTTATATTAACCCATACAGATCATTCTTTAGCATTTCTGCGGGACGAGGTTTGAATTTAGCGGGAAAGGTAATACTCAGCGTGACATCTACTGAGCCTAGAATTCTTCTCATCGAAGGCAAGCGGACCGATCATCCAGCCTTTTATACCAGCCTGACCCGGAAAGGCTATCCGGTCGATCTGGTGATCAGCGGAAATATGGGGATTTCTGCGATCGAAGAACATCAACCGGATCTGGTCATTGTCAATGCGGCTTCCATGCGCACCAGCGGCCGCCGCATTTGCAAATCGATTCACGAAGGATACAGGCACCTCCCGATTATTCTGATTGTTGAAGAAGGAATGAATTCATTCAAATCGATCGAAGCCGGGGTGGTTCTGGAACACCCGTTTACCCTGCAGAAACTGCTCAATCGAATCAAATTACTGGCTACTCCTGAACGCAACAATCTCATGGTGGCCGGGCCGGTTCAATTTGACCCGGAGAACAACTGGGTTCGCTGCCGTGACAGGCAGACCAGCCTCACGCCCCGCCTGACCGAATTGTTACGCGTCCTGATGGAACACCAGGGTGAAATCATCGAACGCTCCGAGCTGTTTACTCGCGTATGGGAAACCACCTATATGGGGGATACCCGTACCATGGATGTTCATATCAGTTGGCTACGCAGAGCCATTGAAGAAGACCCACGACACCCGCAGATTATCAAAACCATGCGGGGCGTGGGCTATCGTTTCGAAGTTAATCTCTAAACCTGAAAAAACTAATCGATATCCTGCCTGCCCGCCAGCGCGCGCAGCAGGGTGTTTTGGTCTGCGTACTCCAGGTCACCGCCCACCGGTAAACCACGCGCCAGGCGGGTGAGGCGAATATTGGGATCCAATTGCTGCTTGATATACAGCGCCGTCACGTCGCCCTCCATGCTGGGGTTGGTGGCCACGATCACTTCACGGATGTTTTCAGCAGCGACCCGTTGAATGAGCGGGCGGATGGTGATGTCATCCGGCCCTATACCCTCTATGGGAGAAAGTACGCCATGCAGCACGTGGTAACGTCCGGTGAATCCACCGGTCCGTTCGATGGCCAGTACATCCAGCGGTTCTTCCACCACGCAGATGCTGCCGGTGTTCCGTTCTGGATCGGCGCAAATTTCGCAGACCTCGCGGTCTGCCAGGGTGATGTTATAACAAATTTTGCATTGCCCCGTGGCTGTTTTGATCTCAGTCAAGGCTTGAGCCAATTGCGAGCGAATGTCATCCTGGGCGCTTAACAGGAAGAATGCAAGCCTGGAAGCACTTTTGGGACCAATACCGGGCAGACGTTCCAGGGCGGAAATCAGGTTTTGAACCGGTTCAGGAAGGTGTGCCATGCCGCTTTAGAAAGGTAGTCCTGAAAGTCCGCCGGCCAATGGGCCAAGCCGCTCGGATTGAAGCGCGCGCGACTGGTCGAGGGCCGTGTTCACGCCCGATACCATCAGATCCTGAAGCATATCTACATCGGCATCCTTGAGCAGTTCGGGATCAATGGTGACGCTGACCACCTTCTGGTCACCGGTCATCACAATTTTGATCGCGCCGCCGCCCACCGATGCGGTGACGGTTTCTTCGGCCAACTGGTTCTGCATCTCTTCCATTTGCGCCTGTACGCGCTGAAACTGCTGCATCATGTTGGGCTGGCCGCCAATTTGTCTGGGTCTGCTTCTCTTTGCCATTCTGTTTCTCCTATAAATTGATCAACTGACGGTTGCTAATCCTGTTGAATAATTTGTCCGCCCAACCCTAAGGCGGCATTGACCATGCCGTCTTCCGGGGGGTCATTTTTTGAACCTGCGGGATTGTTTTTTATCACCACGCAAACTACTTCAACCTGCTCCCCTAAAAATCTGGAGATGATCGGTTCAATGATGGCGAGATTTTCCTTGGTTTCCAGTTTTGATTTCACAAACTCCGAATTGCAGCCCAACTGGATGGTGTGCTCAACCACGCCAGCCACTTTGCATGAGTTGACCAGGCCTTCCACCTGCGGGCTGACCTTGCGGGTTTGCCGTCTGATTTCATCCCAGCCGTCGCGCAATTTGCGGAAGACGGATTTCTCATCCAGGCTGGCGCCTGTTTGTCTGAGGGGTTCCTCTGCCTGAACCGTTTGCCGGGGTTGAACAGCAGCCGGGCGGGTTTCCGTTTTCGCTTTTGGAGGTTCGCCGGGATGGGCCGGGGGATCCTGTGGTTGTTCTCTAAACGGTCTGCTTTCAGGGGCATCCTGGCGCGGAGCTACCGGACGGCTCTGCGTGGAGGGCTGATAGCCGGAGGGCTGTGAAGGCGATTGGAATGGCGCCTCATCCGCTTCGTCTCCGGTTTTACAGGTTTCCGCGCAGGCCAGTTCCAACCCCAAGCCGGGCTGCCAGTTTCCGCGCACATCCACTGCCAGGGCGTTGTAGCGCTGGATGCAGAAGAGCAAGTGCTTCTTCTCAAACTGCCGGGCGTGTTTTTCCACCTGCGTGCGCGTATCCGCGGTCAGATCTTCACCCAGCGGACTGCCCATCTTGAACAGCAAAACATTGCGCAAATAATCCACAATCTGCCGGGCGTACTGGCGCGGATCAATACCCGTATCCAGCGCTGTGTGCAAATGCTCCAACCCTTTAGCGGTATTCTGCTGAAGGATATCATCCACCAACTGGATCACCGATTGACTGGTGGCAGTTCCCAGAATATTGGAGGCGTACTCCACGGTCACCTTCTCGCCTGAAGAGGCGAGCTGGTCAAGCAGCGAGATGGCGTCGCGCATGGCGCCGGTGGATTGCCGGGCAACCAGCGTGAGGGCAGCCGGGTCGATCTGCATGTTTTCGCCGGCCGCGATCATCTCCAACTGCTGAACAATATCCTGCACCGAAATGCGTCGAAATTCATGTCGCTGACAGCGTGAAAGCACGGTGGCGGGGATTTTGTGGATCTCAGTGGTGGCCAGAACAAAAATGGCGTGTTCCGGGGGTTCTTCCAGCGTCTTCAACAGAGCGTTGAATGCTGACATCGACAGCATGTGCACTTCATCGATGATATAGACCTTGTATCTTCCCATGCTGGGAGAAAATTTGATCTTGTCGCGCAGATCGCGCACATCATCGACACTGGTATTGGAGGCGGCATCAATCTCAATCAGATCCAGAAAGCGCCCCTCGTTGATAGCATTGCAGATTTCGCAATGATTACAGGGGCGGTTGGCCGGATCCGGATCCAGGCAGTTGACGGCTTTTGCCAGCAGACGCGCCATACTGGTTTTTCCCGTCCCGCGCGGACCGGCAAACAGGTAGGCATGCACAAGGCGGCCGGATTGAATGGCATTTTGCAGTGTCTGGGTGATGTGAGACTGCCCAAACACGTCCTGCCATTTGCGGGGTCTCCATTTTCGGTACAAAGCCTGGTTCATGTGTGTCCTGTTGGTTCAGAATTCCGGGGTTTACTACTGTTGGAGGTTCTCCAGTTCCCGGTGAAGATCGACAAAAGATACCTGCAGGGCCTCTACAGGTACACTCCTATTGTAATCTATTATCTTTTTGTTCAGTCGGGCCAATCGATCCTGTAAATCAGGCGTGATTGCCCCCGCTGCGGAGACCGGGTTTTGCTGCAGCCATTCCTTCATTGATTGCCTCATTTCGGTTCGTTCAGCCCGGATCTCATTGCCCAGTTCAATCCACGGCAAAGTGAAGCCGTTGCTTTGCAGCATGTCATAGGCCATTTTTTCGTTTTCGGGAGCCAGCGGATTGTCTTTCCATTGGATTGGCTTGCCGGAACCGGGCAGATTGTCAAACTCGCCGCGCTGCATGGCAGCCAGAATTTTTTGCTCGGTGAGAAGATCCATCATTCCCATATGCTGTCTCGACTAGGGGATGTTGAACACATCGCGCAGGTTGCCCTCGTAATCCTCAAGGGTGACCTTTCCGCCGCTTTCCAGCGCCGCCTGGTTCAGATTCCAGTACAGTTTGTTCACCGTGTCATGCCCGGGACGGGTGTAGATTTGCACGCGCGCATTGGGGTTCAGCACCAGCGACTGGAACGTATAAGTTTCGCCGCTGCTGGTGGTTAGCTTCCAGCCATCCAGCCAGATTTCTTCATCCGGGCTGATATTTTGCAGCACAATTTCTTCATTTTGGAGATCGCTTGCGCCGAATACATTCACGATGTCAATCACCTGGCTGTCGAGCGAGGGCAGAGGGGGGAGTGTTTCCGGCGCGGGCTGGCTGGCGGGCTGCCCGGTTGCCATCAGGGCCGGCATGGCTGCATCGTCGGGCAGTTTGGAGGCCTGTGAGCGGCTCCACAGCCATAAAACGGCCAGAGTGGTGAGGGCTGATATGGCGACATTCAATAAAAGGTACGGTAAAGGGGAAACCCGTCTTCGCCGTCGATTTTCCATTATTTGGACTCCGTCTGGCCAGATTTCATGGTTAAATCATAGCATAATTTTTAGATAAAATGACCTCGCGCAGCGGGGCTGGAATGGAAACTCAGCATGATGATCCTGATCGACGGGCACAATTTAATTGGCAAGCTGCCGGGCATACGATTGAGCGATGAAGAGGACGAGTTGAGCCTGATCCAGCTTTTGCAGGTCTACTGTCGGGTGAAACAGCGCGATGTCAATGTGTTTTTTGATGGGGCCGCGCCCGGTTTTGCGCGCAGACAGCGCCACGGCAGGGTGATCGCCGTTTTTGTGGAACGCGGCACCCCGGCAGATGACGCCATCATCCAGCGTCTGCTCCGGGCGGGGAAAAAGGCTCGTAACATGGCCGTTGTGACCTCCGACCACCGCATTCAGACGCAGGCCCGGTCTGTGCAGGCGAAAGTGATCCCATCTGAGATGTTTGTCGACGAACTGCTGGAGGCGCGCAGGAACGCCTTTGACCAGAACCCGTCCAGCCAGACGGCTCTCAGCAGCGCCGAGGTAGACGAATGGCTGCATCTGTTCCAGGAAGCAGCCAGGCAGAAAAAGAAGAAATCGTAACCGTATGCTTTTTGCGGCGTCAGGCGATCAGCCCCATTTCCTTGCCGATCCGCTCAAACCCCTCCAGCCCGTAATCGAGACACTTTTGGCGGTGCGCAGCCGAAATCATCACCCGGATGCGCGCCTTTCCTTTGGGCACGATGGGGTAGGCAATGGGTGTGGCGAAAATGCGGTGCTCAAATAGTCGCCGGCTGAATTCCTGAGCGGTATTGGCATCGCCGATCATCACCGGCA
>CAZHMZ010000165.1:0-8028 GCA_964532655.1 uncultured Anaerolineaceae bacterium
TGCCAGCAGGATAAACTGGATGCTGCTGCCGCGAAGATGGACGTGTACGATTATCTTGACCATCGGCCGGGCGGCTGCGGTTGTGCATGAGGATCACCGGCACGCCGGCGGCGGCTGCCGTTTCAGCCATGGCGGGGTCGGCCTGCAGCGCCCACACATCGTTGATCCAGTGAGCGCCCGCCACCAGGGCGGCCCTGGCAGCCTCAGCTTTGTAAGTATCCACTGAAATCCACACATCTGGGAGGTTTTCGGCAATCAGACGGATAGCTGGCACCAGCCGATGGATCTCTTCTTCCAGGCTTACCGCCTGAGCGCCGGGACGGGTGCTTTCCGCGCCGATATCCAGAATATCCGCGCCCGCCGCCGCAAACGCCTGGGCCTGCTGCAGAGCCGCCTGAGCGAACTCGCCCTGTTCCAGCAGACCGTCACCCGAGAAGCTGTCAGGGGTGACGTTAATGATCCCCATCACATAGGTGCGTTTTCCCCATTCCGGCAGCGGCGGTCTGGCGTTCATTCCAGTGATTCCTCTTCCCTGAAAAGCGAAATCCCCGAGCAGTCGATCTCCTCTTCCATCTGGCGAATGGTTTTGCATAACACCGGGTGCACAAAATCAGGCGCCAGATCGGCCAGGGGCACCAGCACAAAAGCGCGCTCTTCGACGTGCGGGTGCGGGATGATCAACCCTTCCTGCTCGATGATCTGATCCCCATACAGGATAATATCCAGATCGATCACGCGCGGGCCGTTTTTGAAATTGGGTGTGCGGCCCAGATCGCGCTCCATCTGCTTCATGATGGGCAGCAATTTCAGAGGCGGGATATCGGTCTCCAGTTCAACCACCTGGTTCAGGAAACGCGGCTGATCCAGGTATCCCCACGGCTCGGTTTCATAAACCGATGATACGCGGGTTACCTGAATGCCCGGCGTTTCATTCAGTGTATCGACTGCCTTTTGTAAATGGGAAAGGCGGTCGCCGAGATTGCTGCCGGTTGACAGGTATACTTTTGTCACTCAATCATTCCTTTTGCGCGCAGGGCGCCGATCAGGTCGGATAGCAGCCCGTAGGCGGTGGTGTGCGGACCGGGGTTGCTCTCCACAATCCCTAACCCGGGCAGCATATCCGTATCAAATTGAACGTAAGAACTGGTGCCGTCAATGGAATACATGGGCGAGGTGGGAGCTACCCGTTCCGGTTTGATGGTGGCAGCTACCCGGTCGTCTTCACGCCAGGCGCGGCAAACCAGTTTCCAGCGTTCGCCGGTCTTGGCGGCTTCACTGATCATTTGCGGGGTGACCCCGCGGATGCCGGTGGGGTTCACCATGACCGGGGTCATGGGGTAGTCCATCAGCACGGTAGCCAGGGCCGCAACTTTAATAGCGGCGTCCCAGCCGTCCACATCCCCGCTCGGGTCGGTTTCAGCGATGCCAATCGACTGCGTATATCGGATGGCGTCTTCCATCGACTCGCCGTTTTCCATGCGCCCCAGGATCATATTGGTGCAGGAATTGAGAATGCCCATAAATCCGTGCAGTTCGGTGACGGGCAGGTTGTGTTTGAAGAGTGAGAAAATCGGTGCGCCGTCCATCACCGCGGATTCGAACAGGAAGGCGGAGTTATTTTCCTTTGCCAGGGCGGTCAGCTCGCGATACCCATGCACCACCGGGCCTTTGTTGGCCGTAATGGCGAACATGCCGCGTTGCAGGGCAGCCTTGAGATAATCGATGGTGGGCTGGCCGGTCTGGTGGTTGGTGGGTGAGTTTTCAAACAGCACATCGGCCGGCACCGTCTTCACAAATTCCAAAATCGAGGCCGGGGGCGGGGTCTTCGAAAGTGACGAGAGATCTTCGGCCTGAAGAACCTGTTCCGCATCCAGACCGTCCGGGTCAACTGCGATTCCGTGTCTGCCGGTGGCAATGCCGGTAATTTTGAACTGAATCCCATGTTCATCCAGCAGCGCCTGCCGCTTTTGCTCCAGCAGCCTGACCAGCGATTTGCCGACGTTACCAAATCCAACCAGTGCGAATGATAAATTAACCATGATGTCTCCAATGAAATGAGTTTATACCGGCGGCCAGGGGAACTGGCGCTCGGTTTCGTCCGGTTCAGGAAAAATTGGGTCATGCAATAAGCGGGTGCCGCGTTTCTTGAGGGCATCCAGTTCTTCCGGCAAGATCAACTCGCCCAGTTTGCGGGTGAGCGAGTTATCCTCTGCCAGCCTGCTTAAAAATTGATCGATGTTTGTCAACAGATTGTCCGGGATGGGGCTTCCGGCAAAATCCCATACCACCGTGCGGTATTTGTCCTGCCGGTGAAAGCACAGCCCGTGATCGATCAGCCATAGGTGAGATTTGGGATCGATGAGAAAATGACCGCCTTTTCGGTCAGCGTTGTTGATCAGCAGATCAAACACCACCGCCGGGCGCAGGCGCTGCACATCTTCGGGTTCAAAGGTGAAATAATGGTAGTCGGGGTCATGCTCGATGAACACCTGCACTGATCCCGGACCGAACGGGCCGCTTTCACGGAAGACAACCGGCGGGACCAGATCCCATCCAAGCGCATCCGATACCAGATAGGCGGCGGCTTCGCGTTTCTCCAGGCTGCCAAACGGAAAATCCCACAATGGGCGTTCGCCGCGTACAGGTTTATAGACCGCCACAAAACGGTCTGTGGCGGTGACTACCTGTACCAGCAGGGTATAGTTGGAACCCAATATGAACTGTCCCTGCATTTCCAGTTCGCCGGTTTGCAGACAGTTCAGAAGGCTATCTTTGGGCAGCAGATCCACAACGAACCGTTATACTGGCAGATCAATGTTTCCCGTTTTTCTTGGGGCAGATATGCCCTTCAGGTTCTTCGGGTTCACCGCAATACGGGCAAATCGGGCGTCCGCGTTCCGCGATCACCGTACCCCAGGCTACCAGGGCGCGGATCTGCGAACGGGTGCAGAACAGCCGCACGGTAGAGGCTTCTTCAGGCTGTTTTGCGCCTGAAAGCATCTCGCGGATGATGAGGCCTACCATATCATTCTCCGCGTCGTACGACAGGCCCAGTTCACCCACCCGGAAGAGCGGATCAACCGGGGGGTGAATGCGCATATTGTTTTCGTTGTATTCAGCCGAGGCGGGGGGTAGATCAGGGAACCGTTCAGCCAGCTCGCTGAGGAACTGTTCCACGCCCGCGGCCATGGATTGAATCTGAAACTTTTCAATCAGAAGGGAAAGAGTTCGCTCTCCTTTCCAGGCCTGTAAATAAAAAACACGCTTTCCAGGAGTACCGATGGCGTCGGTGGTGATGTGATCCACCGGGTCAAATGTAATATCGTTTTCCGCCATTCTCTTATTCCCCTTTCAAAATGGTGAAGAATTAGTTGGATGATGCCTGAATAAAGGCTTTGAACAGGTTCATCATGCAATCGATGTGGGTGAGTTCTTCAGGGTGCCATTGAACGGCCACACCAAACGAGTGACCTGTCAGCTCGATGCCTTCCACCAGACCGTCTGA
Organism: uncultured Anaerolineaceae bacterium; assembly: GCA_964532655.1. Lineage (GTDB taxonomy): Bacteria > Chloroflexota > Anaerolineae > Anaerolineales > Anaerolineaceae > JAJFTV01. The sequence goes on from CAZHMZ010000165.1 coordinate 3,506, forward strand.
CGAGTGAGCGGTTGCGCGCAACCCTTCACCAACGGTACAGATGCCCTGATGATGCAGGCTATTGACCCAGGTTTCCGGGCCCAGTATCTTTTGTAACAGGCTGTTTGCTTCGGTATTCACCGGATGCGCCAGGAAATTGCGCGGCAAATCGCCTTCGTAGCAGGTGTGATACAACGCATTGGGAAGCTGATCATACAGGTGAGTGTACAGGGTTCCTCCCAGAGCTACGTTGACCAGCTCTATGCCGCGGCAAATGCCCATGAACGGTTTTTTGTTCTGGACGGTCCACTTCAACATGCCCACTTCCATTTCATCGCGTTCCAAATCCACTTCGGTAATATGTGAATGCATGGCTGCGCCGTAACGGGCCGGGTTAATATCCACACCGCCGGTGAACAGAATACCGTCCATGGCTCCCAACAGGGCATCAAAATCGTCCGCATGGATGCCAACAGGGATCATGACAGGAACTCCCCCTGCTTTTTGAACAGCACGAATGTAGGAAGTGTTCAGAGCGATTCGGGGCAACTGCATGCGTCCCATGAAAACTTGATTGGTAGTGATACCGATGAGAGGGTTCTTCATCTTCAATCCTCAGCGTAGTTATTCATTTCAGACACGGCTGAAATGTCCTTTAAAGTATACCAGACAATAAGTGGGCCGCATTTCGTACGCGCATAGGCGCACAAAGATGTCAAGAATGTTGTATACTGATACGAAGTATCTAAAGTTCAGGAGAGGTGTAAGGGGTTCGAAAGAAGTTCCTTCTTTAATTAATAAATCTCCCCAATTTTGTTAAAGGAAATTAACCTGTTAGGGTTGTCAGGAATCCGAATCGCCGCTATAATGTGGGGTGAATTTATCGAACCCGGAGAATTTGAAAGTATGGATCAAAACGCCGCCCAACTCGGGATGGGGGTTAATCCCGAGACCGAGAAAAACGCCAATAAAAATGGCGAAATGTATAATAACATGGCCTCATTGCTTGCACAGGAGGGAGTTGAAATTGATTTCCCCCAACAAGGTGAAACGCGTACAGGTGTAGTTGCCAGCATCAGCCAGGGTCAAATCCTGGTCAGTGTGGGAACGAAATCAGAAGGCGTCATCAGTGGGAAAGAATTCGACATCATCCCTCAGGAAGAGCTGGAGAAGCTGCATGTCGGTGACGAAATTCCGGTCTATGTAATCAACCCGGAAGATCAAAACGGCAACCTCGTTCTTTCTTACATGCGTGCTGTTGAAGAATCGGCCTGGCTCAAAGCAGAAGCAATGCTGGAATCAAAAGAAGCTTTTAGCAGCAAAGTGGAGAGCTACAACAAGGGTGGATTGATCGTTCCAATGGGAAACCTGCGTGGGTTTGTGCCTGCATCACAAATCAGCCTCACCCGCCGCATCAGCCTGGGTAACGGAAGCCCCGAAGAGCGCTGGGGTAAATTCGTTGGTGAAGAAATCGTTGTTTCCGTCATCGAAGTGGACCGCGAACGCCGCCGCCTGATCCTGTCAGAGCGCGCTGCCAGCAGCGAAACCCGCGAGACGATCAAAGAAAAAGTGATTGAAGACCTGAAAGAGGGCGATATCAAGACCGGTCGTGTGACCAGCCTGGCTGATTTTGGCGCATTCGTCAATATCAGCGGCGCGGATGGCCTGGTGCATCTGTCCGAGATTTCCTGGGAACGCATCCAGAACCCCAACGAGGTTCTGAAAGTCGGACAGGAAGTCAAGGTGAAAATCATCAGCGTCGACCGTGAGAAGAAACGCATCGGCCTGTCGATCCGCCAGTTGCTGGATGACCCGTTGGTGAAGAAGCTGGAAGCCTATAAAAAGGGCCAGCTTGTGGAAGGCAAGATCACCCGTCTGACCAAGTTCGGCGCTTTCGCCCGCCTGGATGACGACGTGGAAGGTCTGATCCACATTTCAGAGATCAGCGAAAAACGCATCGAGCACCCCAAAGAGGTTCTTAATGAAGGTGATGTGCTGACCCTGCGTGTGATCAAGGTCGATCCCTCCAATCACCGTGTTGGCCTGAGCCTCCGCCGGGTTGACTCGCTCGCCTACGCCGATATGGACTGGCAGTCACTGCTGGACCAGGAACTGATGAGCGATGATGCGGCTGAAGCCCACCCGTCACAACCGGAAGCCGAAAAACCCGCTGCTGAGCAACCCTCAGACGAGCAACCCTCAGACGAGCAACCCTCAGACGAGCAACCCTCAGTCGAGGAAACCTCAACCGAGGAACCTTCAGCCGAGGAACCCTCTGCACCCGCGGAAAACCCTGAAAACGAAGGGTAATTGGGTGGCAGAACAAAAGCGCTGTCTGGCTTCTGCGACATAAGAATAAAATGATTCTGCATGGCTGCCCTCCGATCTCTGATCGGTGGGCAGTATGTTATCATTACACTTTATTGGTATGGTATATGTAACAAGAATCTGTGAGAGCCAGGGAAACCTTTTGAAAAGTACAATGCAAATGACACACCCAGGTTTAAGCATCAATAATAACGGAAATCACCCTGTTGAGCAGGCTCAACCCAATAAGCGAACCTACTCCATGGCCCGTATTCGTGTTGGCCTGTCGCTTACCCTGCTGGGATTCATGATGTTCCTGCTGGGAGCGCGCCCCGGAATCTTTGGGTTGGATCGCAGCCCGGTGATCGGTTTTGTCCAAATCGCGGTGTTTCTGGTGGGTTTGGGGGTGATCTGCATCGGTGGTTATATCAGCCTGATGGCGTTATGGAAGAATGTGAAACCCAGTATTGCCGCCGATTTTGGACTGCGCTTTGTCGCCACGGGTTTTGTGGTGGCGGTTTTTACCGGAATGGCTGATGTCTTTGGTTTTGGCAGCCATCCGTTGCCGGGCATCCCATATTTTGGGTTGTGGCAGGCCCGCGGTGTACTGGTGGGTGAATTATTGATCGCGCTTGGCTTCATTTTGCTGATCCCGTATCACGCTTTGTTCAATTCGCCGGGTTCATCAAATGAGAATGTCGAAAATTCAGCATCCATGGGGGATGAAAAAAAGGATGAAAGCCAGGACGCTGTTATCATTTCAAAAAATTAGGTACCAACAGCTTCAATACAGAACGGAATTTTTATGACAGTCTTTGAAACACTTGAGAATGGTTTATCTGTGTATTTAAAAGAGATCCATACCTCTCCGCTGATCAGTCACTGGGTGTGGTACCGGGTTGGTTCGCGCAATGAAGTACCCGGTAAGACCGGCATTTCACACTGGGTGGAACACATGCAGTTTAAGGGAACCCCTCGTTTTCCCGCCGGTGTGCTTGACCGCGCCATTTCGCGCGACGGCGGCATGTGGAACGCCTTTACCAATACTGATTGGACGGCTTATTTTGAGGTAATGCCGTCTGATAAAATCGACATGGCTTTGGAACTGGAAGCGGACCGGATGAAAAACAGCCTGTTTGAAGCCGATGAAGTGGAATCGGAACGGACGGTGATCATCTCGGAACTGGAAGGCAGTGAAAATGAACCCCTGTACCGCCTTGGTACGGCGGTTCAAATGGCCGCCTTTGATCATCACCCCTATCGGTATGAAGTGATTGGCGAGAAGCAGGATTTGCTTTCCATCAACCGCGATGATTTGTATGATCATTACAGCAGCAACTACTCGCCGGACAACGCACTGTTGTGCGCGGCCGGTGATTTTGACAGCCGGGAGATGCTGGAGAAGATCAGGGCTCTGTACGCCCCGATTGCCCCGGCTCATCGCAAGGCCGCGCCGGTTAAAGCGGAAGAACCCCTGGCAGGCGAGCGGCGGGTGGAGATCAGCGGTGCTGGCGGAACCACCTATCTGCAACTGGCTTACCGGGCGCCCGCAGCCAGTTCGGATGACTTTTTCAGCCTCACCGTGCTGGACAGCCTGCTCACCGGACCCAGCAGTTTGAACATGTTTGGCGGAGGCGGCATTTCAAATCGCACCAGCCGCCTGTATCAGGCCCTGGTGGATCGCGATTTTGCGGTGGCTGTGAATGGCAGCCTTCAGGCAACCATTGATCCCTACTTGTATACCGTGCTGGTGGTGGTCCACCCGGATCGCAAGGTGGAAGATGTGCTGGCAGAAACCGATGCGCAGATCGCGAAGGTACTGGATCAGCGCGTAAATCCCGATGAGATAGCGCGCGCCATCAAGCAGGCCAAGGCACTGTTTGCTTACGGTACCGAGAGCATCACCAACCAGGCCTTCTGGCTGGGATACGCTGAGATGTTTGCCCGTTATGACTGGTTCTTACATTACATTGATTCATTGGAAAAGGCAGACCCCGAACGGGTGCTGCAAACCGCCCGGCAGTATCTCGACCCGACCCGCAGAGTGGTTGGCATTTACCGCCCGGTGAATGAAGGAGGTGCTGCATGACATCGACACAAAACTGGAGCAGCGTACCCGGCCCCGAAGATATCACCCGCCGCGAAACCGGCAAAGGGATTGTGGTGCTTTCGCGCGAAAATTTCAACAGCCCTTCGGTGGTGTTCAACGGCTATTTAAACGCCGGCAGCCTGTTTGA
>CAZHMZ010000166.1:0-1401 GCA_964532655.1 uncultured Anaerolineaceae bacterium
TCCGATGGATAGGCCAGGGTATTATGACCGGGGGAGTATGTGTGTTCCACCAGTCCATTGACCAGCCTGTGATGGTGATCTGTTCCGGTGAGAACATTGTAAAAATCAAATACTGCCACATTGGTCTGCGTATAGCTGTTTTCACGAAGCCAGTCATTGACCAGCCAGAGGTTAAAGGCGCGGGCATTTTTGCTGTGGCGACTACTGCTCAGCGGGGGAGCCGTGATGACGATAAACAGTTTATCCGGTCGGGTGGCAAAATACTTCAGTATCTCGTTGTACACATATTTCGCATTGCTGATTGTGAGCCAACCTTCCTGGGCTGGCGGATCATCGGGTCTGCCCTCCAGATCGGAATTTGGAAAGCAGGATTTAAACAGAATGATTTCGTTTTCTCCACCCGGATCATCAGCCAGGCGCGGCCAGTTGCCAAAATCACCAATGTTCTGGCCGTTTTCGGTATACAACTCTCCCAGGTACAGCTCGCTGCGTTCGCCTGAAAACCAATCCAGCCAGTTGGGGATATCCGTCGCATCCCCGATAGAATCGATACCCCAGCCGTAATTGGTGGCGCTGACATAATAGTGATTGTCCATCAGAGCCTTTCCAAGCCCGCCGCCCAGTTCATTTTCGGATGGATCGGCCAGCCAGTTTCCGCCGGTGGAATGATGGATGAATATCAGTTTGACTGGCGTATCAGGCGGAGATGGATCCAGTGGTTCTGGGGGTTGTGTATAGATCCCCGAATTGATTGCGAGAATCGCTATGATCAGAAGGGTCGTCAGTTTTTGCATGAGAGCCATCCTTTCCGGATCCTGCAAACCGAGCGGCTTCCCTGGAAAACTTTGGATAAGTACAGTGTAGAGCTTTTTACCAGCTTTGAAAAGCGGGTCTGCTCAGAGAGATCAGAGATGGACAAAAGTCACTTGCATAACGCGAAATCGATCCTATAATAGAGTCAACCGACCGGTCGGTCGGGAGGAGAAATCATGGCAGACGATACACGTGAAAACATCCTACGCACAGCGCGCAGGTTGTTCATTCAAAATGGTTACACCGCTACATCCATGCGAGAGATCGCCGAACAGGCCGGGATCGGCAAGGCGACCATTTATCATCATTTTCAGGACAAAGAAACCATTTTTCGCACCCTGATGCGCATGACCTCAGAACGAATCGAAGACTCTTACACCCTGATTGCCTCGGAACAGGACCCCTGCCAGCGAATTCGCGTGGCTGCCAGGACGTCGTTGGGTTTTCTGTATGACACGGCTGATTTAATGCAGATCGGACGGCGAGAGGTACCCGGCACACGGGATGAAATGGTTTCATCCTTCACGACCCTGTTTAGAAAATATTCTGGTTTATTGGAGGATGCCTTTCAGAAAGGGATGCAGACGG
>CAZHMZ010000166.1:1411-8018 GCA_964532655.1 uncultured Anaerolineaceae bacterium
GACTTTTTTGAATATGATCCAGGGTAACTTTTCCATGTATTACCTCACCGGTCTCCGGGTGGATACCCCTGAAAGAACAGCCGATCGTCTATTAGATGTGTTTTTCAACGGTATTCTGGCTGCTCAGACTCAGCAACTCAATGAAATCCGTGATTAGTGTTTCACTTTTCGATGTCGAAATCTCGCAGAAGGTAAAGGAGTTCTTTGATGCAAACCATTGTAAGCCTCGCTGATCTCAACCAATCTAATATTCTTCTGGCGGGCGGAAAAGCAGCCAATCTGGGGGAACTGCTGCGAGCTGGCCTGCCGGTTCCAGACGGATTTTGCATCACAACAGGTGCGTATCAGCTATTTGTTCAGGTCTACAATCTGAAAGATGTCATCGACGAATGCCTTCAGCAAATTCATGGCGATGCCATACAGGAGCTGGATGCAGCCTCGCAAAAAATCCGGGCAGCTTTCCATGCTGCCCATATCCCCAGTGAGCTGGAGGAGCAAATCCGTACTGCATACCGGGCATTGTCCATTTCCGTGCCGGTTGCAGTTGCGGTGCGTTCTTCAGCCACCGCGGAAGACCTGCCGGATCTGTCATTTGCCGGGCAGCAGGATACCTTTTTAAATGTGATCGGAGAGACAGCATTGCTGGACGCTGTGATCAGGTGCTGGAGCAGTTTGTGGACGGCCCGCGCGATTGGGTACCGTGTCCGTAATCACATCGATCAGCAGCAGATTGCCCTGGCGGTGGTGGTTCAACACATGGTCGACAGCGAGACCTCCGGCGTGCTGTTCACCGCCAATCCCCTTACCGGCAAGCGGACAGAGACCGTGATCGATGCCACTTATGGTTTGGGAGAAGCGTTGGTATCCGGCGCAGTTAAACCTGACCATTATGTGGTGGATACGCTTTCACAGGATCCACATCAATACACCATTTGCAGCAAGTCACTGGGCAGTAAAGCCGTGGTGATACGCGGGCTGCCGGAAGGTGGTACACAAACCAGTATTGAGCAGGGAGCCGCCTCTCAGGCGCTCACGGATGAACAGATTCTCGAACTGGCTCGTATTGGGAAACAGTCTGAACGACACTTTGGTGCTCCTCAGGATATGGAATGGGCATGGGCTGAAGGAAAGTTATTTGTCGTGCAATCGCGAGCAGTAACTTCTTTGTTTCCATTACCTGAAGGGATACAACCACAACCTCTGCAGGTCTGTTTTTCGTTTGCCGCCTGGCAGGGTATGTTAGAGCCTTTTTCACCGCTGGGGCAGGATGTATTTTCCAGCCTGGTGGTGGGATTTGGTCGACTGTTTGGCGAAAAGATCACTCTGAAGACACAAAATGTTTTCAAAACCACAGCCATGCGATTGTTCGTCAATATCACCGGTTTATTGCGAGGGAAATTCAGTCGGAAAGTGATCACCATTTTTATTTCTGCCGTCGATCCGGCCTGTTCCAGTATTCTGGAAACACTGACTGAAGATCTGCAGCAGTTCGGTCCGGCGGGTAAATTCAGCCTGAAATCTGTCTGGATCACCCTGCGGGGGTTTTCACCGGTGATCACCAGAACATTGTACAATTTGGCCTGGCCTTCAAAAGGGCGTGTTCATCTGACCCGGAAGATCGAAAAATTTGTTGCCGCGACCGCGCATAAAAGCCAGCAGGTATCGAACCTGCCGGATCTGCTGGATTTGCTGGAGGAGATTGGTGGGATGGGTCCATCCATCCTTTTACCCAATTTACTGCCGGGTGTGATTGCCGGCCAGGCGCCTTATCAGATCATTCGCCGGATAACCGATGATCTGCCGAACGCCCCGGATCTGACCAACGATCTGACCCGCGGATTATCTCATAACGTAACCACAGAGATGGATCTGAAACTGTGGCAAACCTCGCAAATCATCCGGGCAGATGAGCCTTCTTTTCGGTATTTTTCGAAGGTGGATGCCAGGGATTTATCAACACAGTATCTGCAGGCTGAGCTGCCAACCATCGCTCAACATGCGATATCGGATTTTCTTTCGAAATATGGTATGCGGGGTGTGGGCGAGATTGATTTTTACCGAAAACGCTGGCATGAAGACCCCGTGCACATTATGCAGGTGATCAAAAATTTCCTGTTGGTCGATGAAGAGAAGGCTAACCCGCAAAAGATTTTCACCGACGGAAAAGAAAAGGCGTTGAGCGCCAAACGGACACTTCAGGATTACTTACGGATGCGCCGGCAACCTGTCCGCGCCTGGTTGGTAGGGTTCCTGGCCGAACGCTTTTTTGAGCTGGGCGGATTGCGCGAAACACCCAAGTTCACCATTTCTCGATTTCTGGATATGCTGAGACAAGGCTTGTTGCGGACCGGTCAATATCTGGTAGAACAGGGTCGATTGGATCAAAGCGATGATTTATTCTTCCTGCATCTGGATGAATTGCGTTTGTTTTCGGATGGGCAACTGCCAAACGTGAAAGACCTGATCCGTCAAAGGCAGGCAGAGTACCAAAAAGAGCAGACCCGTAAACGTCTGCCCCGTGTGATTCTCAGCGACGGTACAACTTATTATGAGGGGATTCAGGCATTCGTAGCCGATGATCCTTCTGTGTTGATCGGATCACCGGTATCCTCCGGTATGGTGGAAGGGGTTGTGCACGTCATCCTGGATCCTCATCAGGATCAACTGGCGCCAGGGGAGATTCTGGTGTGTCCGGGTACCGACCCGGCCTGGACGCCTCTGTTTCTGTCAGCCGGTGGGTTGGTGATGGAAGTGGGCGGGATGATGACGCATGGCTCAGTGGTGGCTCGTGAATACGGTATCCCGGCGGTGGTGGGGGTGGATCAGGCCACCACTCGTCTGAAGACCGGTCAGCGGATTCGGGTGGACGGCTCGACGGGGCGAATCATACTCCTGGATGGAGTACCCGAGGAAGCGGAGCCTGTCAGGGAGATTGCGTAATGACTCAGGTGAAGGATCAGATAAAACTCCGTCGGGTTCGATCGCGTTCCAGTTTGCGTTCGATTGCCAGTTTGATTAATTCATGCACCAGATCTTCATAGGATAACCCGGATGCTTCCCACAACTTTGGGTACATGCTGATCTTTGTGAACCCCGGGATGGTGTTGATTTCATGTAAAAACAACCGGTTGGTTCCACGATCCAGCAGAAAATCAACCCGCGCCATCCCAGCGGAGTCGCAGAGTTGATAGGCTTCAATGGCAAGCATTTGAACCCGTTTGACCAGCTCCTCATCCAATGCGGCGGGGATGATCAGCCGGGAGGTGTCATCCAGGTATTTGGCGCGATAGGAATAGAACTCATCACCGGGGATGATTTCACCGGGCAGCGAGGCGCGGGGATTTTCATTCCCCAGCACGCTCACCTCAATCTCGCGCGCGTCAATTCCCGTTTCTACCAGCACCCGCCGGTCAAATTCAGCGGCCAGCGATAAACCGCTTAAGAGCTCAGACCGGTTGCGACATTTGCTCACCCCGACCGATGAACCCAGATTGGCCGGTTTCACAAAAACCGGATAGGGCAGGTTTTGTTCGATCTCAAGCAGCAGGTCCTGAGGATCGGTTTCAATCTGGCGACGGGTCAACAGTTTCGAATCCAACACGGGGATCCCGTTTGCGCGCATTACCTCTTTAAACAGAGCCTTATCCATCCCAACCGATGAAGCCAGGACCCCGCCGCTGACATAGGCAAGATCGGCCAGTTCCAGCAGACCCTGTACCGTTCCATCTTCTCCAAAGGTACCATGAAGCACCGGAAAGATCACGTCAAAGCAGGTGATCTCCTCCAGTACACTGGCAGATTCGTTTTCCTGGATTCGATACAAAACAGCATTGTTGGGCTCGGGCAGCAGAATCACCGGGTGAAGCGCCTCATATCGTTTTGATTCAAACGCTTCAATGACCGAATCTCCGGTCAGCCATGCTCCATCCGGGGTAATCCCTACCTCAGTGACGGTGTACCGATCGGATTTCAAAACCGAGCGGATTGACCGGGCTGACATGAGCGAAACCTCGTGTTCACCCGAACGTCCGCCAAACAGCAATCCGACGCGTAATTTTTGTTGTGTCATCAGATAATCATTTTTCTTTCATCAGAATAATTTCGACTGAACCGGTGTTCGCATGCCTTAACCGGAAACAGTGCAGTAGATTGTAACATCCTGCAAACCCGGAAAACTGGATATCCATTCAGGGTTGAGAAGGGTGCATGAAAACCTCCAGACTTCTTGAAATTACGCAACCAGGTGCCAGAATTACCATTTTTATTGCCGTATAGCCAGATGATGGAACGTTGCAGATCGAGCCTCTTCCCTGCATTCGCGTGATAAGGCTATTTTAATGTTGAGAAGATAGTCTAAAAGTGAGACATTTTGATTTCACCAGGCAGCCGGCAGGTCCATAGATCTGCCCGGTGCGTGACAGCGCGCGGGAACAACTCGAGTTCTGCTGACGGCGCCTTTTATTGGTAAAAACCAGGAGCAAGTGAATGGCAATTTTGAGTGGCAAGGTAGCAATTGTGACCGGGGCATCCTCCGGAATTGGACGGACAAGCGCCCTGTTTTACGCCCGGGATGGGGCAAAGGTAGTGGTATCGGATATCGATGTGGCAGGCGGAAATGAAACGGTGGATATGATCCGCCAGGGTGGAGGGGAAGCCTTTTTTATCGAGGCAGATGTTTCAAAACACGCCGATTGTGCCCGTCTGGTTGAGGGAACAATCCGTGAATTTGGCAGGCTGGATTATGCCTGTAACAACGCCGGGATTGGGGGTGAATCCAATCTCACAGGCGATTACAGCGTGGAAGGCTGGCAAAAAATCATCGATGTCAACCTGTCGGGCGTTTTCTACTGCATGCGCTACGAGATCCCTGAAATGCTGCGAACCGGCGGGGGAGCGATTGTGAATATGGCTTCCATTTTAGGCCAGGTTGGGTTTTCAGCCGCACCGGCGTATGTAGCTGCCAAGCATGGCGTAGTAGGACTTACCCGCAACGCCGCGCTGGAATATGCCCAAAAGGGAATCCGCGTCAACTCGATCGGACCTGCTTTTATCAGTACGCCATTGATTTCCGGTCTGGAGGCAAATGAGCAGTCTTACAAAGCGCTGGTCGCGCTTCACCCGATTGGGCGCCTGGGGAAACCCGAAGAAGTGGCCGAACTTGTGGTATGGTTAAGTTCAGATCGCGCATCGTTTATTACAGGAGAGTATATCGCCGTAGATGGGGGATACCTGGCGCGATAACGGGAGCGGTATGTCCCGTCTGGGCAAAGGGGAGGATGTCCAAATGTTTACTCGAATTCTAGTCCCGCTGGATGGATCCAAGCTGGCTGAACGTGTGATCCCTCACGCGGTATATTTTTCACGTATCTTTGGTTCAGATATCGTTCTTCTGCAGGTACTGGATCCAACTGCTTTTTCTGAAAACCCTTCCTCAGTGGACCCACTCAACTGGCAGATCCGCAAGGCTGAATCCGCCATGTACATGCAGAGTATTGCAGATCGGATCAGTCAGGATCTGGCAGATTTGGCAGACTCATCTGAAATGGAAGAAGACCGTTCAATCGGGGGAAAAAAGGGATCTGTCGAATTTTGCATTGAGGAAGGAAAAACTGCCGAATCAATCGTCAACTTTGCCCATACGCAGAATATTGACCTACTAATGCTAACCACACACGGAGCAGGCGGGCTCAGCCGCTGGAGCCTCAGCAGCGTACCGCAAAAGGTCATCAATCTTGTTTATCTGCCGATATTGATCGAAAGGGCTTACGGTTTGCCCGCAGAACCGGATCGGGAATTCCGTTACCGACGCATTCTCCTGCCAGTGGACAGTTCCCGCAGGGCTGAATCGGCTCTTTCGGTAGGGATCGCTTTGGCAGGGGCTGGAGTTCATCAACTCCCATTTGCCGTTGAAGAGGTGAAGGACTATGAGTCGATCCCTCAAATCGGCACCGCCACCAATCTACTGTTGGCAGCCGTCATCAAACCACCTGAACTGCCCATCCCCCAACCTTATCCGGGTGAAATTCATCACCTGTGCCAGGAACTGATGAACGTCAGTCGACAGGCGGTGACCCGATATCTGGAAGAGATGAAGGAACGTCTGCCAGTAACTGCCCAAACGCGTGTACTGGAAAACCGCAGTATCCCGACAGCCCTGCAGGAATTGATCAACCAGGAAGATGATATCGATCTGGTTGTCTTCACCGCTCACGGCAATACCGCCACATTTGATTGGCCGTATGGGAGCATTGCGAGAAATTACATCGATCACGGCACCAAACCGGTTTTGATCCTGCAGGACGTGCCTCGATCACAGGTGAAACCCACAGCAGCCGAGATCGCTGCTCAAAAGTCAGGAAACCGGTAAATATGGGGGATGAACAGCAAAGCCAGGGTGTAGATCAACAGAATCGATCCGTTTATACGCCCATCATAAACAAAACTGAACAACTCCACCAGTTGGCCGATCAATTGGCCGGGCGATATCACGAGGCAGAGTTGGTCACATCGGGTCGTGATTTGCACCCGCGCTTTCCCGATCGGAATCCGGTGTTGCATGAGCTGGATCAATACCAGGACTGGCTGGCAGAGGCCTACCGGTATTTCA
>CAZHMZ010000167.1:0-4301 GCA_964532655.1 uncultured Anaerolineaceae bacterium
CTGGCTGGGCGGCATCCTCACCAACTGGCAGACCATCCAGCAGCGCATCCGCGAGCTGGAGCGCCTGGAGCGCCTGTTCGAAACCGGCGAAATCAACCGCCTGACCAAGAAAGAGGGCCTGCTGATCGAGCGCGAAATCAAACGCCTCAAGACCCGTTTGAGCGGTCTGCGCACCATGAACCGTATCCCCGATCTGCTGTTTGTGGTGGATGTTACCCACGAAGATACCTCCGTTCATGAGGCCAACCTGCGCGAGATCCCGGTCATCGCCCTGGTGGATACCAACTGCGATCCCCGCAATGTGGACTATGTCATCCCCTCCAATGATGACGCCATCCGCGCCATCAAACTGCTGGTCGGCAAGATTGCCGATGCCGCCATTGAGGGCAAGGGCCTGCGCAAGGATGATGATTTGATGGCCGAAACCGAAGCAGAACGCGCTCCCGCTTATACCCCGGCTACCTCGCTGGTGGAAGTTGAACTGGAAGACGAAGATCTGCTCGGTGCTTCTACCCTGGCCAAGCTGACCTCCCGCAAACCCGTTGCCGGTGAAGAACTGACCGAAGAAGCGGATGCAACTGTGGCTGAAGATGAAATGGGCGAATCCGACGACAACACCTCAAACGATACCGCCGAGACCAACGAATAATCGACCGGGCAAACTCCTGGTTGTGCAACAAATCACTTGAAGGGAAATAAAAAAATGGCAGTAACAACAGACATGATCAAGAAGTTAAGAGAAGCCACCGGCGCCGGCATTCTGGATGTCAAAAATGCCCTGACCCAAACCGATGGCGACTTTGACAAAGCGTTGGATATCCTGCGCGAAAAAGGCCTGGCCACCGCCAACAAACGTTCCAGCCGCAAAGCCTCAGAAGGCGTGATTGACCTGTACTCTCACGGCGACGGGCGCGTGTGCGTGATGGTGGAAGTAAACAGCGAAACCGATTTCGTCGGACGCTCTGAATCGTTCCGCAAGTTTGCTCATGAAGTGGCCCTGCAAATCGCAGCCACCTCTCCTCTCTACATCCGCGAAGAGGACATCCCTCAGGCTGACCTGGATCATGAAGCTGAAATTGCTACCGCCAAGGCTCGCGAAGAAGGCAAGCCCGAAGCCATCATGCCCCGCATCGTGGAAGGCGCCATGAAAAAATACAAAGACGAGATGGTTCTCCTCCGCCAGGCTTACATTCGCGATGAAACCAAAACCATTCAGGATCTGCTGAATGAAAACATTGTGGCGCTCGGCGAGAGCATCATCATTCGTCGCTTCAGCCGCTGGTCGCTGGGTGAGACCTCGGAAGAGTAAATTTTTCGATGATCAAATCGGAGACTCATTTTCGAAGACGATCCATTCAGAACCAAAAACCTGCAAACCATCCCTCCCCGGCTCCCGGGGAGGGGAGCAGGCAGGAAAGGCGTTTGTGATGTTATTTGCATCACAAACGCATTTTTTTAATATCGCGGTATTGCTTTCTGCATTAATCCATGCTGAAAGCTTACAGACAAAGGAGATGACGTGAGCAGCGTAACCAATCTGAAATACAAACGAATTATGTTGAAGATCAGCGGCGAGGCATTATCGGGTGAAAACGGCTTTGGCATTGATATGGTGCGGGCCAAGCATATTGCCTCGCTGGTGCGTGAAGTGCGTGAGATGGGCGTGGATGTGGCGATTGTGATTGGCGCCGGGAACCTGTGGCGCGGCAGTTACGGCCTGCAAGGCGGGATGGACCGCGCCACCGCGGATTATATGGGCATGCTGGCCACCGTGATGAACTCGCTGGCATTGATGGATGCCCTGGAAAGCATGCAGGTGGTTACGCGGGTTCAATCAGCCATCGAGATGCGAACTGTAGCCGAACCCTATATCCGCCGGCGCGCCACCCGTCACCTTGAAAAAGGCCGCGTGGTGATTTTTGGTGGCGGCACCGGCAACCCGTATTTCTCCACCGATACGGCGGCAGCTTTACGCGCTATGGAAATTGAGTGTGATGTGCTGATCAAGGCTACCAAGGTGGACGGTGTGTATGACTGTGATCCGGTCAATCACCCGGAGGCCAAAAAGTTTGACCGTCTCACCTATATTGAGACTCTCAACCGTCGACTTGAGGTGATGGACAGCACCGCCATCTCACTGTGTATGGATAACAAACTCCCTATTCTGGTGCTGAACCTGTGGGATGAACACTCGCTGCGACGCGCCCTGCTGGGCGAGTCGGTGGGCACGCTGGTGGAAGGCTAGACCCCTGTAGCAAGAAACCGCACCGGTCAGGTGGCACAGACTGAAGTTACTAAACCTTTGTAATGCCGGGACGAAAGTCCGCGGGCAAAAATCTTTTCCCGCAATTTGATGGGATTGACCTGTCTTCAGGTCAATCCCATCAAAAAAATTCCCCGCCCCTTGAGGGGCGGGGAAAAAGGGGTGGGGTGCAATAAGAATATAAATCAAAAACCACCTGTCAGGCCGGTGGTTTTGATTTTAAGTGTCAGCCTTGTTTGCTCTGTTTTTTGGCCGAAGCCACCATACTGTCCATCACCGGATAAACCAGCTTTCCGGCCAGGCCTACCAGGGCATAGATCAGTTTGTTCATGATGCCGCTCAGAATCAGGTATTGATTTTTCCGGATACCCTTCACAATTGACTCAGCTACCTGTTCGGGTGAAGCCAGACCGCCGACGTTGGAGACGATGCGCGTGACCTCGGGTTTGACCTGGTTCTCGGTTTTCAGGCCGGGGGTATCGGTATCGGGCGGAAAGCACAGCGAGATATCCACACCGGTGCCCTTGATTTCAGAGCGAAGAGCGTCAGTAAACCCGCGCAGGGCAAATTTGGAGGCACTGTACGCCGTAAAGCCGTAAAAGGTGAGCAAACCGGCGGTGCTGCAGATGTTGACGATGTGCCCGCTGCCGCGTTCCAGCATGGCCGGCAGAACCGCCCGGATGATGTTGACCGTGCCGAAATAGTTTACATCCATCTGGTCGGCAAAGATTTCAGGCGGAATGTTGAGGAATGTCTGGGGGTAAGAGTACCCGGCTGAGTTCACCACCAGATCCGGCACGCCCTGTTCAACCAGGAAGCGCTGCAGGGTTTCCTCTACCTGGTGAACCTGGGTGATATCGCAAACGAGAAAGCCCGAGTTTTGCCCGGGATGAGCAGCCGCCTGCTGGATTTCCGCTGCGGCAATCTCAAGCCGTGCGGCGCTGCGGGAGAGGATCCACACGTGGGCGCCGAGTGCAGATAATTTTTTGGCCAGCGCAAACCCGATACCGCTGGAACCACCGGTGATCAGGATCAGTTTTCCCTCAAAATCTTTCACCTACACGCTCCGTGATTTGTCCCTGCATAATGGATACAGAAAATCAAATTTCACCTATTCTAACCCGAATCTGCTCACTGACTGACTTACATTGCCGCTGGAATGCTCTATCTGAGGATAATAACCCTTTGGGTGCGAGTTTCGTTGCTGACATGCTATCGAATAAACTCAAAGCCCGCCGTAGCAATCCGGTTGGCCTGCTTCTGATACAATAGATCCATGCAGTCACCCTCCCGCCCGCGTTGGGCCACGCATACCAAAGTGATCGTAGTTTTGCTGATACTGGCCGGTGCGATTTACCTGCTGGTTCAGTTCAAGTCAGTCATCCCGCCCATCATCCTTTCAGTCATCCTGGCCTACATTCTTTACCCGCTGGTCACTCGCATTCAGGACACACTCCATCTCCCGCGGGCGCTTTCAGTGCTGCTGGCGTATGTGCTGGTGGGGGCGGTGATCGCCGGGCTGTTGACTTTTATCATCCCCTATCTGGTGGGGCAGGTGACGGCTAGCCAGTGGAACTTTGACGGCATTCTGCAGCAGATCACCTCGTTATTGGGGAAAAACTTCACCATCTTGGGCTTTACGATTGATGGCAGAGAAATCACCACCCGTGTGGTGGATACACTGCAGCAGATTCTCAGCCCGGTGGTGGGGCATACCATCACTTTAGTCACCGGCGTGGTGTCTTCCCTGGTGTGGGTTATCTTTATTCTCATCATCACCTTTTACCTGCTGAAGGACAGCCGCGCTATCGGGGCTGGCATGGAACGTCTGGTTCCGCCCGACTACCGCCAGGACTACAACGATCTGCGCCTGGAGATTGGGGATATCTGGTCGGCCTTCTTCCGCGGGCAGATGACCCTCTCGCTGATGGTCATGGTGATTCTGACGGCGCTGGGTTATGCGATCGGGCTGCCGTATGCCCTGCCGATGGGGGTACTGGGCGGTTTGCTGGAGTTCTTACCCAGCATCGGGCACGGT
>CAZHMZ010000167.1:4311-7806 GCA_964532655.1 uncultured Anaerolineaceae bacterium
CTGCTGGCGCTGATCTTTGGCTCCACCTGGATCGATCTGCCGCACTGGGCTTTTCTGCTCATCGTGGTGGGCGCGCACATCCTGTTCACCCAGACCGATTTGAACTATCTGATCCCGCGCGTGATCGGGCGAAGGGTACGGCTGGTTCCGCTGGTGGTCATTCTGGGCATCGTCGCCGGGGCGGCTCTGGCCGGTGTGCTGGGCGTGGTTCTTGCAGCCCCTACCATTGCCACCGCGCGGGTACTGGGCCGTTATATTTATGCGCGCCTGTTTGAGATGGAAGCCTTCGATGATCCCACCACGCAGCCGCTTCCGCCACCGGAGTTCCGCTGGTGGCGTAAATACCGAAACCGATTGCCGCGCCGGAAGTCTGCTCATCCTGCAGATGCAGCGTCGCAGCATTCTGACAGCAAATCATAGAATCATTTTGCCTGGCGATCATCATGCCGCTTTGGAGAACCTGTTATGAACCGGATTCATTCATTTGCCATTATTTCGATCATCCTCTGTATCGCACTCCTTTTTTCAGCCTGTCAGCCGGGATCTCAGACACCCGTTGTTGACCAGACTGAACCGCCTGCACAGGAAACAACCGCCGCAGAAACTGCCAAACCAACAGAGCCATTTGCAAGCGAAGCAGTGGCCACTGAAACGGCTTCGGTGAATGCAGAAACGGACCAACCCACCGCGCCTGCCGTACCCACCGAGACACAGCAGCCCACTCAACCTCCAACCCCGCAACCAGCCGTTATCTCCGGTGACGCCATCCGCAATCTGGCTTTTACCAGCCGCCTGGGCAGCGGCGCCGTAGTGACGGTAGCGCTCTCACCGGATGCCTCGCAGGTGACGGTGCTCACTACCACTGCTTTGCTTACCTACGATGTGGCCAGAGGTGATTTGTTGTGGCAGATGGATACCGGGCGCGTTTTCAATCGCGGCGCGTATTCCAGCGATGGCAGCCAGATTATCACCAGCACGCGCGGCGGTGCGGTGCAGCGATGGGATGCCAAAACCGGCCAGCAGGCCGGCGACCCGCTGCCGGTCATCGAAAATACCCGCGCTGTGGCACTCTCTGGCAATGGCGCCCTGCTGGCCGCGCTGGATATCTTTGACGTGACCAATGTGTGGGATACCGCCACCGGCGCCCAGGTGCAAACCAATAACGGTCTGGCTTACCCCTTTGGGGCCATGCAGGTGGCGATCTCACCGGATGGGAAAACCTTTCTCAATTCGGGTATCGATTCAAAGAATAACTACCAGATCCGTGTTTGGGATGTGGAACGCGGGCGTTTCCTGGTAAACCTGCAGGGCCTGCCCGGTGAGGTGTATGATCTGGATTTCTCACCGGATGGACTGTATGCGGCTGCCGTATCCACCCGTGTTTCCGGCGGCCTGCGCGGCATGCAGTACCTGTATCTGTGGCGCGTGTCTGACGGCGCCCTGCTGGATACAGTGGATCTCAACCTGGATGCCACCGTGTACGGGTTTATCCCGGCAGTGGTGAACCCTGATCTGCCCACACCCGCCCCCAATACCCCCGTGAACACCACTACCACCGTTTTGGCCGGAAACGCGCGCGGACAGATCATGCTGATCAACTTTCGTATCAGCGATCAATTTGCTTATGGTTTTATCCAGGATCAGTTTCCGGCGCATGCAGGCCCGGTGGTGGGCTTTTCCACATCGGCTGACAGCCTGAAATACGCCTCGATTGGCGCTGACGGCAGCGTGAAGGTTTGGGATGTGCAGACCGGCGAAGCGTTGTTCACCGCGCAGGTGGAAGGGCTTTCGCTGACCAATACCCATGATGAGTGGGTGTACCGTGACCTGGAAGTAACCAATGTGCAGCACGAAAGCGGCTTTTCGGCCTCTCCATCGGCAAATATGGTTGCCCGCACGGCCGCGGATCTGCACTCGATTGAGATTGTGGATCTGAGTACCGGCGAAATTCTGAACACCCTGCAGATCGAAACCCAGGCCTATATCAGTTCGCCGGTATTTTCACCGGATGGGAAAAATGTCGCCGCCGTGCTGGATGGTTCTCGCATCGTGGTATGGGATGCGCAAACCGGCGCGGAGCAGATCCGCCTGGCAACCCAGCATTTGAAACCCATCACCAAACTGCTTTACGCGCCGGATGGTAGCCAGTTGGCTTCTATGAGCAATGGCGAACTGTTTGTGTGGGATCTTCAGACCGTGCGCCAGAAACATGCTCTCACAACCTTCCGCAGTTTTGACTGGTCTGCCGATGGGAATTTCCTCATCACCGATGTGAAGGAAATGGGGATCAACCTGCTGGACGGCGCCACCGGTCGGAAGATTGTGTATATCGAAACCGGCTTTATCAATGACATTGCCATCTCGCCCGATTCACAGTTTGCGGCGGCGGTGGGATATCGTTCACTGGCGCGCTACCAGCAGGACAACCTGGTGTATTTTATCGATATTGCTCAGCAGAAACGCATCAACACCTTGGAGATCAGCGGGTATCCTGCTGAAGTGGTGGCAGCAGCTTATACCCCTGACGGTGCGGGTCTGGTGACTATCGACGCTTACGGCGATGTGTATATCTGGAACCCAAATACCGGCGCGCTGCTGGCTCACTTTGCCGAGCAGGTCCCCCTGCCAACGCTGGTCCCCTTGCAGGCGCGGATTGATTTCTCATCCGATGGGCGCTCACTGCTGATTATGGGTTCGGATGGATCGATCCAGATCTTCCAGACAGCCGGGTAAGCGCCTTCTGTCACATTTTGAATACACAGCCTGGAAGGTATGTAAACATTCCAGGCTGTTTTGTACCCCGAATCAGATGACATTCGTATCCAATAAAGTGGGAAGAAATTCGAAGCGGTTGATACCTTAAGTCCATTGCCTGGGAATATTGTAAAGAATAAACTATAGACAACATCAGGGCCCCGCAGCGAATGGTTTTATCAGGGATTAGTGGTTGGAATTTGCTGCAAGCCATGATTGACAATTGATTTCCTCCTTTTCTCACCCTTATTGAAAGAACCTGCCGAAAGGCAGGTTCTTTCAATTGAGAAAGGCTAATATTTCACCAACTCGTCCTGTCTGTCATCCCGAGGGGTCGGCGTCCGCGCCGCCACGAGGGACCGGAGGTGAGGTCATCTTACCGGCTCCAGACAGGAAAACGAGTGAAATTTTCCCTGGCCGATCCCTCACTATCGTTCGGGATGACAGAATTGGCAAACTTTTGCATATACGGTGTGCGGTGTATGCACACAAATTTCTCCAGGATGAATGCCGTTGATCCGTAACGCTGTCTGCCCGGAACCCATCGAACCCACCGATACAATAATCCACTGATAAATGCATATTTCCACCACCAACTCGTCCTGGCTGTCATCCCGAGGGGTCGGCGTCCGCGCCGCCACGAGGGATCGGATAAGAGATCATCTTATCGTTTCCAGATAGGAAATCGAGTGATATTTTTCCCTGGCCGATCCCTCACTGTCGTTCGGGATGACAGGATTG